>DASUKX010000001.1:0-4023 GCA_036278495.1 Nitrosotalea sp.
GTAACTATCACTAAATACAAGCCAGTGGAGAGGAAATACTAGTGGCAGAAAGATTGTCAAACCGTGAAGGTATAAAGGGAATGGCAAATCCGACTCGCTATGGAATGGAGCGAGTTGCATATTGGTTACAGAGACTCACCGGACTTGGATTACTAGCATATTTGATAGGCCATATTTATGAAACAAGCACAATCGTCAATGGAAAAATAGCTTGGGACAAGATGCTTGAATTAACACAAACCCCACAAGGTCACATTCTTCTTACGCTTGTAATTGGAATGTGTGTATTTCATACTGCAAATGGCATTCGTGTCATGCTTGGTCATGGAGGTATAGGAGTTGGAAAACCTGGTCAGCCTGAGTATCCATACAAGGCAGCATCGTTAAACTATAAACAAAGACTCTGCATATGGGTTTCTATTGCTCTTGCAGCATTAGCCATGATGTATGGTGCATCTGTACTATTTGGTGATTAAGATGAGAGAAAGTATCATCATGAAAATACATTATGGGACAGCACTAGGAGCTGTGGCGCTTGTAGCAGTACACATACTGATGAGAATGTCACAAAAGTTTTCTGATTCATTACAATATCAAAATGTCATTGCAAATTATCATTTTCTTCCATACGCATTAATGTTAGAAGTTTTATTGGTCCTACTTTCAGTACATGGCTTTAATGGTCTTCGAGTAATTCTCTTGGAACTAAAACAAGGTTCAACATATGAAAAAATGATAAACTATGGATCTCTTGCAGCAATGGCCATATTGATTGCTTATGGCTCAAGAACTATATTGATGGCAGGAATGGGGGTTTCTTAGACATGGCAGTTGTGGCAGTACCAAAACCATCTGAAGAATTAAATTCAAAAACGAAACCTACTGATCAGCCAAATACTATCACTCTTAGGATATCTAGATCAAATCCGTCGGAAGGACAAGAAGCGTCTTTTTCTGAATTTCAGATTCCAGTTCAGAAATGGACTACTGTTCTAGAGGCAATATTGTATGTAAAACAAAACTTTGATCATTCTGTAGCAGTGAGATATTCTTGCAGACAGGCATCATGTGGTTCTTGTGGAATGAAAATTAACGGAAAACCAGCACTTGCTTGTTATACCAAGATCTCTGAATTGAATTCAAATGTTGTAACTGTTGAACCCATGAATAACTTTCCAATAATTAGAGATCTTGCAGTTGATTTTAAACAACTAATTTCAAATCACAAAAAAATGAAGCCATTTATCATACGTGAAGATTCTGAGGTAACACCGGAATCAAAGGAATTTATACAAACACCTCAGGATCTTGAAAAGTTTCTCCAGTTTTCTTACTGTATTAAATGTGGTCTGTGTAATTCAGCATGTCCTACAATGGCTACTGATACATCGTTTATTGGTCCACAGGGACTTGCACAAGCCTATAGGTATGTAGCAGATAACCGAGATAAAGGAAAAGACGAGAGGCTAAAAATTATAGATGATTCTCATGGAATATGGAGATGTCACTTTGCAGGATCTTGTAGCCATGTTTGTCCAAAAGGTGTTGATCCTGCAATGGCTATACAATTGCTTAGGGGATATCTTCTAGGGTTTAACAAATAGTATTTTAGGGCTTTTTAGGATTTTTACTTGTATTTACCTGATTGTTTATGGCTTCTGCCATGAAATGATTTGAAACATTTACTTTCACATCATTTATCCCATCTATCTTGAGCAAGTTGTCATGTACATCTTGTGCAATTTTGAATCCAAATATTGCTGGACAAAATGGACTGGTCAAGTGTAGATCAATTTTAACTTCGGATCCTGTAATATCGATATTATCCACTAGTTCAAGCTCCATTATTGAGACATTTATTTCTGGATCAACTACTTTTGTTAGTTCATCGAAAATTTGTCTTCTCAGGTCTTGAGATGCCTGTGACATAAATCAAAAAAGCGTCTATGCTATATATAACCATTCTATTTCCTAAATTGATGTACAGATCTAGATTAGAAGGAAAACTAGATGAAAACACATTAGAATTTCTTTCGTCAATTTCAGATGATTTTCAAATTGCACTGTATGATATACTTGGAAGCCAGGCTCATACTTTGATGCTTTTGGAAAATAAAATTATTACAAAAGCTGAAGCAGAAAAGATCCTTGGCGCATTAGAGAAACTCAAAAAAGAAAATTTTTCTGAAAAATCAGAAGCTGAGGATATTCATGAACTAATTGAATCTCTAGTAATAAAAAAGGCCGGAAAAGAGGCTGGTGGCAAAATGCACACTGCACGTTCAAGAAATGACCAAGTTACACTTGACATACGTATGAAGATACGTGATGATATCAATATTGTATGTTTTTGTATAAATGAGGTCATTTCTACTCTGATACAACTGGCAGAAAAATATCAAGATGCCATAATGCCATTGTATACTCATCTGCAACAAGCCCAAGTTGGATTGTTTTCACACTTTCTTCTTGCGTACTCTGATGCACTCTTTCGTGATCTTGATAGATTCTATGTTGCATATGGCAGAGTCAATGAATCTCCTCTTGGTGCAGGTCCAGTTGGAGGTACAAGTATTCCAATTAACCGACAATCTACTGCAAAAATGCTCGGATTCAAAGGACTTGTAGAAAACTCGATTGATGCAACATCATCACGAGATTTTGTAGCTGAATATGTGGGAAATTCTTCAATTCTGATGACAAACCTGAGTAGAATGGCAGAGGATTTTATCATCTGGTCTACCTCGGAATTTTCTTTCCTTGAACTATCTGACAAATTTACCTCCACATCCAGTGTCATGCCACAGAAAAAAAATCCAGATATCCTTGAGCTAATTCGGGGTAAAACTGCACAAGTGATAGGATATCAGATGGCGATATTGTCAAATCTCAAAGGTTTGCCGTCTGGATATAATAGAGATCTACAACAAATCAAAGTATCAATTTGGCCTACTTCGAAGATAATTATATCGTCACTACTTGTGATCAATTCTCTTCTTAAAACCATGACTGTAAACGAGAAAAAAATGCGACAGGCAATAGATGGTGGATTTTCAATTTCTCTTGATATTGCAGAACATTTGGTACGAAAGGGTATACCATTTAGGGTGTCCCATAAAATAGTTGGACATCTGGTACAAATTGCATCAAACTCAAAAAAATCTCTAACAGATCTGTCAGTATCTGAAGTAAAAGAAACAATTCCTTCTAATGAAATCAATGCCAAGGAACTCTACAAAATCATCCAATCTACAACTCCTGAATCGTCCCTTGATACTAGAAGATCACAAGGATCTTCTGGCAAGCATGAACAGCAAAAAATGATTACGGAAAGAAAAAGAAAAATTCAGGCATATGTACTAGGGACTCGCAAGAGGACAAACGAAGTACGAGAGGCTGTTGAAAATTTGGAAACCCGTCTAAACATCCTGATGAAAAACAAAACTTGAAATATGTCAAAAACATAAAAAAATTAAAGATTTTACAGATAAATTTACTAATTATCTGAATTTAATGTGAGAAACTTGACTTTTGTATTGATTTTACTTAACATATGCACTGATATCTGATTTTTACAACTCATCCTTTAGTATGTACCAATTCGTACAACCACAAACAAACAACCCTAACTATACTGCAGGTCAGACATGGGGTGCACTCAAAAAAGCCTGGCGTGGATACAAAATCGCAAAGGTACAGAGTGATAACACCAGAATGACTGAATATGCAAAGAAGATCAGAACACTTCAGCATGATTTGGGAATAAAACAAGCCGAATTTCCAGAACTGAACCTAAGTTAGTTAGAATTCTCCTATTTTTGAAACCAATTGATAGTTTACTACAACCTGATATCCAGTATGACTGATTCTCTATGCTTGCTGATTTTAAGCGGGTTCGCGGGGATTCGGACCCCGGACAGCCGGATTAAAAGTCCGGTACTCTACCTGGCTGAGCTACGAACCCATAGCGAAGGGTCATAGTTGTGTATAATTTAGTCTTTTACAAAATTTTTTGAAGAAAAG
>DASUKX010000002.1:0-2661 GCA_036278495.1 Nitrosotalea sp.
CTTGCAGACAGGCAACACGAGACTGCCGTCACATACTCTGGAGGCATGAGAAAAAGACTCGATATCGGTGGAGGCTTGCTCAACATGCCCAAAGTCTTGTTTTTGGACGAGCCAACCCTAGGGCTTGATATCCAGACAAGGTACAAAATCTGGGAATATATCAAAAAAATCCATAACGAATTTGGAATGTCTATCTTTCTTACCACCCATTACATGGAAGAGGCAGACAAGCTCTGCAATAACATATCAATAATTGATAATGGTAAAATCAAGATAACCGGCTCCCCAAAGGAGCTCAAAAATGCTCTAGGAAATGAGATTGTAGTCTTTGAGATTGACTCTGAAATAAAACTTGACAGGCTAGTCTCTGAGATAAAAAAAACTCCTACAGTAAAGGATGTATCAACTAATGGTTCCATTGTGACGGTATTTACAACAAGTGGAGACCAGCTAACCCCACAAATTTTCCAGCAGGCAAACAATCTTGAAATAAAAATAGAAAACATCTCTCTTACAAAACCAACACTTGATGACGTGTTTTTATCCCATACAGGTCGTGAGCTAAGAGAAGATGATGGAAAATATGATAGAAAGAAAATGCGAGAAAGGATGAGGAGGATTCGAGCATGACAATGTTGGTTGATTCGTATACCATTTTCTGGAGGGAGATGAAGCGATACAAAAAATCGCGCAGTGGAATACTGATACGACTCATCCAGCCTGCAATTTGGATCATAGTAATGGGAAATACATTTGCAAGCACAAGACCATTGATACAGTCTGTTGGCTTTAGCGGATCTTACATTGAATTCATGGCACCTGGTGTGATAATGCTTACTGCAATATTCACAAGTATTTTTGGTGGTGTCAATACGTTATGGGACAGGCGATATGGTTTCATGAATAAAGCTCTTGTCTCTCCCGTATCAAGGTCTTCAATCGCATTAGGAAAGATGCTTGCGATATCTTTGATATCTACATTACAATCAAGTCTGATTCTTGGAATCGCACTTGCATTGGGAGTACACATCTCAAATTTGCTTGTGATATTTCCAATTTTGTTGACTGTAACTATATTCTCGTTGGGATTTTCTGGAATATCTGTCATAGTTGCTGCAACGTCCAAGTCCCAGGAGACCTTTTGGGGAGTCATCAACTTTCTTGGAATGCCTCTATTCATGTTGAGTCCAGCCCTCTTTCCGTTGGAACTATTACCATCTTGGCTTGCATTTGTTGCAAGGTTAAATCCGGTAACATATGCCGTACTTCTCATAAGGCAAATGATGACAGGTACTGTCCAACTGGTACCTGTGGCAATTGAACTGGCTGTAATATCCGGTTTTGTGGTAATCATGGTTGCACTTGCAAGTTATGTATTCACAAGAGAAGTCAACAAGCCATTCTAATTTACCAGAATTGACCAAAATTGTAACAATTACTCACTTAGGAGATCTTTTGAGTATCTTGCAATTTGTTCGTGTTGAAGACTTACCCAGTTCTAATTGGGATTATGATACTAGTACTGTCAAGTACGTTTCTTGACTATTCTTGGGCTACTACCTCAGCACCATCGTTTTCTGTACAATGGGGTACATATGGACTACAAAACACTGGCCAATTTGCATTTCCTCAAGGAGTATCAGTTGATTCATCAGGAAATGTATACGTGACTGATCTTGGAAATCGAAGAATCGAGAAATTTGATAACAATGGAAACTTTCTCTTTACTTTTGGAACAAAAGGTAGCGGTGATGGTCAGTTCAATGCACCTACAGGACTTGCAGTAACAAGCGATTCAATCTATGTTGTTGACAATGCACAAAATAATATTCAAAAATTTGATACCACAGGTAAATTTGTAGCAAAGTGGGGTAGCCAAGGATCAAACCATGGCCAGTTCTTACTTCCACAAGGTGTGGCAGTAGATCCTACTGGTGATGTTTATGTTGTTGATACAGGAAACAGCAGAGTTGAAAAGTTTGACAGCACTGGAAAATTCTTGCTCAGTATTGGACAGAGTGGACTAGGTGACGGCGAGTTTCTTTCTCCGCGTGCAGTTGCTGCTGATTCACAAGGAAGTATCTATGTAGCTGATTCCGGTGGAAATAAAATAGAAAAATTCACAGAAGACGGCGTCTTTTTAAAATCATTTAGCGGTTCAAGCGGTGCAAATCTTCAGACTCCACTTGGAATGTCTATCGATAAATCAGGAAATATCTATGTTGCAGACACGGGAAATAACAGAATTGTAGAACTTGATACTAACGGTCACACTGTCACATCTTGGGGAAGCCAAGGTACAGGTGCTGACTTTTTTGATACTCCACGTTCTACTGCTGTAGATTCGAACGGAAATGTCTTTGTTGTGGATTCAAATAATAACAGAATTCAGAAATTTGTCCAGGCTGCGGCTTTACCTGCAACTACGACACAAACACAGACCCAAACTGCAAACCAAACACAAACAACTACACAACAAGTAGCAGCAGCACAAAACACCACTCAAGCCAATACCATCAAAATCACGGCTCCTAATGATCACACTCCTCCGTCTATTACAGCTCCTGCTGACATGACAATTGAAGCAACTGGAATCTTGACACCAATATCAATTGGACAAGCCACTGGAACTGATGACAGCGGTATTGCTTCAATCACTAG
>DASUKX010000003.1:0-23268 GCA_036278495.1 Nitrosotalea sp.
CTATTCCTGCAAATCTTTTTTGTGTGATCTCTTTTGTTATAAAATATGTGAGCACAAGCAGAGAAATGCTTTCTATAAACGGAATTATTCTGATATTTCCAAGTATTTTCAATGATGTTGCAATAAGACTGTAATGTACTACAGCTCCTCCTTCTGTTAGTCCCTTGATGGCAGCAGTTGAGTTGAATTGCTCTGCACCTTGGTATGTTAGAATATAATCTCCACCGTTGATTTCTGGGGCAAGAACTCTTTCAATACTACATACAACATATGTTGAAAGTAAAATCAAAATTGTAAAAAATGCAATCTTACGTGATACTTCAAAATTAAAAATGAATTTGGTTGATTCTGTTATTATTCTTGGAAAAATTCTTTTTTGATATGATATGTACATTGAAAGTAGAACGAGATTGGAAATAAGAATTGGAAATGCCCATGGACCAAACTCATATGGATTAATTACACTTGAAACGTTATTTTGTTGAATTAAAAATATATTTTTGATTATGGAATCATCAATATAAAAAAATGAAATTATTATTGAAAGGACTAACATCAATATTATGAGAAAAATTTTCATAATATCATTGAATTTCATATGTATAAAATACATACCTGTGTCATGTTATTGATGTTATTTTATGTTGTAAATTTATCGTTAAATAATTGAATCAATTGATTCAATTATTATAATTTTTTATAATTCAAATTAAATAAAAAATATAAAACTTTTTTATTTTTAATTTCATCATTAATAACACAACATATTTTCTAATTTTCTTAGAATAATCTAAGATCTATTATTATGAATAATAAATCTTGAAGATCAATTTCTTGGCGTTATTCCATTTTCAATGATTTTTCATACAAAAACGGTTGTTCCAAATTGGTTATGTACATGACTTGAATTACCACTCTGGTCCCATTTGGTTTCTAACAATTCCACTGGTCTTATTGATATTGTCCTACAAGTAAAAATATGGTCTTTAGGGATAATCGCACTAGTATACTTGTTAAAGTAATTTCTACTTTTTCCATTCTTATGATTTCTACATCAATTTTAGGAATTGCATATGCCCAGTCTGATGTTTTACCCTTTGTCAGTTCACAAAAATATCTAGTACCAACTTCTGATATGGTATCATCTTCACCAAGTTCACATATGTCAAAAACAGTAAGAATTAGTTTTACAGAAAATATGGGTGTATCAATAAATTCTGAATCGCAACAAAAACAAGATGTTGTATTACCAAAGATATCTACGATATACAATATTCAACTTTCTGAAAACTTGAGAATCTATACAAATAACTATAATCCAAACTTTGTTTCGATAGTTCAACAAAACTTTGAAAAAACTACAATGGATAAAATTTCAAACTCTGACAGAATTAGAATTTCTGGAAAAAAAATTGTTATTGAAAATTCTATTCCAACAGAAAAATTATCTGATAGAAATCCGATTTTACTAAACACAATTCCATTGGTGCAAAAAAATATCAATGAAAACAATGTCATGTATGTATTAGATAAAATCTGGTCTGACAACACCAATCTTGTATCGTTAGTTCAATTTGGATCTGAGGATTTCTATTTGCAACTAAATTCTGTAGAAAATAATGTAATCTATACATTACATGGCTTGGCTGATCCAAACAATCCGACATTATTGGTATTGTTAATTCCTCTTTCAGGTTTTCTCTTAATTGATATTAAAGAAGTTAAACTACGATACAATCTGAAAAGAATTTTTTCATTTTGTTTTATTGTTATTCTTGTTGCATCTTCCGCTGTAACTCCAATGTCGATATCTTCTAATTATTGGGGTGTGGCATATGCACAACCAAGTAACAGCACAGTTGACTTGTCACATATCAATGGAACTAATTCTCAAATTATTACTCCTATATCTACACTATCCAACTCTACACTATCCAACTCTACACTATCCAACTCTACACTAACCAACTCCACTCTTGTATCCAACTCTACACTAACCAACTCCACTCTTGTATCCAACTCTACACTAACCAACTCTACTCTTGTATCCAACTCTACACTAACCAACTCTACTCTTGTATCCAACTCTACACTATCCAACTCCACTCTTGTATCCTTGATGGATGGAATGGAGTTGGATTCTCATCTATCCGCCAACTCTATCCTACCTGTGAAATTGTGGAAGCTTGACACATCTCTTAATGATACCAAATCTACAGGTAAATTACGAATACAAAACGATACTAATGGTAAATTACTCCAACTAAAAGGCAATGGATTTCTAACATCAGATGCTACGTCTACTGCAAATCTCAATGCATTGACCCTATCAGCATGGGTAAAACCTGACTATTCTCAAGGATCTGGAACGTTTACAGTAATAAGCAAGGAAAACCAATTTGCACTTGCAGTAAACAATAACATTCCACCAGCAAAAAAAGCGACATTTTCTGTATATGATGGAATCAAGTGGAGTACAGTAAACTCTACTAGTACATTAGGGGAAGACTGGACACATCTGGTTGCCACATACAACGGGTCATCAATAAGTCTCTATGTCAACGGAACTCTCCAGTCAAGCCTTCACCTAGCAGGAATACCAACACTTGCAGTAAATGGAAAACTAGTAACAACAGACGTAAGCCATATCTCTTCCAATTCAGACATGATAGTTGGAGCCTATTTTAACAGCCTTTCAAGGAACCCACGCAATCTCTTCTCAGGATCCATACAGGGCGTCAACTTGTATAATTCCACCTTTACTCCTGCTCAGGTTAGTGGTCTGTATCTAAAAGATGAACTTTCATATGCACCAGTTAACCTAACTCCGATTCCTGTCAATGCTACTGGTCTTAATATGACTAGTCTAAACAATACATCAATTCTCAGCCAAATATCCAACTCAACCCTGCTAAATTCTACTTCTGTATCAAACTCTACTGGAATCAATGATACTGGTTCTCTCCCAGTTGTTCCTGTGATACAGAATCTAAAGAGCAGTTACATGATGTCTGAGAGTCCTGAATTTAATCTACAGATATTCAAGGATTCAGATATGAAAAAGATGAAAAATATTCCAATGCAGGCAGTCCAGCAGAATGGGTGGGCAGATAAAAATACTACATTATCTGTAAAGGTAATAGCTCCTGACGGTAAAGAGATTCCAATAAAATCCCAGTTCAAAAAGATGAAGGAAGGTAAATTTGACATCAAATTGATATCAGGACGATATGGCAAGCCTGGAATCTATACAATCAAGACCACCCTTGTAACAGACGGCAAGACATACACCACCCAGGATCAATATGCATGGGGCCTTGTATCACTAAATACTGAAAAAAGCATCTATCAGCCAGGACAGACTGCAAACATGACAATTGTGGTTCTAGATAATATGGGACATCCAGTATGTAATGCTGATATACTTCTCAATGTCAATGATCCAAACTCCCAAATTACATTACTCTCTTCTGCAAATGGTGCTATAACTAGTTCAGAATGTGGATTATACAATGCACATTATGCCACTTCAATACCTGGTAACTATACAGTAAATGTTGCTGCAACAGCTAATTCTATCAAGACTGATTTTACTACATCATTCATGGTTGAAAACAACTTTGCATTTGACATTGTAAGAACCGCACAAAGCAAGATTGACCCAGTAAACAATCCAAATATTTTCAATGTTGCAATCAATGTAAAATCATTTGTTGGATCAGGTCCAGTTACTATCAGAGAATATGTTCCAAATGTTCTTAACATTACAACTGATGGAACAGTAAGCCAAAATGGTGATACAAAAATAATAACATGGAAGCAAAATCTTGATGCAACTAACAGTACAAATGTAACTTATACCTATTCTGTGCCCTTGATATATCCACAGTTATATGCATTAGGAAAGGTAATAGTTGATCAAAGTAATCAATCAACTTTTAGTGAGGCAAGGAATTGGTATGTGGCAGTAGATCCTGTTCATGTAGATACTGCAGGAACTACAGCAGCAGTTCATACAGTAGGTCAATATCTCAATTTTAGCTATACAGTTCCTACAGGACATACCAATCAGGTTTTAGTTGTTGGGCTGGGGGTGGAACAAGCCACTCAAGGTCTTGAGACTGTCACTCAAGTTCTTTGGGGTGACGGTGTATCTGGTACAAACTGTAATAGTAATGCACAATCATTTACAGATTCTGGTGCAGATGAACAGGATGCAAGTAGCGTAAAAACATTAAGCATGATATGGCATCTTACTGCACCAAATACTGGTACCAAAAACATATGCATAATTGGTAGCTCTGCTTTAATAAAGGGCATTATGGCTGGTGCAATTACCATTAGTGGCATAGACCAGACAAATCCTGTACATGCAACTAGTACCGCCACTGCTGTACCTGCAAAATCTACAACATTTAACAACGTAGCAACTAGCAATAATGGTGACCTTGTAGTAGATAATATATTTACAGGTAATAACGCGGCGGCAGTATTCACCTCTAGTCAAACAACATCTTGGTCGTTAATAGCTAACACTGGTGGCGGTGGAAATCTGAAAATGGGCATTGGAGGAAGTGCACTAAATGCTACTAGTACCTCAACTACTTTTACTTGGAAATCCAGTGTTACCACAGCATATTCATGGAGTGCGGTTGCATTCAAAAGAGCTCCGATACTAAAATCTCTCTCTGATTCAATCTCTCTTACAGACTCGATATCTGAGATGAAGTCAGTCGCCAAGTCACTCTCTGACAATCTATCAGTAACTGATTCCATCTCAGCTGCAAGACAGTCTGCAACAAAATCACAATCACTCTCTGACAATCTTGGCATGACAGATTCCAGCACACAAACACGTCCAAGTGTCACCCAATCACAATCACTCTCCGACTCTATGGTACTATCTGATTCCATCTCAGCTTCACGCATTGCTATCACTCACACACAACCACTCTCCGACTCTATGGTACTATCTGACTCTAGCTCAGCTGCACGTCAAGTCAAGTCCGCATCTCAATCACTCTCCGACAATCTATCAGTTACTGATTCATCATCAGTAACACGTCCTGTCACCACTCAATCTCAATCACTATCTGACAACATGATCACATCTGATTCCATCTCAGCTGCAAGACAGTCTGCAACAAAATCACAATCACTCTCTGACAATCTTGGCATGACTGACTCCAACACACAAACACGTCCAAGTGTCACCCAAACCAAGTCACTTTCAGATACCATGACATTGTCTGACTCTATATCATCTGGTCGTGTAGGCATTCCTCACACACAATCCCTCTCCGACTCTATGGTACTATCTGACTCTAGCTCACAAACACGTCAAGTCAAGTCCGCATCACAATCACTCTCTGACAATCTATCAGTAACTGATTCTGTATCATTTAGTGGCTCTATTGTAATCAAAACAATTGCAGGTAACTCTCTAATCTCTGGAGCATCTTATCTTGTAGTACCTAACCCGTCTACTGGTCTAGGATCCATTACAGTTAGTGATACTACAAACAGTGGAATTATCAAGATCACATCTGCACTTTATGGCACATACAATGTGACGCAAACTACAACTCCATCATCGTATGATGTTCTGGTACCGTCTAACCGCGTAACAGTATCTGCAAGTACCAACAATGCAACTAATACATTTACACTGGTATCTACTAGCACTGACCTATCACAATTACCTCCAACCAAATCAGAATCTCCAGATCTCAATTCTACAACTTTTAACACATGGAAAAATTCGTATGATGCAAAGATAGTCAACGGATCGCAGACAAGTACAGTATCTACTGTACATGAACTACCATCACTAATCACTGCAGGTTCACAAAATATCACTGCGATAAACTCTGCCATATCTTCCCAGTCATCAGTCAGTCTATCTGCAACATTATCACAATCTGCATCAGGAACTACTGTCATGAATACACTCAAGGTGCCAAACTATACAATGCCTACATCATCAAACCTTGTTGCAGTGTTGCCTGCATTTGTGGCCTCTGGTTCTGCAAGTAGTAACCAATTCGTGACCACCCCATCTATTCCAAAAGTTACTCCTGGACAACAGATAATCCTTCCAGTACAAAGTAATTCCATATCTTCAACAGGTGGGCTCAAACAAATGAATATCACTGCATCTAGTTCAGTATCTTCTACTGGTAATGCAAAATCAGAATGGTTTGTTGTAGAAAGCAATAATGTCGTACCTTCAAGTATAACTCAACTATCTAGCAGTGGAATCACAGGGACAGTTAGTCTGTTTGTGCAAGTGAAATATCCTTATGAGGAGACAGGAACAGGAATCAATTGGAATGATAAAAACAACTTTGCAACGTCTGCAACATTGGATACTTATGTAAACAAACCAACATCTGATACTATCCAAAAGGATGCAAATGGTTGTCCAGTAATTGATGTATATACTCTAGTTGGTTCAACATGGACATCATCTGGAATTACTATCGTATCCGTAAAATCAATCAGTACTACACAATGTGATGTCAAATTCAAGACACCTCACTTTTCAAATTTCAGCGTTGTGAGTAGATCCGCTTCCACTTCAACTTCTACTTCTGTAGGACAATCCACCGGGTCTTCATTAGGTGGTGGAGGTTCTATTGGAGCTAGCTCAAGTTCTGGTCAATCAGGACCTAGTGAATCTACGATAGGACAAGGTGGAATCTTGTCAGATCTAAAAATACTTGATGTATCCTATGATACATGCAACACAAATACCGTAAAGATACTTGTTGCCTATTCTGATAACAATCCAAGTATAATATTGAGAACATCAATAGCAGGAGTAGTTCAAGCTACATCCGCTAAAGAACAGCCATTTGCAGTAGAAAATGAAAATGCCACAATCAAGAAGTTAGTATACGAAGCCCCGATAAACTCTAAGGAAACTACATTTGAAGTGCTAGCTTTACAGGCAATGGGACATGATATCTATTCTGTAGGAAAGACCATTACAATAACAAGCTGCCAAGGTGAAGTATCCTTTGAGAAAGAGCAAGCTGTAGTTCCAGTAGAGGTTGATACCAGTGCACCCAGAATATTTGATGTAAAATTCCAACTAGATAATGGAGTAAAGATTCCATCATCTGAAGATAATCATGTTGTGGATTCACAATCAGTAACTGTATATGCAATTGTGGATACCAAGACCGCACTTGACAATGCAGAACTCAGATTTGTCAAAGCAGGAGATTCTGTAACTAGTTATGATGTGGTAAAGATGAATACTATACCTATCCAGATATCAAACTCTACATACCTTATCTCTGGAACCATTTCAAAGGATATGATAAAATCACCTGCACTTACATACTGGATTAGTATTCATAATTCTGCAGGAAAAACAGTCAATTCTAATAGCTATTCTATTGGAGTAACTCCAAGCTATCCTGTTATTGGTAATCTGGAGCTTGATGCAAAGATGGCAAGGATAGAGAGTACAACAGCTCATCCTACTGCATACTATACCAACAACTCTACTGGACCGGTCTATGGACGTGTTGTGTTGCTAGTCAATAATGCCATTGCATATGCTTCACCATCACAAGTATTTACTACCGGACAAAATGTAGTAAATCTAGAATGGAAGACTCCAACAGTTGGTAACGTATATCAGTATCCGATACAAGCAAGAGCCGAGATATATGGAAAATCCATTGATGCTCTACCATCTTACATTACTACATTCCCTGGCACAGTAAGTATGCCAATATCTAAACTTGAAAATGTCGTTGATATTTCTGTAGGAAATAATACTGTGGCAAAGGCATCCACACTTTATTCATCATTTACAAATGATGGTACAATGCGATTCAAGGTGACTACATCTGATGGTACATGTATCATAGGAGCAGATAATGACTGTCTTGTTACAAAATCAACATTGGGACTTGCTGGCAACTTTAAATCAATTACAGTTGGTGATCAAATTTACAGGATACGATACTCTGGTCCTAATGATGCCCTTGAAAGATTCTCTATAACCTCTATTGATTCAATGAGTGGTAATTGGAAAGTAGAAATTGAATCTACAAATGGCCTGCTACCATCTGCTCATGCCATGGATGATGTATACCTTAAAGTAAAGTATAGAGCAGTAGAATTGCCATTTGTATCTGAAAATCAATGATCAGTTTTATGGTATAATTTTTCAGGGAAAAGCAGTTGCTTGCGCAAGATGAGAATCAAGTTCTGAGATCTTTATTCTTTCTTGACTCATTGAGTCACGATTTCGTATTGTAACTGTACCATCTTCTAATGTCTGGTGATCAATCGTAACTGCAAAGGGTGCGCCAACTTCATCTAATCTTCGATATCTTCTTCCTATTGCACCTGAATGATCCAAAAATGCATCATATTTTTTTCTCAACATGATGTAAACCTCTTCAGTCTTTTCAGCCAATCCGTCTTTTTTTACAAGCGATAAAACACCAACATGGACTGGCGACAAATATGGCTCCAAAGAAAGAACAACTCTGTCGTTTTCCTTGTCTTCGCGAAGTCTATGTTCTATCATGGTGTAGAGACTTCGGTCTATTCCCATTGATATCTCAAATACATGTGGCAAGACCTTGACCTCATCATCCATTACCTCGAATTTTTCTTTACTTGTGTTTGCATGGCTTTTCAAATCATAATCTGACCTGTAATTACATGCAACAAGCTCAAGCCAACCTGTGTTGGTCTCAACTTCAAAGTCAAATGCAACAGTAGCATAAAATGCCTTTTCTTTTTCCCCGAGTTTTCTAAATCTGCTTCTTGTAGTATCAATTCCAGTCTTTTGATAAAACTCGACAAGTAATCCAAGATAATATGCCACAAGCTTGTTTGGAATAATGCCTGAATCAAGTGCCTCCTTACATGTCATGGTCTTGATTGTTTCATCTACCATTATCCTTAGTTGGGTGTTTTCTACCTCTGAGAATTTGGACAGGTCATCAAGCTTGCCTGGGTTGCAAAAAACCTCGATCTCCGCCTGGTAAAACTCTCTTAATCTAAGGAGACTTTGTCTTGGAGAGATCTCATTTCGAAAACTTTTTCCTATCTGGGCAATGCCTATTGGGAGCTTTCCTCGCATTGTCTTGAACAGCCTTGGAAAGTCAACAAAGATGGATTGGCATGTCTCAGGTCTAAGATATGCTGGCTCTCCTTGTGCTCCTATTCCTACCTTGAACATCATGTTGAATTTTTTAATATTCTCAAGAGTTCCCTTGCACTTGGTGCATACGATATTTTTTTCTTTAATTATTTTATCAAATTCTTCCAGGTCTGCATTTTCTGGAACTACAATTGAAGTAATTTCTGATATCATCTTGTCTGCCCTGAAAATTGATTTGCATTTTGTGCATGTTGCAATGGGATCTGCAAAACTTGCAAGATGGCCTGATGCTACAAAAACATTTTCTGACATGATCTGTGAACCATCAATTTCCCACATCCTGTCCCTTCTTACCAATTCTCTTCGCCATAATTCTATGAATTTGTTTTTTAGGCTGACTCCAGACGGACCATATTCCCAAAAGCCTGCTTGTGCATCAGAATAAATCTCACAGCTTGGAAAATAAAATCCTCGTTCCAGTGCAAGTTGTATTATTTGTTCATAGTTCATCATACCATCTTCCTAAATTAAGCAAGTTCTTTTACCTTATTCAAGTTTCCAACATCATCTCGTCTCTCATCAATTGGTGTCTCTAAAATTATTGGTATTTTTTTACGATTTATTGTTTTTATGATATGGCCTAGTCCTTTCTCTCCAATATGGCCTAGTCCGATGTGCTCATGTCTGTCCAGATTGCTTCCAAGTTCTCCTTTGGAATCATTTAGGTGTAAAATTTTTAGATGCTCAAATCCTATTACTTTATCCAGTTTTGCAAGTGTATCTGCAGCGCCTTTTTCTGTACTCATGTCATAACCTGCTGCAAAACCGTGGCATGTATCAAAACATATTCCAAATCTCTTTGCAGGTTTTAACTGGGATAAAATGGATGCAAGCTGATCAAGATCAGAACCAACACTGTTTTTCTGGCCTGCAGTGTTTTCAAGAAGAATCATTACATCATCTGGTGTGTCTTTGGCAGCTTTTGTAAATGCTCTTACCAACATCTCGATTCCTTTCTTGTCACCTTCACCCTTATGACTTCCCAAATGTGCTACAATGTATGGGATTCCTAGCTTGCTACATCTTTTTACTTCGTCTATTAGAGAATCTGTGGATCTTACAAATGGATCCTCTTCTGGAGAAGAAAGATTTGGCAAGTATGGCATGTGGGCTACAGTTGCAAACCTGTCAATCTTGGTCTTGGCAAGTTTTTCTTTGAAACTTGAGGCATCATTACTTGTTAGTGGTTTTGCTGCCCATCCTCGTGGATTGCGAGTAAAAATCTGAAATGCTGTGCATCCTGTTGCCACTGCGTTATCAACTGCCTTGTCTATTGAGCCTGCAATGGATACGTGCAACCCAACCTGCATGTCACTAATTCATTTGGGCATAATTTAAGGTACACAAATTCTATAGGATATGCCATAATTACCACGATCTTTTAAGAAAATCATCTATTTTTGGTCATATTGTGAAAGTAACAAGATGTGTCTGGCAATATCATGACAAAAAAGAGGAATTTGAACCGGTCTTTGATTATTTCAGATATTGTGCAAATGAGGGAATCAGGATTGGCATTGAAAAGAATCTCACATCTCAGTACAGTCTACATTATCAACTATATCATAAATTACGATTAAACACTCAATTTCATTCCAGATATGTCTATGGTTCTCTAGAGTGTGCCGCATCTAAATTGAAATTGTACAAAAAGACACTTAAGAAAAAACCCATGCTAAAAAACCATACGTCTCAAGAAATCACTTGATAATCAGCAACATGTCATACAAGATTGAACAAGATACTATAAGAGTTCCAACAGAATCTGCAAAATATATCTTTATTAGATTGACTAAGTATGTCTGTGAAAAAATTAAAGGCACAAAGCTTGGCAATGTTACTATCACAAATGATAAAATCATTATCTCATACTCTAAAGAAATTTTGGAACAAAAATCAGTTAATTTTATTGGAATAGACAGAAATCTAAACAATATTACAACATGTGATTCTAAAAGAAACTATATTGTTCATGATCTATCAAAAGCTAATCAAATTGTAACACAATATGGTATAGTAAAAAGTAGATTCAGACGCAATGATTCTAGAATCCAAAAAAAGATATTTCAAAAATATGGAAAACTACAGACGAACAGGGTGCATAACATCTTACACTGTACCTCAAAGAAGATTACATCTCAAAATTCAGGAATTATAATGGAAGATATCAAGGGAATTCGTAAGCTATACCGAAAGGGAAATGGTCAAGGAAAGAGATACCGGTCTAAGATGAACTCTTGGTCATTTTATGAACTACAACGACAGATCGAGTATAAAGCAAGATGGCTTGGTCTGCCGGTAACTTATGTCAAGGCATGGGGAACAAGCTCAAAGTGTGCGATATGTGGGTCAAAATTAGTATCCGAAGAGCACCGAAAGATGTCCTGTTCTTTCTGCAACACCAGCATTGATAGGGATGTAAATGCTGCATGCAACATCTTGCTTCGAGGCACACGGGTCGTGCCAGACGGGATCACAGGTGAAGCGGTGATGACAAAACCTGATAACAAGGAATCAGTAATCTGTCGAGTCGATGTGCTCAAGTCAAGTATCGGATCTGCTCCAAACTTGGCAGTACCTAATTTAAACTCGTGTGAAATAATCAGAAAATTGTATTGACCTCTATATGATGGTCAACAGGATAATCAAATTTTTAAGGTTAGCAAGAACAAAGAGAACATGCTAAAAATTGGTGCAAAGGATTTGGCAAAATATCCTTTTCTAACAGAAGCTGGTGAATATCTGCGAAATACTGGATTGAGCCTTGAGCAGTTGGGTGAACCTGACTGGCAACCAATTGTAGAAAAAGCATATGGAAGAATTGTGGTTGCCTCATCTGGCCAAATCTATAGTTCTGATCTTGAAGCGCTGGATAATGACTCTGAGCTACTCTCCTTTCTCGTTGCAATAATTCTGCTAAAATCTGCGGGGATTACTACGCTTATTCGAAGGTTTTCACTTGCAGAATCTAGAAGGGCTGAAAAATATCTGCAACAGGATCTATGGATAAGCAGGGACAAAAAAAACCTGGAACTTCCATTAAAAATAATCCAAGATCTATTTGCAGTTAATGTATCAATTGACAATGAAGAATTTGTGATCAAAGTACCGGATTATCTTAGGCGGGCTGTCCATTTCCATGAAAAGGAATGGAAATTGGTAAATCGAAGGGTTGCAAATGGGCTTGTCTATCTTAGTGCACATGAAACTGTCAGACTGATACGTGCAGAACTTGGGGAGTACATCAACGGGAAAATCCAGTCAGTAAGTGTTGGCTCTATACCGTCAAGCTTTAGAAATAGAGTAGAGGACCTGGTTGCACTTGCCAAAAAATTCTCTGATACAACATATGTGTCCTCAGAGTATCCTCCATGTGTAAAACACGGAATCGAAGTTTTAGAAAAGGGCGAGAACTTGCCTCACTCTGGGAGGTTTTTGCTTGCTACCTATCTTCTATCAAAGGGCCAGACAGTTGACCAGATTGCCCCCTTGTTCAAAAATGCTCCTGATTACAATGAGCGAACTACAAAATACCAGCTAGAACACATCTCAGGCTCATCTGGAAGCGGAACTAAATACCAATGTCCGTCATGTGAGAAGCTACGAAGTGAAAGCCTTTGTTTTGCAATTCCTGACTGTGATGGAATAATAAATCCAGTACAGTTTGGCAAAAAGAGGAAGAACCAATGAATGAAAAAAATGCTTTGCTAATAGAGAGTGCCTTTAAAGAATATTATTTTAATCGATTTGATTTGATACATGTTCCACAAAAGGCTACAGAAAGGGAGTTTGGATATCAAAAATTTAATTCTGGAATGACAAGACACCTTGTTGTAAAAAATGACAAGGAGTTACATCTTTTACTGATGAAAGAAGTTCCATCTGACGTATACTGTTCCAATGCATACTATTCATTTCCAAGTCTTTCCATGTCTGAAAAAGACTGGAAAGGAGCTGACTTGATATTTGACATTGACGCAAAAGACCTGGCTCTTCCATGCAGAAAAGATCACACAGTTTTCAAGTGTATTTCTTGCAATGAAGCTACAGCTGAATTTCAACAGCAATGCAAGTGTGGATCTGCAAAATTTGAGACCGTATCTGTGAGCTGCAAGAATTGCATCTCCGAATCTAAAAAAGAGGTGACAAAACTTGTTGATATACTTACAACCGATCTGAATGTACAAAAAGAACAGATCGAGGTATATTTTTCTGGCAATGAAGGGTTTCATCTTCGTGTAACAAATAGTGACTATGAGCAACTGGGTTCACAAGAGCGAGCAGACTTGGTGGATTATATCATGTTCAACGGTGCAATACCTGAATCTTTTGGAATTAAAAGACAAAATAATTTCAAGGCATCTCTTCCAACATTTGATGAAAAAGGATGGAGAGGCAGGGTTGCCCGTAAATTATTTTCATCAAAATCAAAGGCTCCCAAAGTAACAAGGGAGATAATTACAAACGGATATTCTGCATTTCAAGTGCAGCTAGAAGAAATCAAGAAAACCATGGGAGTCAGAGTCGATCCCAAAGTAACCATGGATATACATCGCATATTTCGGCTTGAGGGATCAATTAACAGCAAGAGCGGCCTTTCAAAAATTCAATGCATAAACTTGGATTCTTTTGATCCATATTTGGAAGCATGCTTGCTTGGAGATGATGATGTGAGTATCCTGGTAAACTGTCCGTTGCAGGTCAGGCTGAAAAACAAGAAATTCGGACCACATCATAATGAGATCGTTTCTTTGCCAAAGTATGCTGCAGTCTACATGTTGTGCAAAGGCTTGGGAAATGCAGTCTGACAAACTTCTTTTCACTTATTAATGGTGTTTTGCAAAAGAAACTAGGTAAGACATTAATTTGACACAAAAGAAGGTAGCTTGATTTTGTATAATTCATCAACCCAGTCCAGCCCGCCTCCGCGTGATGCAGGAAAATATGTGAGAATTGGAATTGTTGTTCTAATTGCTATTGTAATTTTTGTACTGACAAGCAATCAGGCAGTGGTATTGTACATGAACTCCCAAGAGTTTGGTACTCTCTTTACAAAACCATTGTACTTTTCTCTACTCTCTGCTGTGGTTCTTGCATCTATTACTCTGATACGAGTAAATATCAAAAACCGATCATCAATGTCTTGGTATGGCATCAATGTAATCCTGACATTTTTCAAGAGGGGAAGTAATTATTCTGTAACAGAAACAATTCCAAGCTTCAAGGACTACAAACTTAGTGTTCCAAACTTTATCATCTGGCAAATAACAAAGGTCATACTTTTTGGTGCATTTTTCACAAATCTCATGTTTGGGTTTGCCATTGCATACATGCTTGATGGGCACGATCTAGGTATCAACAGCGTCTGGAAAATATTCTCACTTCCGTTTGTAACACCGCCTACCGATCCATCTTATGCTACAACTCATGTAATCCCAATGATTCCATCACTTGCAATTTTAATTCCGCCAATACTTGCAGTGATTGGCCTCAGAATTGTGCTCTATGTGGGGTTGCACAATATCGTAGGACTGGTTACTAGATATCTCCAGGATGCGGCAAAGGGCAAACCAAAGTTTCTAGACTATGTTTCCACCATTGAGGCAATAATTGGAATTGGAATAATCTGGGCTGGAGTGAACATGTTCTTCACAGACCAGATTGACTATAACACAAAATACGCAATCGGCGGTACGCTTGCTGCTGGGTTTGCTCTTATCGCATTTTATTTCATTGACAAGTTCAAGTCCAGAGTAATCATACTTCCTTCAAAACGTGACATCTACATTCGTGTAATCACTTTGATAGTTATTGCTCTAATTGCGGGTTCCATAATGATGGTAAACAACAGCATTGCAGATGCAAGAAAGATAGAATTTCTTGGTCCATACAAGGCAGAGCAGATTGGCGTAAACCGATACTTGGGGCAATTAGACCAGATAACTGTAGTCCCTCATAACGTAAAACAAACCTCGGTTCCGGTGGGAGACATTCCAAATTATGTTGCACAAAACAATGACCTGCTAAGTAAAGTCAGGGTCTGGGATTGGGATGCAGCATTTGCAAAACTAAAGCCTGAGATTGGCCTTATAC
Source organism: Nitrosotalea sp. (assembly GCA_036278495.1). Classification (GTDB taxonomy): domain Archaea; phylum Thermoproteota; class Nitrososphaeria; order Nitrososphaerales; family Nitrosopumilaceae; genus Nitrosotalea. The sequence goes on from DASUKX010000003.1 coordinate 15,290, forward strand.
CATATGTAGATTTTGAAAATAATGACATACTGAGATTCAACGACACACTATACTGGACTGCATCAATGAAACCAATACTACCATCATCGGTCACCTTGGAGAACCAGTGGTATAATCAGCACCTTGTCTATACACATGTTGACAATGGTTTTCTCACACTTAATGCTCAAAATGGAACAATTGTGGACAGCAACCGATTCTTCAATCAGAGAATGATTTACTATGGAGAAGGTGGACTGTTCTCAGAGACCTGGGCTGCATATCCGCAGAACAGGCAAACTTCAGCAGAACTAAACAATGCAACGTATAATGGAAGTGGAGGAATAGATGTCAAGCCACCTATCAGCCAACTCTTTGAGCCAAACTTTTTCTTGTCATATCCGACTGAACCGATTCATATCATTAGATACAGAGATGTGCACGACAGAATGCAGCTACTATATCCATACTTCCAGTATGACTTGTTTGGAAAACAATTAGATATTCTTCCAGTCAGCGATGGAAAGAAAACATACTGGCTTGTACCATTGATTGTAGGATTTGACACCAAAAACATACCATGGTCATTTAGTAATCCATACTTGAGATTGGTTGGATATGCCCTAGTTGACATTTATGATGGTAAAGTGACTTTAATTAAAACTGGTGATGACTTTTTCACCGACATGTTTACAAGTCAATATGGCGACCAGTTTATTCCAATACCGTCATGGCTTGACAAACAACTCAGGTATCCAGAGGCTCTCTTTAACTGGAAAGTTGACATGTTCAATGTTTATCATGTGACAGACACTTCTACATTTATCCAGGCAAAAGATTTCTATGAAGTTCCCGATGGGCTTGGAACATATTATGTGGAAGAAAAGCCTCCTGGATTTGACAAGCCTACCTATGTTGGCCTGTTGTCTCTTGAGCTACGAGGATCTCAGGGAAGAAACCTGGCAGGTTACATGATAGTACAAAACGATGTTCCAAATCTTGGAAAGATGCAGTTCTATCAAGTTCCGCTTGACTCAAAAACAAAACTTTTGGGACCATCTGCGGTACGCGAAGCGCTAGCAAGAGAATCAGACTTTGCCCAACTACAAACTTTACTGAGAACTCCTAGAGTTGGAGATAATATTTTGTACAAGATAGGAGATCACGATGTTTACTTTATTCCTGTTTATACCGCAGGTTCTGGTGGTGTGGTAACACAACTTGGTACAATTGCAGCAGTAGGTGCTGCATTTGACGGTGAATACTTTGTTGGCCTAGGAAATACTCCGCAACAAGCATTTGCTACTTACTTGGCAAAGGTCAGCGGTGTCTCTCCGTCAAATGTTACCATTGCGCTGCAACTTGATGAAACTACCAGGACAAATACAATAAAATCAATACTCACTGATCAAAAGCTTACGGTACTGACTCCAATAGCATTACAGTTCCCGCTGACATTTGAGGAAGGAAAGATATCCTTTACACAACAGTCTGATCTGGACAAAACAAAGAGTCTCATATCTGAATTTGTGAAAAACTTTGTTCAACCTAAAAACAAGATATTGTTCTGGCAGGAAAATGGCACGGTAAAACTAGGAGCCGTGACAGTAGATGATAACGTACCAGAACTGCACTATATCACTATAGGTGTAAGATAGTTGCTGTTAGTTGTAGACAATGGCTCTGTCTACACCTCATCACTTTTGAAATGTATGCAAAATCTTGGTGTGGATTTTGAGCATCACGTATACTCTGATGTGCCGCAGATTGGCCTTGACAATTACTCTTCTATCATATTGTCAGGAAGAAGGAAAAATGACTCTCAGATGAATGCAATAAACTCAAAACTAGTCTTGCACTCACTTGACAAAGGCAAGCCATTGCTTGGCATATGCTATGGCGCAGAAATACTTGCACTCACCCTAGGCGGGACAATAAAAAAAATGCCATCTCCAAGACATGGACTGCATCAAGTACAAGTCATGGCAGACAATCCACTGTGCAACGAAAAAATTAATGCCTTTGAAAGCCACTCATACATGGTATCAACACTTGGTTCCACTTTTACGCAAATAGCTTCGTCTAATGATTGCAAGTTTGAAATATTCAGGTATGGTGGCAAAAACATCTTTGGGACACAGTTTCACCCGGAGATGAGTGAAGATGGAAAATTACTTTTGAAACAATTTTCCAGTATTAAATAACTATCTGGCCTGCCAGAATCAATTAATATTGTATAAATTGTTTGTTCCTTGATGGATCCAACCCACACACTAGAGATTCCAATAGTGCAAGAAGAAAATATCTGTCTTCCATTGGTTGTCAGTGCAGTCTCAAAATATTGGGGAGTGGACCTGCCATTAAAGGAAGCTGCAGAAATTGCAAAAAAATATCCGAACATGAAAGGCAGCATACTCATAGAGGGTGTTGAACTTGCGGAAAGACATGGACTCTTGGGCGTTATAGTAAATTCTACGCTAAAAGAACTCAAAAAAATGATCGACATTGGAGTTCCTCCAATTGTCATACTGCCTGGAGTAAAGGATGTAGTGCAGCATGCATCACTTGTTGTTGGATATGATGAAACAGAAAAGACAATTTTTCATTATATTCCAGAACCGGAAAAAATAGGAGCCATTCCTGAAAAAATATTTGACGAGCAGTGGCAAGAAGATGACAGGCTGATGATCTTACTAGTTCCACAGGACATACTTCCAGATATTCATACATTTGATGAAAATAAAATAAAATCTAACAGGCTGTGCTTTGACGGGGAAAAGCTCAGGCTACAGGGTAAGACTGATGAGGCAGTGGAAACACTCAAGCAAGCACTACAAATCCACAAATCCAACTCTACTGCCATGTGTCTCTTGGCTGGAATACTAAATGATAAAAATTCTGGTGATGCAATAAATTACTATACAAAAACTATAGGCCTTAATCCGAAATATTATCTTGCATACAGGGGACTTGGTAACTATTATCTAAAAATAAAGGATTATGCCAATGCGGAAAAATACTATACTGCTGCACTTGAGATTGACCAGACAAGATTTGCACCAATCTACAAGAATCGTGGACTGGTTAGATATGAACAGCAAAAATTGGGTGCGGCAAAAGAGGATTTTCAAAAATATCTGCAACAAATGCCTGAGGCACGTGACAGGGCAGGAATTGAACAGGCAATATCTGAACTGTAGAATTTTCACAAAGGATTTAACATTGGTTTGGTAATTTACAATAAATGGATTGCATATTTTGTAAGATAGTAAATGGAACAATTCCTGCAAAAAAGTTGTACGAGACGCAACATTCCATTGCCTTTCTGGATGCCTTTCCGCTTGTACTGGGCCATACGCTTGTGATTCCAAAGAATCACTACGACAAAGTTCAGAACATGAGCGAGTCAGACAATAAGGATCTATTTGATACAGTCCGTATAATATCTGGAAAACTTGAGTCACTCTCTCCGTCTTCATTAATTGCAATTCATAATGGAAAAGAAAGCGGACAAGAGATACCGCATGTACATGTGCATGTCATCCCTAGAAATTCTTCTGATGGGGCAGGTCCGGTTCATAGTATGTTTTCAAAGAGGCCGTCTCTTGATGAAAATGAATTTGAAAATATTGTACAAATTATACAAAATAAATAAAATGCGGAGTGCGGGAATTGAACCCGCGACCTTCAGCTTGGGAAGCTGACGTCCTACCAGGCTGGACTAACTCCGCTGGATCGGAATTTGATATCTAACATTATATAGTTTAATCAACAAATTGATCCCATGGATGCAAAATGTCCGGAATGTGACAAAGTTGCAATACTAGATGATGAGGTAACAAGTGTCAAGTGTCCCCACTGCGGGTTTGAAGCAACGTATGATGACTATCTTAATTTAATGAGGCAAAAGGTGGGAGACATGGCAGAAAACTTTCAGTTTGACAGGCCTGGTTTTTAGCTACCAATACGAGCCCTTGTCTGAGCAATCTAGATGTGCTCCACAGTTTGTGCATATCATGTGACACGCTTGCATTGCAACCATTATCTTGTCGCAACGGGGACACTTGATTGACTCGTTCAATGATATAGCAACGCTTTTGCATTTTTAAAAGATTTAGGCCCCAAAGATTAATTAATAGTTCAAAGATTTTTTTTACTACTTGGCTACATTCAAGCTGAACATATCTGACAAAAAGGGAAAGACCATTGCCAAAGAGGTAAAAGAAAAAGAGGCTGGACCATTTTTGGGCTTGACTGTTGGCGCTGAGGTTGATGCTGCACTAGTAGGAGAAGCAGGCAAGCTAAAGATAACTGGGGGCAGTGACAAGTCTGGAGTTCCACTAAGAGGAGACATTCACGGTGGTGCGCGAAAATATATTTTATTATCACAAGGTGTCGGATTGCGAGATGCAGAACAAGGACAACGAATTCGCAAACTTGTAAGAGGAAATACAATAACAGAAGAAGTCTATCAACTAAATTGTTTTTATGACGGAGAACTCAAGGTAGAAGAAAAACCAGCTGAAGGACAAGAAAAAGAATCTGCCGAGAAAAAGGCATAGGTTAAGGTTCTGCTAACTTTTGGGATTTACCAAAAGCAAGCTCGGTGCAATCTGCTCTACATCTTTGAACTGTTTCATTGCTTCACATTGCACTGCGTTGGGGACGAACCGCATCCCTCTGCCTAGTATATTTTTGGCTGCATTGACATCACGGTCAATACATAATCTGCATCCAGTACATCGTACAATTCGGTTCTCTTCGGGTATCATTTTTGACCCACATATCGAACATTTGGACGATGTTCCTTTAGGGTTTACATAAATTACTGGAAATCCATTATGCCACATTGATTTGTAATCCAGCATTTTTTGTAACTTGAATCTTGACCATGAATTTAATCTGAATCGAAATCTTGTTCCCTGACCATTACCTTTCCTGTACAATCTTCGTATTCCATTAAGATCCTCCATGATGATCTGTTTGCCTGTTGATGCAATCTCCTTTGATTTTTGGTGTAGGAATGCTTCTTCTCTGTTTCTTTGTTTTGTTCCATACTTTTGTTTGAGTTTTTTCTGTATTCTAGAATCGTTTCTTGTAAAATGTGATAATACATCTCTATACTTCATCTTCATTGATACAATTCTCGACATGTCAATAACAGTTACCTTTCCTGATTTATCCATACATGCTACATTTTCAAGGTTCATATCCATTCCTATGTAATCAATTGGTTTTCTTGTCTTGATCTCCTTTGAAAATGATATGGAAAGCATATCAGGTGTGAGTGTAACATTACCAAATCGTAGGTTAGGCTCTGAGAGTATATTTGATGTATAGCAGTTGAGTTGTATTACTACAAACTTTCGCGGTCTGGTTGGAATCTGGATGTGATTATGATGTATTTTGTATGCATACGAGTCAACAATAAGAAAATTTTTCCAGACATATGGTTTTTTTGCACATGGATTCTTCTTGAGTATCTTTCTATATGCCTTAAGTAATGCATGGGCCCTGAATACAGCCATGCTGATGTAACTTGTATGGAAGCCATTCTTGAATCTTGGATATAGCTCGTTTCTAAGTCTTAATTTTGAAGTGATCTTTTTCTCGATCCCGATCCTAATTGACTCGTTTACCATAAATCTGAATTCTTCCATTAACTTGTCTAGGTTGCAATGATGTGGTTGTTTGACTGACTTGACAACTAGCAATTTGAAAAATTGTATTGCTTACAATAAAAATACTCGGTTATACTCATATCGTAAGATCTTGGTTAACAAACCTCAGCAAGTAGCAGAACCTTAACATAATAGCTTTTCTTAGCTTGTACGTGCACTGGAAAGAAACTCTTCCTGATTGGTATGTAAAAAAATATGGATACCAACCATGTGTTAACATTGGAACTGCAGGTCATGTTGATCACGGAAAAACTACTCTCATACAAGCTTTGACTGGTGTATGGACTAGTGCACACAGCGAGGAACTAAAGCGAGGAATTACAATTAAAGTAGGATATGCAGATGCTGCATTTTACAAATGTAAAAGCTGTGAAGTGCCATTGGGGTATTCGGTAACACCAAAGTGTAACAATTGCGGAAAGGAAAGTGAATTATCACGCGTTGTCAGTTTTGTAGATAGTCCAGGACATGAAAGTCTAATGGCAAACATGCTGTCTGGGTCTGCATTGATAGATGGTGCAATGCTACTTGTGGCTGCTAATGAAAAAGTTCCACAGCCGCAGACAAAGGAACACCTGCTTGCCTTGCAGACACTTGGAATAAAGCAAGTAGTTATCGTTCAAAATAAAGTTGATTTGATATCTTATGAGCAAGCCATGGAAAATTATGCTGATATAGTAAAGTTTGTCAAGGGGACCAGTGCTGCAAAGGCACCTATAATCCCAATCTCTGCCCAGTCAAAATTAAACATTGATGCATTGATTGGTGCCATTGAAACCTCGATACCAACTCCTGAGCGTGATGACAAAAAAGATACTGTCATGCATGTGCTAAGATCATTTGACATTAACAAGCCTGGAACCAAAATAAAAGACATCAAAGGCGGAGTTATTGGAGGAAGCATCATACAAGGAATATTCAAGGCAGGAGATGAAATTGAGATAAAGCCTGGCATTCCAAATGAAAAAACTGGCAAATACGAATCAATTTTCACAGAGATTGCGTCACTTGGAACAGGAGCGGGTATAGTAAAAGAGGTAAAAGCTGGTGGCTTGATTGCACTTGCAACAAAACTTGATCCTACCATGACGCGAAGTGATTCATTGATAGGCTCTGTAATAGGCAAGCCTGGTACTCTGCCTGAAAATTCTTACAATGCAAAAATTGAAGTAAATCTGTTTGATACTGCGGTAGGCTCTGGTGAAGAGATCAAGGTTTCAGCAATACAGACAGGCGAATCCTTGAGACTAAGCCTTGGAACTGCTCCACTGTTGTCCAAAGTTACAAGTGTGCGGGGTAAGATAGTGGAACTACAGTTCAAAAGACCAGTGTGCATTTTTGAGAACAGCAAGGTGGCAATAAGTCGAAGAATTTCTGAAAGATGGCGACTGATTGGTGCTGGTGTATCAAGTGGTTAAAATCATCTGTGACTCTAGTTTTCTCATGATTCTTGCTTCAAGAAGAATAAAAAATATCTCAAGTGTGGAAACTGAGATTGGAGCATTAGAGTATATGGTGCCAAACATGGTTGTAAAAGAACTAGAAAAAATATCCATGGATAATAAAAAAAAAGCTCTGCTGAGAATGCATTAAAAATCATTGAAAATTTTCAAACTGTAACCATATCTGGAAAATCTGTTGATGATGCATTGGTTTCTTATGTGAAAGAAAATGGGGGAATTGTGGCTACCATTGATGCCGAGCTTAAGACAAGAATAAAAAAAAGCGGCGGTTCGATTCTCTCAGTTGCAAGCGACAAGATTGTCCTTGAACCAAGTAAGCTTTAATTTTGGTGGAGAAAAATCTGGGTTATGTTTGAATACAAGGGAATAAAGATAAAATGGCTTGGCCATGATTCTTTCAGTCTTGTCGGTACTGTAAAGATCATGATTGATCCATATAAAATAACAAAACAAGAAAAAGCAGATTTGATTTTAATTTCACACAATCATTTTGATCATCTAAGTGTGGATGATCTAAAGAATGTCTCAAATGATAAGACAATCATTGTTGCTGCAAATGAATGCATTGACATGTTGAAAGGATTTGCATTCAAGGAAAAAATTGGTATGAATCCAGGACAAGAAAAAACTGTACTGGGAATCAAGATTAAATCCATTCCTGCATACAATCTAGACAAGATAAATCCTGGTACCAAAAAACCGTTTCATCCAAAGGAAGACGATAAGGTGGGTTTCTTGTTTGAACTAGATGGTGTCACCATATACCATACTGGTGACACTGATCTAATTACTGACATGTCTGATCTGAAACCTGACATTGCACTGGTGCCTGTCAGTGGAACCTATGTAATGACGG
>DASUKX010000004.1:0-9633 GCA_036278495.1 Nitrosotalea sp.
GACCTGGAGTAAAGTCCATTGGTCTCATCCAGAAGATTGCCTTTGTTGGGCATACACCTATGCATGCACCATCTGAAATGCATCTTTCTGGATAAAATACAAATGCTTTACCTCTCTTCCAGCCTTCTACTGGTTTTACTCGTAATACGTCTGGGCCTAGTGATGTACAAATCTCTACACAGAGTGCACATCCTATGCACATTTGTTCGCCTATATCTGGAATAATTCCAACTGGCATGTGAGTACTGCTAGAAAAGATCTTAATATAACTTGCTGAAAAATGGCTTGTTATAACGGCGTTTGGCAATTTTATAACACCGTTAATTTTCAGATCTCTTATTCCAAATCTTTAGAATGACAATTATTCAAACCAACGTTTTTTTATAATTTATCTCCGAGCAAAGAATCATGGGAAGCAAAATTCATTGTGCACATATTTTAGTTGAAAAGCTAAGTGTTGCGCAAGATCTTAAGACAAGAATTACAAAAGGTGAAAGCTTTGCAAATCTTGCCAAAGAATATTCAATGGATGTTTCAAAAAAGAGGGGCGGAGATCTAGGATTTTTTTCAAGGGGAGCCATGGTATCAGAATTTGAGAAAGCAGCCTTTGCTCTAGAAAAGGGACAAGTGTCTGACATTGTAAAGACGCAATTTGGCTACCACATAATAAAAAGACTAGACTAGTGGAATCAAATTTGAAGGAATAACAAGTTTGCACGAGTCACTAGGCATACTCAAGACGATACATTCTTTTCCATATTCAAGAAGAATTTTTTTGCTATTTTTTGTCTCAATTAGGCGTTTTCCAGTAGGAGACAATATCCAGCCTTCTTCTTTTTTGTATCGAACCAAACTTGTAACAACTAGATATGACTTGGTCATCTTTGCCATACTTGCAAGCAACATCATGATAGTCATTACAGTTTTGCCAATGTTCTTTTTTCTATTTAGCATGTTAAAGAGTCCATTGAGTGAATCTACTACAATTATGGTTTGAGATAGGCTTGTCTTGACTAGAATCTCTTTGATGATATCATACAAAGTTTCAGCAGTAGGTTGAAACAAAGTTAGATTTTTTTCAGTGGGAATTATTCCTGAAACCACATATCCACTATATAACAAATCAAGATCCAAGTATAGTACTTCGAGTTTTGTATCCTGCACCAGCTTTGAGATAAATCCTGCCTTCAAAAACGGATCAGAGTAGAATACGGAATTAATGAGATCTTGTTCTAGCATTGTTTGCAAATTTAACTGAGATTGAGAGCCATCACTAGGATTTTTAAACAATACACAGACTAGTAGATTGTAATATAATAATGAATTTGGATTATTCCCAAGATTTTCCATACAAAGAGAGAATCTATCTAAACAATGCCTCCACTTCGAGAATGCCAAGATCAAGCATAACAGCAATGAGCGATTTTTTGGTAAAGTACAATGAGCTTGGTCCTGACTCGGAAGCTTCTGATATCTATGTAAGAGAAAGACTTGGTAACCTAAGAAAAGAAATTTCTGAGCTAATCAAATGTAGACCAGAAGAGATAGTGCTCACCCAGAGCGTCACTGATGGAATAAACTTTGTTGCAAATGGACTAAAACTGAATCCAAATTCCAACAATATTATAATCCGTGGATCAACTCACGAACATCCAGCCAATCATTATCCATGGGTCAGAGCAGGTCAGAGAGTAGAATTACGAAATTTACCAATAAATGAGACAGGTTATTTTGAACCAGAATCTTTTGCCAATGCAACTGATGAAAAAACAGGACTGGTCGTACTTAGCCATACATTGTTTAACACAGGTGCAATAATTCCAGTTGAAAAGATTGGCAAGATACTTGCAGAAAAAAACATACCATATTTTGTAGATGCTGCACAAACCGTTGGTTGTATTGATGTTGATGTAAACAAAATTAATTGTAATTTCATGTCCTTTAATGGTTCAAAGTGGCTGTGCGGTCCAATGGGTATGGGCGTATTCTTTTGCAGGAGAGATTCAAGTGACCTCATTGAACCGATTCAAGTTGGCGGAGAGTCTGCGATATTTCATGAAGATAAAATAGTTCACAAAGAAATGCCTGCCAGATTTCAGGCGGGCTTTCGTAATTGGTCAGGTGTAGCAGGCCTTGAAGCATCAATACTTTATCTAAAGAAGATAGGAATTACATCCATTAGAAAGAAGAACCTCAAGCTTGCAAATCTATTACGCCAAGAAATTTCAAAAATTAGCGGCGCAGTTCTGTATGGACCAGAAGATGAAGAACAACGCACAAGCATAGTCTCTTTTTCAATTCAAGGCCAGGATTCAAAGACTTTGGTTGCCAGGCTTGAAAAAGAAAACATGATACTTGCAGTAAGAGACATCTTTTCTAAAAAGATTGTAAGGGCTTCTCCGCATTTTTTCAATTCAGAATCAGAAATTGATGCTGTGGTTAATGCAATAAAAAGAGGCTAGAATTTTTCTTGCTCTTCAATTACCATCATAGTCAAGGTAGAGTAAACCTTGTCTATCTTTCTAATCTTATTTGTAATGATACTTCTTAGAAGATCCATAGAGTCAGCAGTTATCTTGATTATAATATCATAGACGCCATACACGCCTTGAACCTCATATTTTATACTGCTTTCACTATCAAGTATCTGTTTTATCTTTTGAATTATCTCAACATCAGAACCTAGATCGGAGTTAATCAAGATGTAAGTGGTTGGCATATTCTAATTCTAGTTAGACGATATTTAACCTTTGATTAGAATTCAAAATTAGTTTCATGATTCTAGGAAATTTCTAGAGTACAAATTGAAATCTATTTTGTTTATACTTTGCAGAAAGTTTGCCCTCAATTGCAATTTTAGTGCTACAGAAATTGCAATTGTTGTCATTGTCAAGATACCACCCTTGAATGTCAAAACCATATCTTTTAACAACAATTTTCTTGCATTGTGGACAGTACGTATTTTCAAGATGATGTCCTGGAACATTTCCTAGGTAGGCATAGTTGAGGCCTACTTCCTTTGCAATTTCATAATGTTTTTCAAGTGTTGGTATTGGGGTTGACTCAAATTCCATCATTTTGTAATCTGGATGGAATCTAAGAAAATGAATTGGCATGTTAGGTCCAAACTCGTCATAGATGAATTGGCATAATTTTTTGGCATGTTCCAAATTATCACCAACCTGCGGTACTACCAAGTCAGTTATTTCTACATGGATCTTTGTTTTGTGATGAATTTCTTTGAGGGTGTCAAATATCGGTTGAGGATCTGGAATTCCAATATATTTCCGTGAAAATTGTGGTTCTGCATTTCCCTTGAAATCTACTGTAATACAGTCAAGAAAATCATTCATCATGTTGACTGTTTCTGGAGTGTCATAACCATTTGAGACAAAGATATTGAATAATCCATTTTTCCTTGCCTCTACTCCACAGTCACGAGCAAATTCAATAAATATTGACGGTTGATTGTAGGTATACGCAATTCCATCTGAGCCTGATTGTTTTGCCATAGCAACTACCTCTTGTGGCGTCATGTCAGTTCCCTCAATTTTTCGTCGTTGGCTGATGTCATAGTTTTGGCAATATTTGCAGAGCCAATTACAGCCTGTTGTAGCAATTGAAAATATACTAGTACCAGGTCGATAATGAGTCACCGGCTTTTTTTCAATAGGATCTACATGTCCAGTGATTACTTTGCCATATGCAAGAAGATCAAGTTTGCCATTGCTGTTTGCCCTAATTCCACATAGACCAATCTGATCTTTTCCAATTTCACAATATCTAGCACATGCTGTACATCTGACCTTGTCATTAGGTAATTTTTGATAGAGAATTGCTTCCTTTGCCGTCAATGTACATCAGTCAATTTATCATATAAGCTATGATGCCGTTACATGTCTTGAACCAGATCTGCCTTGACGCATTTTTTCTATCGCAATTTCAAAATCTTCTTGAGATATTTTGATTGTTTTTACATTCTTGTCTTTTTTGTCTACGTAACGTCGTATGGAACTCATTGCAGCTCTATTGCAAACTCCTTCAATTTCAGCTCCACTAAAGCCATCAGTCAATTGTACTAGTTTTGTAAAATTGACATTTTCCGCAAGTGGTTTCTTTCTTGTGTGTATTTTGAAGATGTTTTCACGTCCCTTAGTGTCTGGTAGAGGCACTTCAATAATTCTGTCAAATCTTCCAGGTCTTAGTAATGCACTATCGATAAGATCTACTCTGTTGGTAGCACCGATTATCAATACATCATGTAGCTCTTCAAGACCATCTATCTCAGTTAACAGTTGAGAGACAACTCTTTCTGTGACATTAGAATCAGAGCTTCCCGAGCTTCGGCTTGGAGCCAAAGAGTCAAGCTCATCAAGAAATATGATACATGGAGCAGCCTGTCGTGCTTTTCGAAATACTTCACGAACTCCTTTTTCTGATTCACCTACCCATTTTGAGAGCAATTCAGGACCCTTGATGCTAATGAAATTAGATTCAGATGTGTGCGCAACTGCCTTTGCAATCAATGTCTTGCCTGTTCCAGGAGGGCCATAAAGTAAGATTCCCTTGGGGGTTGCAACATCAGTATACTCAAAGGCTTCTTTGTGTTTGAGCGGCCATTCCACTGCTTCATAGAGTTCTTCTTTTAGAGATTCTAGTCCGCCAACATCTTCCCATGTTACATTTGGCACCTGAACTAAAACTTCACGTAATGCAGATGGTCTTACTTCTTTTAGTGCGTCCCTGAAATCGTTATCAGTGATTATGATTTTTTGAAGAATTTCCGCTGGAATTTTTTCAGCTTCTAGATCTAGATCAGGTAGAATTCTTCTAAGAGATCTCATAGCAGCTTCTTTTGCAAGAACTTCCAAGTCAGCTCCTACAAATCCATGAGTCACTCTTGCAATTTGATCCAAGTTTACTTTTTCTTCAATTGGCATGCCTCGTGTATGGATATTCAATATCTCTGATCTTCCTTGTTGATCAGGAATTCCAATCTCTATTTCACGATCAAATCTGCCTGGTCTACGTAATGCAGGGTCTATCGAATCTGGTCTGTTAGTTGCTGCAATTACAACTACCTTACCTCTTGACTTCATTCCATCCATCAAAGTAAGAAGTTGTGATACGATTCTCTTTTCTACTTCTCCTGTTACTTCTTCCCTCTTTGGAGCAATAGAATCAATCTCATCAATGAATATTATACTTGGAGAATTTTCCTCTGCTTGTTTGAATATTTCACGTAATCGCTCTTCACTTTCTCCATAGAATTTTCCAATAATCTCAGGACCGCTAATAGAAGTAAAGTGTGAATTGGTTTCTCCTGCTACTGCTTTTGCTAAAAGTGTCTTTCCTGTACCTGGAGGTCCGTAAAGCAATACACCTTTTGGTGCCTCAACTCCCAGTTTTTCAAATAATTCCGGATGTCGCATAGGAAGTTCAACCATTTCTCGTATTTTTTGAACTTCATTTCTCAGTCCCCCAAGATCATCATAGGTAATCCTAGGAATAGAATTATCAATGGCTTTAGTCATAGAACCCAATTTGAACTCGGTCTGCTCAGATACAACAACTGGTTTTGTAGATGGTTTTGTGCCACTAACAACAAGCTGTGTCTTTCCACCCATCTGTGTAGTTACAATTAATGTATCGCCAGTAGTTAATACATGACCCATGTAGTATGCCTGCATGTATTCTTGAAGGCCTTCCTCACCTAGTTTTTCTATAGGTGAAAGGGTTATCTGTTCAGCTTCTTCTGCATCTACTGTTTTTACTGTAATCTTTTCTCCTATACCTGCTCCTATGTTATGACGTGTTATTCCGTCTATCTTGATCATTCCAGTTCCATAATCTGGTGTAGAGCCAGACCAGAGCTTAACGTGACTTTTTCTATTTCCAACCAACTCAAGAATTTGGCCAGTTTCCCATCCATTGTCTTCAACAATTTTTGGATCTACTACAGCTATTCCTTTTCCAATATGTCGCTGTGCCGCCTCTGCAATTTTTAATGTAATTTCGCTCATAATTTTATCACCATAAAAAATAAGATTATTCGACCGTTACCGTCCTTCCTTGCGGTCGATCCTCTTCTTTGAGTTTGAATTTTACTTCCAAGATGCCGTTAGCATATGTTGCTTTGACAGAGTCCTCGTCAACTTTTTGTTTTATAGGGATTTTTGTATGGTATTTTTTGTCACCATTTTCTGCATCAAGATTTACAGCTCGTCCTACGACTTCGATCTTGATATCTTTCTTTTCTACCCCTGGCATCTCTGCCACAATTTTGAGAACTTTTTCTTTGTTATCTACGATAACATCTACAAATGGTTCTCTTGTTTCTGATTTTTGTACAAGGCCTGGTTGAACATTTCCATATTCTTTGATCACAGGTTTTCCATCAGGACCCACTGTCATGGAGTATCCATAGTAGTAAGGACCAAATGTCTGTGCATTACCAGAGCTAGTCATGTCGTCCCAAATTTTGTCTAACCCTTTGAAAGGTCGCATCATTTTTTGGAAGAGATGGTCAAACTCATCCCATTCATTCGTGTCATAGTTATGCATAATATGTAATAGATATGACATTATATAAGTATTATGAAATAATGTTCCATCATATTACATAAATTAATATAATTATCCAAATCATTCATTCGTATGCGAACCCCAAATCTTTCGGTTCCTGATGCAGTCAGAGAGATAATTACCAAAAACAGATCCATTTACGACTGCATCAAAATGGGCCTGATAAATTACACATCGCTTGCATTAAAGCTTCAAAAGGAAGTTGAGTCATTAGTAGACGCACCCGTAAATCCAAATACAATTGTGGTTGCAATCAAAAGGTATGCAGATTCTTTTGAAAAAAAAGACGACATGCAAAATGATACAGTGTTAAAAAATGCCAGATTATCTCTGACAGATGGAATTGTAGACATAAAATTTTTCTCAGAAGATTTTGAAATGAAGGACGCAGTTGACCTGATGGATAGATTCATGAGAATCGATCCAGATTATGAGTTTTTCAAGTCTACAGATTCTTTTAGATTCTTAACTGAGGACATAAGTGATGTTAGAAAGATCCTAGAGTCTTTTTCTTCACATAGAAATTTCTTTCAAACTGGGCTAGCAAAGATAACCATACACATTCCTGAATCCGAACACAGTTCTGACGTGGTTTCGTACGTATCTGAGATTCTTCATGATAATGGAATCGAGCTTTTTAATGCGTTTTTCGGACAGGATCATATTGTAGCAGTATTGCATGAAAAAGACGCTGCTCGAGCATATCAAATTCTAAGAAGAGAAATTTCTCGTTAATACTAGCCGTCTTAAATTCCACTAGTTTCTGCTTTTGTCATTTCTAGGTAGACTTTGTCTCCTACTGCAAGATTTAGTTCCTTGTACTCGTGCATATCAAGTTTGATTGAAGTTGTAGAGCCTGGTTGACCCATGCCTCCACCAGACAGCATTTTGTTGAGATTTTTTACCATATCATCCATGTTTGTAAAGCCCATTACTCCTCCGGCACCAAATGGAGATGCTGGTGTGCTTTGTTCTCTGAAATCCTTTGATGTAGAAAGTGATACTATCACATATGGAGAACCATCTGGTGATGCATCTATTCTGACGATAATGTACTCTTTCCTCATATCTTGGCTTCACAAATCAGCATATTTTACCTTTCGCTCAATTGTTCCAATGAGTAGAGTGAGAATCATTACTACCTTTTTTATCCCCAAAGATAACATTAGGTGAGTACAATGCCGGAAACTAGAATTCTTGTTTTAGGTGGAGGATTTGCAGGAGTAGAATGCGTAAGAAAACTAGAGTCGTATTTTACAAATGAAAAAGACATTCAGATCAGCCTAGTAAGCGAGGATAATTTTTTCTTGTTTACACCAATGCTTCCTCAGGTAGCTTCTGGAACAATTGAGACTAGACACATTGTAATTCCAGTAAGAACATTATTGAAAAAGACCAAATTCTATGAGGCAGAAGTTAAGAATATTGATCCTTACGGAAAAACAGTAACTCTCAGCGGTACAAAAGAAAAACGCGGAGTTTCTCTACATTATGATTATCTTGTCTTGGCTCTTGGCAGTCAAACAAACTTCTTTGGAATGGATCAATTAGCCAAGTTAGCTTATTCAATGAAGACTCTCAATGATGCAGTAGTATTACGAAACAGAGCCATAGACATGTTAGAACAAGCAGACAACGAGACTAATCCAATTCTTAAGAAAAGTTTGCTTACTTTTGTAATTGTTGGTGGAGGGTTTGCAGGCATAGAAACTGCAGGAGAACTAATGGACTTGCTGCATGATGCAAGAAAATATTATCCAAATATTGAAAAAACTGACATTAGAGTTATTGTTCTTGAGGCACTGGGAGCTATACTCCCGGGTTTTAATGAAAAGCTTGCAAAATTTGCTCTGGAAAAACTTCACGAGCGTGGAATTGAGGTAAAGGTAAGTACAAAACTTTCTAGCTTTTCAGGTGATGAAGTTCTAATTGAAGATGCACATCCTTCCACAGCAGATCCTAGCAATCAATTTTCCGTAAATGCAATACAAACAAGAACCTTGGTATGGACTGCAGGTGTTACACCTGTTGATATGATAAAAAAATCTGTTTTCAAAACTAATAGAGGAGGAATTGTAGTGGATGAATTTCTACAAGCCGTTGACTTTCCTGAGGTTTTTGCAATAGGCGATTGCAGTTACATAATTGATCCTAAGACAAACAGGTCTCTTCCACCAACAGCACAGAATGCAGAATCAGAAGCAAAAATTGTCGCAAAAAATATTCATGCTTTAATCACAAACAAGGAGAAGGAAAAATTTGCATATACACCAAAAGGCCAGATGGCCGTAATAGGAAAACGTAGTGCAATTGCAAGTATATTTGGCATTCATTTACATGGACTTTTTGCCTGGATGCTTTGGAGAATAATCTATCTCTCAAAGATACCACGCTTAGACAAAAAAGTAAGAATCTTTCTGGACTGGACAATAGACATGTTCTTTGATAGAGACATTGCCAGACTAAAGGTAATGCGTGAGAAACCCATTGAGGAATTCAAAGAACTTGATGAAGTTGATGATGTGTGGTAAAATAAACTAGTTTTACATTTCCAAATTTGAATTATCATATTTTATTTCCCAAATAATTTCTTGCAAATCAAATAACAACATTAGTGAAATATATTGAACATTACAAAACAGCATTTCATGGGAAAAGTCTTTGCTGTAGGTGTTGGACCCGGATCACCAAAATATGTAACTGAAATAGTAAAGGAAGTAGTGCTAAATTCAGACATTGTGATCGGTTACAAATACACGCTCAAAACAATAGAGGAACTCTTGAAAAATAAAGAGATACACGAAATTACCATGAAAGATCAGGAGGACGCATACCAAAAAGTCTCAAAAACCTTAGGAAACAAGACATGTGTTATTCCCTTCACAGGAGATGTAAATTTCTCAGAATCAGAGGTTGTAGACAGATTAATTGAGATATTTGGAGATGTACAAATTATTCCGGGGATTAGCTCCACACAGGTAGCAGCATCAAAGGCAAAAGTACCTACAGATAAAAGCAAAGTCATAACCATGCACATTTCTACAAGCA
>DASUKX010000005.1:0-6670 GCA_036278495.1 Nitrosotalea sp.
TAATTTAGATTGCTTTTTCATTTTCTGCACCGGTGGCAATATCTACTGCACGGGAAAGCTTGTACATGAAGATCTTTCCAATCTTTGTGGTACTACGCACAATACTTACCACTTCGTTTTCATCTTTTTCATCCACAATTACAGTCAGGATGTACTTGTCTGCAAATTCTGGGATAAATGTCTCAGTACCTTTTGCTGCATGAAGTGCAGGCCCAGCTGTTTTCCCACGACCTCTAACCTTCATTATTGTAATTCCACCAACACTTATTTTCTTTAATGCGTCACTTATGGCGCGAATATCATTTTGTGGTACGATTGCATCAATACGGATCATGTAAACCATGAAAGAATTTGCACTAAATAATATTTACTAAAAGCAGACTAGATGGCTTGCTCGTCTTTTTTAGGAGTCTGGATGTCGTATGCTTCAAGTACTGGCATTACAAAGATTTTACCGAATTTAGAAGATGCGCGAATAGCAGATATTATCTCGTTTTTCTTTTCATCTGGTACCACCATTTCAACTACGAATCTGTCTCCAAATTCAGGAGTAAAGACTTCGGTTCCCTTGGAGGCATGAATCTCTTTAGCAATTGTTTTTCCTCTACCCCATCCCTTGTATGCGGTGATTCCACCTACCGATAATTCCTTTAGTGCGTCACTGATAGATTTTATTTCATTTTCTGGGAGTATTACTTCAATCTTTAGCAAGATGCAAGAAAATAAAAATACACATTAAAAAATCTTATGGCATAATTTTTGATCCATCATAACTTCCTAAAAACAAATTTTTTTATACTTCATCTTTTCATTGAAAGAAATCTTGCCAATTGACACAGGAGACACAGCATGGATGCTAATAGCTTCCAGTCTTGTACTGTTAATGATTCCAGCTTTAGGATTGTTTGAAGCTGGCTTGTTGCGACGAAAAAATACGGTTTCAATTTTCATGCAGATTTTCTTTGGACTGGCAATTCTCAGTGTAATGTGGTTTACTTTTGGATTTAGTTTATCATTTGGACCTGACACCGGAATGGGTCTTACCGGAAACATGGATTGGACATTTCTCAAAAATGTCCCATATGATTCAGGTCTGCATTATGCACCTACGATTCCAGGAGTCTTGTTTGCAAAATTCCAGATGATGTTTGCAGTCATCACACCACTGTTGTTGACAGGTGCAATAGCAGAGAGGATGAAGTTTAGCGCATATGTTATTTTCATTGTAGCATGGAGTGGATTGATCTACTATCCTCTAGTCCACTGGATATGGGGAGGAGGATGGTTAGGTCAAATGGGAGTAGTGGATTTTGCAGGAGGTATTGTCATCCACACCAGTGCAGGCATGGGAGCACTGGCAGCAGCTCTAGTCCTTGGAAGAAGACTCAACTATGGTCCATCAATCATGATTCCACATAGTATCCCAATTGCAGTTTTAGGTTCATCATTATTATGGCTAGGATGGTTTGGATTCAATGCAGGTAGTGCACTTGCATCAGGAAGTTTGGCAGGGAATACAATCATCAACACGCACATCGCATCATCAATTTCTGCATTGATTTGGGTGGGATTGTCATGGATGCGAACAGGCAAGCCAAGTGTCATTGCTGCAATCAACGGTGCAATTGCAGGTCTTGCAGGAATTACGCCAGCATCAGGATACATCAGTGTAGAACATGCATTTGTGCTTGGAATTGCAATAGGAATTGGATCATATCTTGCAGTGTTGTTCTTCAAAGAGCATCTCAAGATAGACGATGCGCTAGATGTGAGCTCAGTCCACGGTGTTGCAGGAATAATTGGTTCATTAGGAATTGGAATATTTGCAAGTACATTGGTAAACCCAAGCGGTCCAAACGGACTCTTGTTTGGCCACCCACAACAGTTGCTCATCCAGGCAATGGGTGTTGGAGTGGCAGGAGTAATGGGATTCTTTGGTACATTTGCAATAATGAAGGTAATAGACAAACTAATTGGAGTCAGAGTGTCAGCCAAGGTAGAAGAAGCAGGGCTTGACATAGAAGAGCATGCAGAGCGTGCATACTCTGATGAAGATGAGTTTGGCAAGATGTAAAACTTTACGATACAATTTTACAAGCACATTCTAGGCTGCAAGTTTTTTTCTTAAAATCTCCAGAGTTGTTGCAGGATCAGCCTTGCCTTTTGTTTTTCGCATAACTTTTCCTACAAGATAGTTTATAGTATCAGGATTTTGTTTTGCCTCTGCCACTGCTTTTTCTTCTTCTTTGAATACTTCGTCAATTATTTTCTCTATCGAGACTGCATCACTTACGTGTCCCAAGTCAAGACTGGATACAACATCAGATAATGCCTTGCCAGTTTTTACCATTTCTTGCAGTGCAACTTTACCAGAATTTCTTGTAAGTTTGTTTGCAAGTATTGAATCGGCAAGATCAGAGATGTGCTTTGGTGTGATTTTCAAGTCCAGTTTCTTTTCTCTAGTATCTGCAAATCCCATCAAGTCAGTGGTGATAATATTTGAAACTTCTTTTGCATTTTTTTCATCATGTGATTTATCAAACAAATCAGAATAGAACCTGTCAGAGGACAAGACATCGGCCACCTGGGCAGGCATGCCATATTTTTTGATATATCGCTCTCTTCTTCCAACAATGCTTTCAGGCATTTGTGTTTTTATCTGCTCGACTGACTTGTTTCCGATCAAGACAATTGGTATGTCTGCCTCTGGGAGATATCGGTAATCTTGTTCGTCTTCTTTTGATCGTGATGATACAGTGATTCTTCTTGCCTCATCCCAGTGCCTTGTTTCTGCTTGGACCTCAATTCCCCTTTCCACAAGGCTTTGCTGTCTTGTAATTTCAAAGTGTAATGCTTTTTCAATATCCCTAAAAGAGCCCACATTTTTTATCTCAACTCTGTTTCCATCTCCTTCCGATATGTTTCCATCAACTCTCATTGCACCCTCAAGATACGGGTCTGACACCCCAATGTTTTCAACAAGATCTGCAAGCACACTCAAGAATACACGAACTTGCTTTGGAGTCTCAAAGTCAGGCTCTGTTACAATTTCAACAAGAGGTGTGCCTGCCCTGTTGTAATCAACCAATGTGATCATGTTTTTCTCAGAGGTTCCCTCGTAGACCAGCCTCCCAGGATCTTCTTCTAGTTGGATTCTTCTGATTCTAATCTCTTTTCCCTCAATCTCTATTTTTCCATCAGAGCCAATGCTAGTTGGGCCATACGCGTTATATTGGGTGATTTGAAAGTTTTTTGGCAAGTCAGGATAGAAATAATTTTTTCTAAAGAATCCAATTTTTTCAGGAATTGTACAACCTAGTGCAAGTGATATCATTGCAGCTTTTTCCACTGCCTTTTTGTTCAACATTGGAAGTGAGCCTGGAAGGCCTGCACATACTGGGCAGATGTTGGTATTTGGTTCTAGGTTTCGGTATTCTGCCTTGCATGAGCAAAACAATTTGCTTGCAAGTTTTGTAAGCTGACAGTGTATTTCTAGTCCTATTTTTGTCATAGTGGAATCTCCGGAAGTTTTGATGTTTTTTGTAATGCATGAGCTACCTGGAGCAACTCTTTTTCTTTGAACGAATTTGCAAATAATTGGATTCCAATTGGCAGTCCAGAACTTGACATTGAAAATGGAACTGAAATAGCAGGGATTCCAGACAAGTTTGCAGTTACGGTGTTGATGTCAGTGAGATATAGTTTCAGAGGGTCATCAATTTTTTCTCCAACCTTGAATGGTAAAATTGGCATTGTAGGAGATATTAGGTAATCCACTTTTTTGAATGCCTCGTCTAGCTGTGCCTTTATCATGGTACGAACTTTTTGTGCCTTTAGATAATATTTTCCATAATATCCCGCAGACAAGACAAATGCACCAAGCAGCATTCTTCTTGTTACCTCGGGTCCAAAATTGCTTCGCGCTTTTGAGACAAATGCCTTGAACTCATATCCTTCGGTGCTAAAATCAAATCCATACCGCAAATTATCATACCTGGAAAGATTGCTGCTTGCCTCAGCAGAGGCTATTGTATAGTATGCAGCAACAGAGTGATTCACCGCATCAAGCGATATTGGTACACATTCTGCCCCAAGATCCTGCAGTTTTGATATCGCACTATTTGTAGCAGATGAGACTTCCTTGTCAACTCCTTCGCCAACCATTTGTGATATAATGCCAATTTTTTTCCCAGAGATTCCAGCTTTGATATCTTTGACATAATCAACATGACCATTTGGTACGGTAGTGTTATCATGGGAATCATGACCAGATATGATATTTAGTAAAAATGCCACATCTTCAACTGTTTTTGCAATAGGACCAACTTGCTCTATGCTGTTTGCGTAAGAGACAAGCCCGTATCTGCTTATCAGGCCATAAGTTGGTTTCAGTCCAACTACAGAGCAAAAACTTGCTGGGCTTCTAACCGATCCTCCAGTATCAGAGCCAAGTGATGCAAGACATTCCAGTGCAGCAACGGATGCACCACTTCCACCAGATGATCCTCCTGGAACATAATCTGGGTTCCACGGATTTCTTGTAGGACCAAAATGACTAAATTCTGTTGTAGAGCCCATTGCAAACTCGTCAAGATTCACTTTGCCAAGGATTATGGCGTCTTCTGATTTTAACCTGGACACAACTGTAGCATCATATGGTGCGACAAAGTTCTCAAGCATTTTTGATGCACATGTTGTCTTGAGTCCTGCAGTGCAAATGTTATCCTTGATGGAAACAGGCATGCCAAAGCAGATTCCAGTTTTCTCTTTTGCTCTTATTTTTTTGTCAATTGTCTTTGCTTTCTCAAGTGCGTTTTGAGAATCAACTGTAATGAAGGCATGAACTCGATCATCTACTTTTTTTATACGGTCAAGTGTTTTTGCAACAAACTCTTCTACAGATATTGTGCCCTCTTTTGCCTGGGACACAAATTCAGTGGCAGAAATTCCCAGATTCATTTAAACCATTTTTGGAGCACGGATGAAGTTGTTTTGATCTTTTTTGAGGTGTTCAATCAATGAATCCCCGTATGGTTCATGCACATCGTCTCTGAGATTTTCAGATGTGACCTCGGTTCGTAGTATGTCATCAGAGTGAAAGTCTACCTTGTCAAGACTGTCAAAATAATTTAGAATCTGCTCCACTTGGGTGATGTATTTTTCTGGCTCTGCAAGTTCCACCTTGACCAAATCTCCAAGGTGCTCTATCTCTTTTTTATCCACCATGATAACTCATCTAAGGTGTAAGCCTATCTACGTCACGAGGATAAAATGTTGCATCCCTAATGTTTTCAGTTCCCGTAAGTGCCATCATCAGTCTTTCAAGGCCTATTCCACATCCTGCGTGAGGTGGAACTCCATAGTCAAAGACGCGCAAGTGATAATCAAATGCATCAAGCTTGAATCCCTTGTTTTTCATCCGCTCTTCTAGTTCCATTCTCTTTTCAATTCTTGTACTTCCTGAAGAAAGCTCCAAGTCTCCAAACATCAAGTCAAATGATTCAGATGTTTTTTGATCATCGTTTTTGGCCTTGACATAGAATGGTTTTGGTGCAAGCGGCCAGTCCTTTATGAAATAAAATCCGCTAAGATTTATCTTTTTTAACTGTGAAGGGTACAAGTCATCACCCCATTTTGTTGTGGCACCTGCCTTTTGCATTTTTTCTACCAATTCAGTATACGTATACTGGGGAATTTTTTCAGGAATGTCTGGAATTTTGTAATCTGTTGTCTTGATGGATTCACAATAATCTATTACTGTCTTGACTGATTTTTTTATTATATTTTCTACGTGCCCCATGACATCATTGTAATCAGAAAATGCCTCCTCAAGGTCTATGGATATCGCCTCTGAAAGATGTCTGTTCGTCCTTGATGCCTCTGCTCTAAATATTGGTGCAATCTCAAAAATTTTCTCAAAGCTTAGCGTGAGTTGTTCCTTGTAAAGCTGTGGGCTTTGTGCCAAAAATGCTTCTTTGTTATAGTAAAAGATTGGAAACAGTGCAGCGCCTCCCTCTGTTGCAGTTGCAATCATCTTTGGAGTGTTTACCTCGAGAAACTCTTTTTCATATAGATAATCTCGAATTGATTTTAGTACAAGGCTTCTCATCTTAAAGACGTGCTGCAAGATATTTCGTCTAAGATCAATTGCACGCAACTCTAGTCTTGTGTCAATGTTTGGTACAGTCTTTGTCTGCCACTGAAACGGTGCAATTTTTTCAACTGTTGAAAATACACGCAATTCACTTGGAGATATCTCAACTCCCTTTGGTGCTTTTGCAGACGGCTTGATAGTACCCTTGACTGCGATAGTTGATTGTTCTTTTAGTTTTACCAGACTCTCTTTGATTTCATTAGGACATACTCCAGCTTTTGCAGTAATCTGCATCTGCCCTTCTTTGTCATTTAATAAAATGAATACAAGATTTCCATGATCTCTTACACTTGAGATCCACCCCATCACCACTACTTGTTTCCCATCCATTGATGGATCAAGCTGGTTAGAATAGATGGTCCTGCGCCAGTCTCCAAGTTCTGTACCTATCATGGTTTCATCAAATGTGTTTTTGTTTGCGTTAATTTATGTTACTATGATTTATCGCAAGACATTGGATCACCACAAAAAGGCTACCTTTCAATTCGTATCTTTTCCTGAAAATGTTTACGTACT
>DASUKX010000006.1:0-36740 GCA_036278495.1 Nitrosotalea sp.
GCAGGTTGGATAACTGGAATTTCTTTTTTAATTGTGGACGGATTGTCAAACACGGTGGTAGAAAAGTCTACAGATTGATTTGTACCACCTATATTTTCAATTCTAAATACTGTTGGTCCAGACTTGGTAAATGCAAAGTACTTGTAACCTCCACTATATTGTGTGGCATCATTAGTTGAGAATATCTCAGTTCCATTTTGTATTATGACAAAGCGATATGGTGTAGATGTCATAAATGAAGAAGATGTTGCAGGATCATAGAAATTAAAAACAAATGTTATTTGTTCTCCAGTTAGAATGACATGGGGTTCCCATGAGAGATCCACCTCAATTTGTTTATCAGGAGTATCTTTTACAACCGGCCATTTCTCTATCTTGTTTCCTTCTGCATCAGTTGCATAGTCTGGCATTGTTTGACTTACTACTATTGCACCTACCATCCATGGATGTATTGTGCAAAAATAGTAAAATGTGCCAGGTTTGTCAAAAGTAAAAGACCATGATTGTCCTGGTTTGAATGGACCGCTATCAAAATAACCGTCCGGTTTTCCTTGCATGATTCCTTGCGCGAATTGACCCCTGTCAATTCCTTCACCACTTGTAACAGTATGAACTTCTCTGCCTGAATTTATCCAGGTTATTGTACCTCCCGATGAAATTGTTAAAACGGGCGGAGAATACCAAAACTTGGCTTCTGTTTCAAAATGAGGATTGGATGCACCTACAGGAATGGTTATGGTTCTGTTTTCAGCAAAAGATGGTTGAATAGAAATAGTGACAAATAAGATTGTTAAAAGAACAAACAAAACAATGAGTCTCAACATATTGTTAGGCTAATGCATAATGCGATTTATTTTATTCCAAACTTTTAAACATATTAAAATCCAGAAATACTCAATTGTTATTTAATATTTTACCGTTAATATTTGCATTAGGAAATTCTACCTACTCAGAAAAAATTCAGCAGATACTTGATTCTAATTTTTTACGAAATAATATCTCCAGCCTAAATCATTATTTGGTAAACAGTGTATTTCATGGAATAAGTTTAGCATCAGCTGAAATTGTTCTTCTTGCAGTAGGAGTCATAATATTCATCGGTGTGGGAGGCGAGGCATTTTTCAGGAAAACTGGCATTCCAGATGTTACCTTCCTCATGGTTTTCGGAGTAATAGTAGGCCCAATTCTTGGCATTGTAAACTCGGCAGTAGTTTTGAAGATTGTCCCATATTTTTCAGCACTTGCATTGATAATAATCATGTTTGACGGAGGGCTTAATTTGGACATCAAAAGCATAATTAAAACTGCACATTTTGCAACATTGCTTGCAGTTTTGGGATTTGCAGTATCTACAATTTCAGCTGCGGTCATAGCCGTATACGGTCTTGGGTGGCACTGGGCAGACGGATTATTGTTGGGAATAATGGTAGGCGGTAGCAGCTCAATTGTTGTGTTTGGTCTTGTTCGAAGACTCTCAATTTCTGATGAGACCAAGGCCATGCTTAGCTTAGAATCTGCAATTACAGACATTCTTGCTACAATTGGTGCATTTTTATTATTTAGTCAGATTGCATCACATAATTTTGATCCTAGTCTAATTGTGACAACAGCATTTAGGTCAATAGGTGTAGGCTTGCTTCTTGGTTTTGGAGTTGGACTACCTTGGATGTATCTGAGTTCTAGGCTGTTAAATGCAAAGCACTCGTACATGCTGACACTTGGAATTTTGTTTGTGTTATTTTTTTTAGCAAAATCTCTTGGAGAATCAGGCGCACTAACTGCATTGATTTTTGGATTAATGTTAGGAAATAAACAGGTTCTTGGGCGTCGCCTTAGATTCAAAATGCCAGAAGTCTCAACGGATAATTCATTTCATGAACAGATAACATTCATTGTAAGATCATTCTTTTTTGTATTCATAGGTCTGCTTGCAAACTTTGGCCAGTTCGGGTTTATTGTATTTGGAATTGCAATGGCAATAGTATTTTACATAGGACGATATGGTATATCAAAGGCAATACTTACCAAAAGATTTACGGCTTTTGACAGAAAGGTAACCTCAGTCATGCTGCCACGCGGACTTGCAGCTGCGGTATTGGCCACGATACCACTAACTCTTGGACTTCCAAATGCATCTGCATACCCACAAATAATTTTTGTAGTCATAATTTCTACTGTAGTGATTACTACCATAGGCCTTGGCGGTGCAAAAAAACTGCAACCAAGTGATCCTCCTGCTTCAAATATTTGATCATGAATCTATATGCTAAAGAGTTTTTTCGCGTTTTTGTACATTAGATCGTCTCTAAATGTTGTTTTTAATTTCAACTTGGAAACAAAACTGAGATATGAATCCATATCAGATATGGGCCAATCTGTTCCATACAAAAGGTAACGAGGCTCTCCCGCATAATTAATCAATTCAGCAACTCTTTCCACCATTATCTTTTCAAAGAAATGATCAAATTTACCAACCGCTAAACCTGACATGTCTGCATACACATTGTCATTCTTGTAGACTACTTCCTGGCAATCTTCAATCCAAGGATTCCCTAAATGACACATTACAATCTTTAATTCGTGATTATCGACTGCCAATTCATCAATATTTAGAGGGTGGGAATATCGTAGTTTACCTTTCTCAGAAAAGGTATCTCCAGTATGTATCATAACAGGTATGCCAAACTCTATGCACAAATCATAGACTTTTTGATATTTTTCATCGTATGGGTAATAATGCTCATAGCCTGCGTATATTTTCAGACCTTTTACTATCCCATCCTTAATCCATGCTTGATAATTTTTTAGATCTTCTTCAGTATGATTATCAATGCTATATCCTGCAACAATACCGAGATTGTCATGCATTTTTGTTGCATCAATTAATTCTGCGGTCGATGGTCGTTGCTTGTCTACCTTGTAAGATGAAAGAATTAGTGCGTAGTCTACATTATGACTAGTCATGTTAACAAGTAATTCTTTCACACGATCCTCAAGTAATGGAATATTTTCAAGAGATGCATATTGATTGAGATGAGTGTGACAATCAATTATCATGTTTCTCTATACTCTGGATTTTTCCATTCAATAAATGTTGCATAATTTAGAGAACGTGAATCTTTGATATAGTTAGAAAGAATTTTTATAAATTTAAATCCGTTCTTTATTTGGAAATACAACACTGGTTCTCTTATCTTTTCTTCCAGAACTTGCATGACATATTCATCTGGAGACAATCTATTGGCATATTCACAATAGTTAAACAATCGTCCCCCAGCTATGATTCTTCGCAGGTTTAACTTTATTGCAAGTTTCTTTCGTGCATCATATATTGCAGTACCTATTCCGCTGCTGCGATAATCAGGATGCGTAGATACATCGGCTCCGTATAAAGAATCGCCACGCGGATTGTGATTATTAAATAACGGTCCTCCGCAAATTTCCATCCAAGTATGTTCTCGGTATTCTGGAATTAGAATCACTATCAAGCTACTTGCAGAGCCAACAATTTCTCCATCGCATTCTGCGACAAATTGACCTTCTGGGAATATACGTATGTGATTTTCCAAACTTGTTTTTTTCCAAGTCATTCCCTCAGCTGCCATGTATGGGAATGATTTTTTCTGTAATTCAATTATTTCTGAAACATCTTCTAATTTCAAATTTCTTATTTTGACTTTGGATTCGTCTTTTTCCATTTTAATTATACGGTCCCAAATAGGATAAATGTACCGCCTTTTGAAGACTTGAGAAAACTTGCTATATTTCAAATATGTATTTGGGCAATTTTATCGGCTAAATTTCTAAATAACTTAGAACCAATAAGATAGAATTGACAGAATTTGCTTACATAGAGAAATTGACAAAAAATCAATTACTTCAAGTTCTGCAATGACGAAATTATTTCTTGACCATGTTTTTCAGGACTAATGTCTTTGAAAATTTTTGAAACAATGCCGTCTTTGTTGATGATAAAAGTTGACCTCTTTGCAAGTCCTGCAATGTTCAGTCCAGCATATGCCTTACATGCAGTCTTGGAAACATCACTTAGATGAAGATATGGTACTCCATATTCTTCGACAAATTTCTTTTGGTCCTGTACTGTATCCACAGATATTGCAAAAAGTTCTGCGTTTTGTTCCTTTATCTTTGGGTATGCGTCAATTGTAGATTGTGCCATCTGGAATACTTTTTTTGACGGACATGCAAACAGGTGATTTTTAGGGTAAAAACAGAGTACCACGTTTTTCGTTCCTTGAAAAGATGATAGTTTCACAGTACTTCCATCACTTGCTGCCAGCTCAAAATCAGGCGCCTTATCCCCTTCATTCATGATAAAATATCCACAATACCAGTTAATACCATTTTTGTTTGAATTATTTTATCAGAGAATTAACCAGTGCTTACTTTTTGAAGGTCTTTTGGTATAGTTTTATTCCATCAAGTACTTCTTTTTTTGCACTTGCTGCATTTGCCCATCCAAGTATCTCCACTTTCTTTCCCTCAAGTTGCTTGTACACTTCAAAAAAGTGGCCAATCTCTTTGAGGTAATGCTTGTCAAGACCTGTAATGTCCTTTAGATTGTCAAATCTGACATCATCTTTTGCAACACATAAGATCTTGTTGTCCATTTCGCCACCATCTTTCATTTTCAGCATTCCAATTGGACGTGATTCAATTAGCACTCCAGGATATGTTGGATTTGTAACAAGCACTAGAGCATCCATTGGGTCGCCATCTTCTGCAAATGTTTGCGGAATGATGCCATACTCCCCAGGATAGAAAAATGGTGAAAACAATACTCGGTCAAGTTTTATCACGCCTCTTTTTTTGTCGTATTCGTACTTGTTCTGAGAACCTTTTGGAATTTCAACTATAACGTTAATCACTGAAGGTACTTTCGGGCCAGTTTCAATATCACGCCACAAGTCCATGATATATGGTTCAAAAATATGGCCTTATTTAATTTACATCATGGAAAAATTTCCTTATATTGAATTGCACATTTTCTGTCATCAAGACTTCGGAAAAGATAAAACTGCAAGTACAGTTGGCTAAAATCATGAAAGCAGCTTTTGTTTTGGGACCAACAGATGTCCAGATAAAAAATGTAGACAGGCCGCAAATTGGGCCAGGAGAAGTCCTAGTTGCCATGAAGGCATGCGGAGTCTGCGGTTCTGACTTGGAGAAAATTTACGGCAAGTACAGTCAGCCCTCAATGAGACTAGGTCACGAGCCATCTGGGATTGTTTCTGCAGTTGGAGAGGGAGTTGCCAACTTCAAAAAGGGCGACCGGGTCTTTACGCATCACCACGTACCATGTTACTCATGTCACTATTGCACACATGGAAACGAGACCATGTGCCAGAAATACTCGGAGACAAACTTGTCCCCATGTGGACTGGCAGAGGAGTTTATCGTTCCCCAGTGGAATGTTTCCCATGGCGGTGTAATTATTTTGCCAGACCATGTTAGTTTCGAAGAGGCATCAATGATTGAACCCCTGGCATGTTGCATACGCGCATGGAATAAAATAAAATTCAAAAAAGGCGATTCCATTGCAATCCTGGGTGCAGGTCCAACAGGACTGATGCACCTGATGCTAAGCAAGGCATATGGTATCCAAGACATATTTTGTCTTGACATAAACGATTTCAGGCTGGGCTTTGCCAAAAAATTTGGCATTACAGAATCAATAAGATCAGACGACCTAGAAGCGTACCAGAAAATTCTTGCAAAGACGCAAAACCGCGGAGTGGATATTGTCATGGTTTCAACCGGAAGCATCAATGCTATAGCCCAGGCAATTGATTTTGTAAGAAAGGGTGGAACTATAGTACTATTTGGAGTTCCAACAAAAGATGTGAAAATGTCGCTTGAAATGAGCAAAGTATACTCTAAAGAAATTACAATAATTCCAAGCTATGCAGCTTCTGAAAAGGATACCAATGAAGCATTCCAGATGATAGAAAATGGAACAATCAATGTCAAAGATTTGATAACCCACAAGTTTTCACTTGATGAATCTGCAAAGGCATTAGATTATGCACATCAAGGAAATGATTCCATGAAAATAATTATTACAAATTCAGAAACGCTTAACTAAGGCAAATTTTTTCGATGATGTTATGGACTGGGGACTCAAAAACAGACTAGCAAAAATAATCAAGCCACAAGACAGGCGAGGTGTAATGCTTGCTGTAGACCACGGTTACTTTCTTGGACCAACAGAAAGACTTGAAGTTCCAAGAAAAACAATTGCCCCACTGTTACCTTTTGCAGATTCTCTCATGCTAACACGAGGTGTATTACGAACATCTGTTGATGCAAACTTTCCAGTGCCAGTAGTTCTTCGAGTCTCAGGCGGTGCAAGCATCATTGGAAAAGACCTCTCAAATGAAAAAATTACAACATCAGTAAAAGAGGCAATCAGACTCAACGTATCGGCTCTTGCAATGTCAATATTTGTAGGAGCCGCACATGAACACGAGTCACTTGTCAGTTTAGGTAATCTAGTAAACGAAGGTGAAGAGTATGGAATTCCAGTTCTTGCAGTTACAGCAGTTGGAAAAGAGCTTGAAAAGCGTGATGCGCGATACCTCAGCCTTGCATGTAGAATGGCTGCAGAGTTTGGCGCACACTTGGTGAAAACATACTATTGTGAAAACTTTGAAAAAGTTGTAACATCATGTCCAGTTCCAGTAATAATTGCAGGCGGTCCAAAACTTGCAACGGAGCTTGACGTGTTTAATTTGACCCATGATGCATTGCATGCAGGTGCAGCAGGAGTCGACATGGGACGAAACATCTGGCAGAATGACCACCCAGTTGCAATGATAAAGGCGGTAAGAGCTATAGTACACCAAAAGGCCACAGTAAAAGAGGCTCATGAAATCTTCAAAAAGATCAAAAGCGAGTCACCGCAAAGCAAACAGCCGCAAAAGGCAAAATCCAAAAAGTAGCTAGTCTGAAATTTTTGTCAAGTGTAGGTGCACAATCTTCCATTTTGCATATTTTGCCATGACAAATGTTGCCCTGCTTTTCATGGTCATGTGTTGTCCACGAAAACTGTAATTGTCAACAATCATGCCAGACTGGATTACAGTAAAGGTTACGATTGCAAAGGTTTCAAACAGGTCAACTCGCAGATTTTGTAATTCATAATCATAATCAGATATGCTGACAAACCGCAACTGTTCTAGTGCGGTAGTTGTTGCAAAGTCCTTTAGATCAAAAGGTGGTACGTCACTGTATGCAGAGAACCTGGGATCCTCAAGCTGTATGACACTTAGTGGTGCAACATTTTTTGTTTTTCCTGCATCAAAAAATGTCGTGATGATATCCTGGATCTCCTCTTTGTCGCTCAAAATCGGTATTGCTTGAGGCAAATCTAGTTTAAGTCTTCTGATGTTCACACCATGCCCAAACAGACCAGTTTTTGACCTGTTTACGTACAAATAAAATCATAACAGGAAATAAAACACAAAAATGCATCCAACTGTGAACGGGTCAACAGATGAGTATTAATTTGCTCCACAGTTTCATTTCTGATCTTTTTGTTCATATTTTGCCCAAGCGTTATTTATTGTAAAGACTAATCTCTTGCCAAGGATGTTTTCCAACCACAATGGTAAAAGAAAATTTCTATTTGGTGAAAAATACTGATAGAATTTTTCACTATCCAAGTTCTTGCCGTCAAGAATATTCCGAGCAACAAAATCTCCACAAAATGTGGCCCAGGGCAAACCTACGCAACCAAGAACAAAATGAATCCACGGATGTTGCGGATCAGTAAGCACAGTAGAAATCAGGGATAACCAATCAAATTGTTGTTCATATAACAGATTAGGAATTATCAAAAATGCCAAAAAATCCATT
Source organism: Nitrosotalea sp. (assembly GCA_036278495.1). GTDB lineage: Archaea > Thermoproteota > Nitrososphaeria > Nitrososphaerales > Nitrosopumilaceae > Nitrosotalea. Next base: position 7,879 of record DASUKX010000006.1, read on the forward strand.
GGTCGTCAATATCTAAAGTATAATAACTTAATTTACAAGATTAAAACCAGAGTATTTGTCAAGTTATAATTCATGAGGAAGTAACATGTGGGAATTGGCGTTTCTATTTTTACAAGAGATTATGGCATATCGAAAGATACATGAGGAAGAAAGACATGTTTCAAATTAGAAAGTGAAGAAAAATAAAACAGTAAAAAAATCAACAAAGATTCCATCGCAATTATTCAAAAGGAGTACTACTAGAACAATCAAGAAAATAGAGTCTCAAATACCATATTTTTTTCAAGCGCATTCGGATTTGTACAGTTTACATCTAGAGATGCTTGATGATTTTTTTACAGCATGTTACATATTTGAACGGCGGTTTTATGCAAGCCAATTAAATGAGGAAAATAACACATTACGTATCTTTGACGATGTGGTTTGGAATATAACAAGTAATACACTTTCACAGATCGAAGTATTCATAAATATGAACAAGATATTTGTTGGAGAATACGCATCTGCTGTAAAACTGTTCAGTCAACACATGCATCAATTACTAGACTATTACAAACCATACAACCAAGAAACCAAAACTATACACATCTGAAACTAAATAACTCATCACGTGTTACATGCATGAATATAACTAACTCATTTACGCTCATAAAAGATATTATGGTAAATTTTAAAAATTATCCTCTTCATTTATGACCTTCTGATTCTCAAAGATTTTGACATATAATGTGAAAACAACAACTGAAATAACTAATCAAATATTATACAATATGGTGCAGGATTTTTTTAGCGATCTGACAAAATCAGTAATCACATTGCTGGTTGTAATTGATCCATTTGCCAGCGTGCCTATAATCATAGCACTCACAAACAAGATGGAGAAAAAACAGAGAGTATCTATTTCAAATATTGCAATAATTACAGTGGCTGGACTGCTTTTTGTATTCGCGTTTATTGGATCCACAATTCTTTCCACATTTGGTATCTCAATGTTTAGTTTTATGATTGCAGGAGGAATTCTTCTTTTTGTAGTGGCCATTGAACTACTCACGCATGGAGAATGGAGGTTTGGAAGTCGCAGTACACAGGACGAATCAAGCATCGTACCACTGGCGTTTCCATTGCTTGCAGGACCAGGAGCACTGACTCTAGTCATCTTGTCATATGATAATTATGGAGTATGGGTAACCCTGTTTTCAATCATGATTGTACTTGGAATAACATATACAATATTACGATTAGTTGAACCAATCTACAAACTTCTTGGAAAAAGAGGTACCATGATAGTAACTAGGACATTTGCAATAATCATAGCTGCATTTGCGGTCCAATTCATAATTGATGGTATAAAACAAGTATTCCAGTAACAACTACCAGGAATTAGAATAACATGTACTTAGTTTACCAGTAATACTTGTGACATGTACGATTTAAAATAATTTGTAGTTAGTACATCTTCTGGAACATTTTTACTCAAATATCCATCAGCCACATGATTAAATCACAATTTGAAAGTTCGAATCCATGAATTCTCAAAAAACATAATCGTAATTTTTATAGTATGACAGGAATTATTTTACGGAGATCATGAGTGCGTACTACAATATCCGACTTTTCTTCCAATATCTCATCTTTTGGCATCATTGCAATACCTATACCTGCACGCTCAATCATACACAAATCTGAGATAGTATCTCCTACAACAACCGTATTTGAAAGTGGAATTTTAAACTTCTCTGACATTTTTTCTAGGTGATATCTTTTGCAAACTGAGATTTTGCACGCACAGCCTATCTTCTGCCATCCAAGAGGCATGGATATTTCCCCTGTCAGAACACGCTTTCTATCTACATCCAGTTTATTTGCAATAGCAAAATCCAGCCCCATTTTCTTTGCAAGATAATCACATGCTACCTTGTAGCTATCGCTTATTATGCCCAACACGTGTTCCTGCTGTTTTAATTCTTCAATTGTTTCCCTCCAATTTTTAATTATTTTTATTCCGCTTACAGCTTTTACAATTTCATCTTGATGTATTCCTTTTAACAATACTGCAATTTTTTCACTTTTTTGATATCCTTTTAGATTAGAATCTTTTTGTATTTTTGCAAGATCTTCTGTAAAACCATGTTTTTCTGCCAAAACTTGAATCGTGCGGCCTTCTAGAAGAGTTCCATCCATATCAAACGCAATTAATTTTTTTTCTCTTTTCATAAATTAGGAGCCACATAATTAATCTCTGGATACAGTCCAAGTTTTTCTCCAAGATTATCAAGAAAGTTTTGAATTTGATGATTTTTTTTATATGTATCATGGTTGTATCTATATGCACTTCCAAGATTTTCAGAGGTATGACATAGAGTAGAAATTTTTTCAGGTGTGGCTTTTGCCATTTTTTCTAACATTTTCAACAGTTTATTGTGTACATTTGAGCCGTGTTGTGCAGCTTCTTTTTTCCTCCATGCCAAATCTAGAGGCACTCCAATATCTTGTGCTAGTTTTCTATGAATATACTTTACATGGTTTTCTTTTATTTTGAGATCCTCAGATATGGACATTGCCACATTGATTACCTCGGAATCCAAATATGGTACCCGAAGCTCTATGCTGTGATACATAGTAATTTTATCTTCTCTCTCCAGAGTATCTTTGTACAAATTTTTAATATCATTCCAAAGACTCTGGTTGAGTATTTCACCACCTTCTTTTTTTAGAATTTCTGGATACCAGGAATATCCCGCAAATATTTCGTCTGCTCCTTGCCCAGTCAACATTACTCGTATACCATCCTTTTTTGCCTCTTTTACGGCAAAGAATATCGGAATTGCAACATCAATTTGTAAATGGTTTGTTGACTCGATGGAGGAGATGATGTTTTCAAGATTTAATTCAATCTCTTTTTCGGACAATTCGTGAATCTTCAGGTCAAGACCCAATTTTTTGGCAGCAGCGATAGATGCAATAACATCAGGCGAGTCTCGAAAGCCTGACGCATAGCATGTTATATCACAGGATAATAATTGTGCTACTCTTGCTATCAAAACACTGTCAATTCCACCAGAAAAAATTATGCCAATTTTATTTTTGTCATCTATTCTCTTTTTTACGGCATTAAAAAGTGCCTGCTTGTATTTTTCAGCAGATGTCTTTTGATCACGTAACTTGATAAATGGTCTAACTAGTGCATTATTTCCTTGAATTTCAAAAACAGGCCTTTTAGAATTTGTATTGAAAATTAACTCGATTACCTCCCCTGGAAGAACTCGTTTTGGTGTAATCCCAATTCTCCAGAGTGGTTTTTTCTCAGAACAAAATGAAACATATTTTTTATTTTGGCCATAGTACAGAGGTTTTATACCTACAGGATCTCTTGTCAGAACCAATTTTTTTGTAGTATTGTCCAAAACAACAAATGCAAATTCCCCATCTAATTTTTGATTAGCATGTAGAACACTAGTTGAAAGATTGGCACATTTTTTATAATTTTCTTCAATCAGATGGATTATTACTTCGGAATCGGAATCGGTTTGAAAGATGTGCCCTTTAGAGAGAAGATCCGTTCGGAGTTCTTTGTAATTCCAGATCTCGCCATTAAATCCTAAAACAAATCGCTTGTAACAATCAGTCAACGGTTGAACTCCTGCAGAGCCCGTAATTTGCAACCTAGAATGACCCAGGCCAGAATTTCCGTGCATGTGGTCAATTTTTAAATTCTGTATATTATCTGCCTTTTTCAACACCCCCTCAACATAAATCCCGCATCCATCTGGACCTCGATGCGATGTTTGTTTTAGCATATTCAGCAGTGGGGCAGATACATTACTGCCATTTTTATCAAAAAGACCAGCTATTGAGCACATTATCCTAAGCGTACTGCGAATCAATCATCGGAGGTTTGTCATTTAGTCGGTCATACTTGGTAGCTCTGTTCAGTATCACGCCTGCCACCTGCTTTGCCATTTTATCCAAATCCTCTAGAACTTTCTCATTATGTTCCAGATATCCGAAATTTACCTCCTCAGTTTTTACCTTCATTTCTACTACATCTATGAGAATGCCCACATCCACGCCGTAATCTTGTTCAAGAGTAAGTTTGTCAAAAATATCTTTTTTTATACCAATTTGGCCACTGAGTGGCTGTTCAAATCGTTGCGCCACCTCCGGGAAAAAGTGTTCCAACAAAGGCTTTGCAGTGAGTAACGTTACTCGCCCTGCATTTCTGTCAAATCTAGTTTTAACAAAATCTACCATGTGCCTGAATGGTTCAATCATTGATCTTATCTTGTTAGTATTGACATTTTTAAGATCAGCATCTAAAAATAACAACACATCACCAATTGCACGCTCAGATCCTAGTTTCATGGCACTTCCCTTACCACCATTTTTTCTGCTTAGAATTATCTTGGCTCCAAATTTTTTGGCTATCTCTACAGTAGCATCAGTAGAACCATCATCAACTACAATTATCTCGTCAATTTCTTTTATTTTTTTTGCTGTTTTAATGACGTTTCCTATATGTTCCTGCTCATTAAATGCAGGAATGATTACACTAATCATTAGAGTTTTTCGTAATTCTATCATTGTAACACCTAAACGTTAATCTTTAAATTTTAAACTAAATATTGGCCAAAAGTTTTTTATGAGTTTATTTTCATCGTTAGAAAATGATTTTTCAATAAAAAAATATTTGATCATATCTATAAATTACCATTCATGTGTTTTAAGTCTTGTTCATAAAAAATTATGATTGTTAAGTGTTTCGAAGAAAATAAAAATGAATAGAGAAATTAAAACAAAATAAATATTACAAATACAAATCAAGTTAATGGTTTCAATATCAGAATCACCTGATACAAAATTTTCCATAAACAATACAGACAATTTTGAATATGGAGTACACACCATAAATGAAAAAATTGAATTTCATTTACCTCATAATTCTATAACTATAGAACGTGTAAGTAATGATAAATTTCGCTACAAACGTACTACCATTAACGGCATTGTAGAAAAAATAATTGCAGTCAGGACAGAAAATCTTGAAATGGAATTTGTTCCAACACATCCATTATACACACCTTCATTCAAGACTGATTTCATGTTCTTGAGACTAATGCAACCAATTTTTGTGAGTAGAAATTCTGTAACAGACATTTTTGTTTCCATTCCAATAGAAATTGGCTTGTTTTTTACAGGTAACGACATCAGAGAACCATTTGATGTATTTTCGTGCGAGCCTTCCTATTCCAGATACGCACTGTATGGAGATCCAGACCAAGGAACACTCTGCAAATATGCAAAAGTTATGATACAGACACAAGAGGAGAGATGTAACCAGTATATCCACGGGGGGCTTAAGATCACTATTGATAATGAGCTTGACACAGGAATATCTTTGGGAAAAATTGTTTTCCCAATACAGGATCATGACATTTACTATAATCGCGTTGAAGCTGATTATGATGATTTGAAAATAAATGTAAAAGACAGACTTGGGATTGAAATTGTTGACATTGTACAACAAAATGAAACTGGTCCTAAAGAGTGGTCAAAATCTCCAAGACTCAAAAAAAGTACAGACATAAAATTTGCAATGGAGAATGGCTTTGACTAACATAATTACAGATTCAACAATAAACATATTTGGGCATCAGATCTCGGTGGATTCACTAATACTTGCAATCATCATGATGGTAGTAGGCGTAATTCTTGCCAAGATTATTAGTGTTTTATTTAAGAAATATTTTGGGCCACATTTTGAAGAGAATACTTCGAGGAGTATTGGAAGGGGAATCTATTATGGAATAATAGCAATTACACTACTTGTTGTAACTACAAGTCAGGGAATAGATCTTAGCGGTTTGATGGTAGCTGGAGGCATATTTGGAATAGTGATAGGATTTGCTACTCAATCAGTTGTTTCCAATTTAGTCTCTGGAATTTTTTTGATGTATGATCGACCAGCAAAAGCAGGTGATGTAATTGAAATTCCTTCGAGCAATATATTAGGCACACTTTTGGATATTGCAATATTTTCTACCAGAGTTCGAATGTTTGACGGAACAATAATGCGCATTCCAAATGACAAAATATTCACATCCAACATTAGAAATCTCTCAAGAACAAAAGCTAGAAGAGCAGATCTCGTAACCGGTATTGCATATAAAGAAAATATTGGAAAGGTAGAAACAGAAATTAAAACTGCCATTTCAGATATGCCTTACGTCTTGGTCGAACCAGAGCCCATGATTTGGACTGAGCAATTAGCAGACTTTAGAGTGAACCTCAGAGTTTTTGTGTGGTATCCGACAGATTCTTTTGGTGAAGTTGTACCGATTCTTCCCAAAATAATAAAACAATGTCTAGACAAAGCTGGAATTGAGATTCCATTTCCGCAAAGAACTATTTGGTATCACAAAATTCCTGATGAGTTGAAATCAGAATAGCAACAAAAGATAGTCAGGATAAAAAATCATCTTACTAGTTTTTGAGAGGTTAATCAGTACAGGAGGTTTACTACCACTCAAAGAACCTGTTTATATAAGATAGAGAGTTAGGTTGAAGGAATCCTAGTATTTTATATATTGCAAATATCTAAGAAATCCTGACGAATATGAGTAAAAATTCATCGACTATCATAACAAAATCAAGTAAAAACTCCTGCATGACAAGTATTTTGTTGCTAGTCGAGCTTGTGCTGTAAGAGTACAGCAATTTTAGGAGATAAAAATTATGGAAAAAATATCTGGTGCTAGGTCTTTGATGATCGCTTTGGAAAAAGAGGGCGTGGAAATTGCCTTCGGCTTACCGGGAGGTGCGAATTTACCAATATACGACGAGCTCTACAAGAGCAACATTCGCCACGTACTTGTAAGACATGAACAGTCAGCATCGCACATGGCAGACGGTTTTGGTAGAGTAAGCAGAAGACCAGGAGTCTGTTTTGCAACATCAGGTCCAGGTGCGACAAATATCGTAACAGGAATTGCAACTGCCCAGGCAGATTCTGCACCGATGGTTGCAATCACAGGCCAGGTACCTTCAAAGATGATAGGACGTGACGCATTTCAAGAAAGTGACATTATCGGAATTACAAATCCAATTGTAAAATATGCATTCCAGCCAATGAGTCCAGGCGAAGTTCCGGAGGTTGTAAAAAAGGCATTTTACATCGCATCAACTGGAAGACCAGGACCTGTTTTAATTGACATTCCAAAGGATGTGCAACAAAATGAAGCAGAAGTACATTTTCCACCAGAGGTAAAAATTAGAGGATATCATCCATGGGTTGACCCAGATGTAAGAGAGATAGAGCGAGCAACTGAAATGTTACTATCAGCAGAAAGACCAATAATTCTTGCAGGTGGTGGAGTAATAATTTCAAGTGCATTTGCAGAACTCCAGTCAATTGCAGAGTTGCTTATGATACCAGTTGTAACAACTTTCAAGGGAAAAGGATCGTTTCCAGAAAATCATCCCCTCTCACTTGGACCAATAGGAATGCACGGACACGCAGAGGCAAACAAGATGATGACAGAGGCAGACTGTGTGTTAGCATGCGGTTCCAGATTTTCAGACAGGTCAGTTGGAACATTTGAAGAGTTTGAGAGAAACTTGAAAATCATCCACATGGATGTAGACCCAGCAGAGATAGGAAAGAACCAGACAACAAATGTAGCTGTAGTAGGAGATGTCAAGACATCACTTAGGATAATGGTCAAGATGTTAATTCAAAAGGCAATCAAGCGCAATGGAGAAAATGCGTGGGCAAAAAGAGTAAAGGAGACAAAGGACTACTATAGAGAAAATCTCAAGATACATCCACATCCATTAGCAGCATCAAAGGTACTCAAAAAATTAAGAGAGGTATTACCTGCCCAGTCAATTGTAACTACCGAAGTAGGACAGCACCAGATGTGGGCATCCTTATTCTTTGATGTAATCCATCCTGGAACGTTCTTTAGCTCAACAGGACTTGGAACAATGGGTTGGGGATTCCCAGCTGCAATTGGTGCCAAAGCCGCAAAACCAGATGTTCCAGTGTTAGATATCGCAGGAGAGGGAAGTTTCAACATGACAGAAAACTCACTTGCAGTTTCAGTACTAGAAGATTTACCGGTTATCGTATTTTTGCTAAATAATTTCACACTTGGCATGGTGGCCCAGTGGCAGAGAACATTCTACGACAGGAGAATGATTGGAGTGGATCTCAAGAATTGTCCAGACTATGTCAAGGTGGCAGAAGCATATGGTGCACAAGGAATACGTGCTACAACACTTGATGAAATTGGCAAGGCAGTCCAGACTGCGATAAAAAGCAACGTTGCAACGGTAATAGATATTCCAATTGACCCACAAGAAGATGTGTTACCATTTGTTGCTCCAGGTACATCTCTTAAGGACATGATTTTACCATCATAGGAAGATACCATGTGGTCAATAATTTCCGTTCTAGTGGAAAACAAGCCAGGAGTCTTGTTCAAGATTACAAACTTGTTTAGATCAAGAAACTATAACATTGATAGCATATCAGTAGGGATAACTGAAAACCCAGAAGTCTCAAGAATGACAATTACTACAGAGGCAGACGAAAAGCAGCTCAATCAGATATTGAAGCAATTAGACAAATTAATTGACACATTAGAAGTAAAACTATTAGATGAGAAAAAGAGCATATACAGGGAACTAGTCATGATGAAACTCAAAGTATCCAAGCCAACTGACATCAAGGAGATAACAGACCTTGCAAATGCATTCAAGTGCGACGTTCACGATGTCAGAAAGTCTTCAATTATAATCGAGATAACGGCAACACCTGACAGGATAAACGCATTAGAGGACCTTGTCAAAGGATACGGAATTTTAGAAATGGCAAGAACTGGAATATGTGCACTAGCAAGAGGACAGACAAATGAAGATTAGAATTTTTGATACCACACTAAGAGATGGAGAACAGACACCAGGTGTTGCATTAACTCCTGACCAAAAGCTTGCAATAGCACAAAAGCTTGACGAGCTAGGTGTTGATGCAATTGAAGCGGGCTTTCCAATAATATCAGATGGAGAGAGACAGGCAATCAAATCCATCACATCAGCAGGATTAAAGGCAGACATTTGCGGATTGGCAAGAACTGAAAGAAAGGACATTGATGCAGCAGTTGCAGTCGGGTTGAATTACATCCATACTTTTATTGCAACTTCAGACATACACCTCCAGTACAAACTAAAGCTAACAAGAGAGCAAGCACTAGCAAAGGCAGTAGATGCAGTACAATATGCAAAATCGCTTGGCTTGAAGGTCGAGTTTTCAGCAGAAGATGCCACAAGAACTGAGAGAGTATTTCTCAAAAAAGTATTCAAGGCAGTAACAGATGCAGGTGCAGACAGACTAGACATTCCAGATACAGTAGGCTATTCCACTCCACAGTATATTGCAACAATTACAAAAGATACAATCGATGCAACTCATTTACCTGTGAGTGTCCACTGCCACAATGACTTTGGATTGGCAGTTGCAAATGCAATATCTGCAATCCAGGCAGGAGCACAATGTGCACATGTTACAATAAATGGAATTGGTGAGCGAGCAGGTAATGCATCATTAGAGGAGCTAGTGATGGGATTACAGTGCCTCCAATTTGATAAAAAATACGAAACCAACATCAATACCAAACTTCTCTACGAGACATCCAGATACATCTCAAAGACAGTGGGGGTACATGTCCAGCCAAACAAGGCAATCGTTGGAGAAAATGCATTTGGCCATGAATCAGGAATTCACACTCACGGTGTGCTAAGCAATCCATTGACATACGAGCCAATCAGTCCAGAACTTGTAGGCAGAACAAGATGGTTCCAAGTAGGAAAGCATGCAGGAGCACACGGAATTTCATCAATGCTTGAAGAGTATGGCATCCAGCCATCAAAGGAGCAGACTCATGAAATCTTGGACAGGGTCAAAAAACTCGGCGACTTGGGAAAACATGTAACAGATGTAGAGCTTCTCAGCATTGCAGGTGAAGTCATGCAGCAACCAGGATTGAAGAGAATGGTTCACCTAGTTGGATTTTCAGTATCAACAGGAATTGGAAACATGCCATATGCATTTGTAAAATTAAACATTGAAGGAAAAGATTTCATCAGTACAGACTATGGTGTGGGTCCAGTAGATGCATCAATTAATGCAATTCAAAAAATCACAGGCGAGATATCAAAGGTGAGGATAAAAGATTACAGGTTGGATTCAATCTCAGGAGGCTCTGAGGCCTTGTGCGAAGTTACGATTAAAGTGGAGGATCCATACGGCAACCAGGCATCTGCAAAATCAGTTGGAGAAGATATTGTAATCACAAGTGTACAGGCAATGATAGATGGAATCAACAGAATCATGCTCAAAAAAATTCTCAAACAAAAAAACTTGGGACAGTAAATGTACAAGATAGCACTCATTACGGGTGACGGCATAGGCCCTGAATTATCAGAAGCTGTAATTTCTGTACTGGATACAGTAAATGACAAACTTGGAGTAAAAATTGAAATAACAAAGTTAGAGGCAGGTGATGCAACGCTCAAAAAAACTGGCAAGGCATTACCAAATGAGACACTAGATGAAATAAAAAAATCAGATGCATGTCTCAAGGCACCAGTGGGCGAGAGTGCAGCAGATGTAATTGTGGTACTACGAAGGTTACTAGACCTATATGCAAACATCAGACCTGCCAAGTCTTATCCAAACATGCCAGCGTTAAAGGAAAATATTGACATGGTCATTGTACGAGAAAATACAGAGGACTTGTACACTGGAATGGAGTTTGATGTGGGAGATACAAGCATCGCATTACGTTCAATCTCAAAGAGTGCATCTGAAAGAATTGCAAGACATGCATTTGTCACAGCAGAGCAGCGAAGCAAGAAAAAGGTCACATGTGTACACAAGTCAAACGTAATGAGAAAGACAGATGGACTATTTGCAAAAACATGTGAGCAGGTATCAAAGAGTTACCCACATATCGCATTTGAGCACATGTACGTTGACGCATGCGCCATGAATCTAATCAGACAGCCAGAATCTTTTGACGTCATAGTTACAACCAACTTGTTTGGAGATATTTTATCAGACGAGGCATCACAGGTGGTAGGAGGATTAGGGATGGCACCAGCTGCTAACATTGGAGATAGATTTGCATTGTTTGAGCCAGTCCACGGAGCAGCTTTTGACATTGCAGGAAAAGAGATTGCAAATCCGTCATCATTTATTTTATCTGCAAAGATGATGCTAGAGTGGCTTGGTACAAAAAATAATGACAAGTCATGCCAGGATGCTGCAAGAAAAATTGAGAGTGCAGTATATGGAATTGTTAAGGATGGAATAAAGACTAAAGACATTGGCGGCAACAAGAGCACAAAAGAGTTTACACAAAACGTAATATCGCGCATCACTTGAGGTCAGATACTGGCGGCTCTCTTGACCAGAAGAACATGGCAAGACTGATTGGAACCATTATCATTATTGCAACTCCAAGTGAAATCCAGTAAAATGTGGGATCAATTCCTTTTATGAATGGTACAGGAAATACAGTATACGCCCAGACAAATGCAATAAATCCAAGAAGTACCTTATTTTTCTTGAAGATGCGCCATCCAAGTTTTCGTTTGGCAATGTAACAGCGCTTGCATCTTGTGCGGTCATCGGTCATGCATGATGTGCAACAGTGCTTGTCACAAAAGTAGCATGTCCTGTCGCCAAACTCAGAGCCGCAAAAATCACATTCTTGCACAACTCCATGTTGATTTTGTCAAAATTTATCTTTTTATGGAGGTGAACAAACATTGGGCATATTTTAGACTCAATTTATGAGTGAATCATCGCCACATTCACGGGTTTAATCAGGTAGCACAAACCACTGGTTCAATATGTTTACACATGGATATCAGTTTCAATGTTATGGCTTTTTTTGTGGGAGTACTAGTTGGATATTGTATTTAGGCTAAGTCGCTTACAAGGTTAAATTTCTTTTATAAAGGCATTCATGTTGTGATATTTTCATTGATGATGTTTAACATGGTTATACTTCATCATGGAATGCCGTTCCAATTTACTACCTGATCAGGTAATACATTTGAAACTGCTCTTATGGCATGAGGTAAATGATGCAATTGTGAATATTTTGTACTATAATAAACATTTTTCTGTAAATCTTTCCCTATTACCCTATACCATTCTTTTATGATAGAATTATTAATTATACCATTTCGAATGTCATCTACAATGGAATTATCATATTTGGTTTTATCTTCTATTGTAAAGTATATGATTTCAAATATTCCATTTGGGTCGCGGTGATGATATTTTTTACCGACTAGAAATCCCTTGCTTTTTAAATCGCCTAATTTTACAAACAGGATTTGATTTTGTTGACATAATTCAAATATTTTACTTTGCAGATTTTCTATGTTTTCAAAAATTTGACTGATTAATTCGACTTCATTTATTATTTTTTCACACCCAAAATCTTTGATATATACTTGCTCATCCTTTTTTATTTCGGATAATTCTTTTTCAGCATATTTGTTGGTATTAAAGGTAGAAATTTTTGTTTGCAATGTTTACTTGCTTTTATTTGAAGATTTAAAATTTATGTAACTTTTTTCCAGTTGATTATTCCAAATTCATGAATTTATTTGAACAACTTCACAATTGTACAATATGTGCAACAATTGACTATTTTTGATCTTATCACTCAAAAATAAAAAATGATGGGATATAACTTAGTCAGGACTATATCCGGCAGTCATATCATTTACGAAATCAACTTCTACCGTATCACTACCTCTTACATAGTAATACACTGTTACATATCTAATCTCCGTATTTGTTGGTATGAAGTCCTCGGTAATTATAGCTGGAGAGCTACTACTCCATGGTTCTGTTGAAGAACATATACCTAATGAGACTGCACATGCAGTGTTTTCTGCTTCGCTGAATGTATACACAAATCCTGTTCCAGGATCAGTAATTTGAGATGGGTATTGGTTGTAGTAATTAGTGTCAGAACATGTGTAATTTGGACAATCTTCCGGAATTAGTTGATTAAATGGTGTCTTATATGAGAACGACTCAAATGTAGTATCTTGTCCAGCACACGGAATGTTGACAGTTGCTAGATATGTACAGTTTGGACTATCTATTTCTATTGTGTCCACTATGTTTTGTGGAGATATGTTTGACATGGTTGGTTTATGATACCCTTTTTCAGCATGTTTCCAATTTGTAGTGGGTTGATTTTGTTGTTGTGCAGTAGCATTAGGAATAGCCATATGTGATGATGTGATTACAAATCCAATTGCTAATACACACATGAATGTTATTGTGACTCTTGTTTTGTCTTGTATTTTCATTTTATCATTTTCTCCTTTTGCTTTTTGTGTGTATAAAGTGGCCTAGTCTTCATACCGCACGATGAGTTGACCATGTCATGCATATTGCACAACATATCGCGGTTATGGTAAAGCATGTACTGTACATGAACAAAATCCCTATTAAGCCGCGCTCACCTTGATCACGTGATCAAGACACGTGTTTTGGGTGAGCAATGTTTATATGAAAATAAATTTGAACACGAAAACTTTTTTCAAGAATTAATTTATCTCAATCTCAAATTCAATTACAAAATATTTTTTACATCTACTGATACGGATTGAGTGTATCTCGAGGTGGTACAATCATGGATGTCATTGTTTTTCTTCTAAATGAAATAGCAATGCCTAGTAAAATCAATCCAACAGATACACCAAGTATTGCAAGCGACATCGTATCCAAAACATATGGAAATAACCACATTCTCATTGTATGCAGTATGGAAGGATCCACTGGAGGACCCATGTATGGAGGTGTGCGGTCTAGAACGCTTGTAAATGATATTGCCTTTAACAAGAAACCAAAAAGCAAGACAAGAGAGCCAATTGCAACAAACATCATGCCGCGTTTCACAGTCACGAATTAGAAACTCCTTGATTTTAAGGAATTGTGAAAAAATAAAACATCATCAATGACTCTCATATTTTTCTAGCATCCGTAATGAAATGTAGCTGATGCAGGGTTTGTAGGAGGTGGGCTTGGGTTTAGCGTAACACAGCTTGTGCCCCATGGACTGTTCCAGCTAAAAACAGAGTTTGTCCTTGAGCTTGAAGGGGCATCATAATATCCCATTGTATACTGTTCATCACTAAATGAGACTGGAATGGTTGAACCGTTTGACTGCTCTTCTTGCTCTGGTCCTGCAGAATAGTGGCATGATCCATTATCTATTTCACCCAAGTTTATGGTGGAACCTGTATCACCGCTTATTCCAAACCCGTAAAGTGTTCCAGTGTTTGCAGTAAAATCAGTCTCTCCCATGATGTAGTGTCCTGCCTGGGTGGTGTCTGCGTAAATGTACGATTCCATGGAATCACCTGGACTCATGGTCTGGGGCGGGCTTGACACAAACCATTCGCCGGTACTTGAACATGTACTTGTGCTAAACGAATTGTATGCAACACGCCATGATGGTGTGGGGTTGATAAGATTTGCATTGTCGTACAACACTCCAATCTGCAGCCAGTGTGCACCATTGGAGTTTAGTACGTCTAGTATCTGGAACAAATCAGTGCTTGATGATGTGATCTTTTGGTTTGTAAAGTCTGATGTTTCCTTCCATTCTGATGTTGTGTCACCGTTTGTAGTATCTGAATTTGTAGAGATTCCGTTATCTATTACTCCCATTGGTGTCATGTATACTCCATGAACTATATGCGGATTGGAACCTGCAGGTCCTAGGTAATCTATGCCAGAATATGTTGAATTCCATGACATCATGTAAACCCAGCCTGGATGTGCAGATGTTATTTGTGCAAGTGACACTCGCAGTTTTTCTGCATGCATGGGAACCATGTTTCTAGCGTGCTCTGTTGCGTGAACAAGTTGTGGATTTATTGTTAGAATGATGATAATAAAAATTGCCATAATTACTGGTTTGGTATTTTTATTTGTTGGATGATTTATCACATTATATCTTTACGAATAATTATACAAAATCACTATTAAGATGCGCTCACCCATGTTGTAGAATTTAGGTGAGCAAGATTTAAAAAGTAAAAATTTTTAATGTGACAAAAAATTTGTCTGACGTATCTAGAAATTCATCTGTGTAATCCAGACTGTCATGATGGTAACATACATGACAGAAAAAGCTGCAATCTGCTTGTTTGATCTTACATATTCCAGAAATTTCACCAATCTTGCAAACATTTCCCTTCCCTCCCTTGTCAGGTAAAATTCCTCTGATCCGTCTCCCGAGTCAGATGCAATATGATTATTTTTTTGCAGCCAGTTTAGGTATCTGAGAAAAGAATCCCATCGCAGCCTTGAAGCCAGGTGCAGCTGGGTCTTTTTTACCGAATGTTTTGAATCAAAAGCGCTTGCAAACCTGCCAAGAACCTCGACATTTGGCTTTAGATCATCTCCAATAAAAGGCGGATGTACGGGATTCAAGGATTCCCATATTCTCTCATTTTGATTATAAAGTATGTCGGTTCTTTTATCTGGGTTCATGTAATTGACTTTTTTTCTATTGCTATGACCTGTATGAATATATGAGAAGATCTAAACTGTTTTGTACCTGATGATTTTGTTTGTGTACTGGACTTGATCCGTTTTTGATATGGTACACATTGTTCTACGTACTGGACATGTATAGTTTAAAAATTTAAAAAATTAGCCAAACCACTGATTCAATATGTTTTCACAATGTAGCGATTTCAAAATGTGACTATTTATGGAAATAACCTTTCAGGGTCACGCGGATACAGGACCACTTCACGCACGTTATCAATTTGTGTAAGAACTGCCATCAACCTGTCAAGTCCCAAGCCCCATCCAGAGTGAGGCGGCATTCCCCAGTCAAATGCCTTCAAGTGGTCTTCAAACTGGGCAGGGTCCAGCCCTTGCTCGACAAGTCTCGCCTTTATTTTGGCAGGGTCATGGAGTCTTCTTCCGCCAGAGGAGAGCTCAAGATACCCGTACTGTAGATCAAATGACTTGGAAACTACTGGGTCGTCCTCTTTTTCGTGGATATAAAATGGCTTTAGTTTTAAAGGCCAGTCAGTCAAAAAGTAAAATCCAGGATGAATCTCCCCGAGTTTTCTAAGGTGAGAGTCAAGCAGGTCGTCTCCAAATGCAAGTGGAAGTCCTTGTTTTCCAAGCTCTTCAATTGCTTGCTTGTATGTCACTCGCTCAAATGGTGCACTTGGTTTTTTAATTTCAATTCCCAAGTTCTTGATGTCTTCGGTACAGTTCTTTTCCACATGATCAAATACTGCGATTACAAGTTTCTCCAAGATTTCCATCACGTCTGTGTAATCTAAAAATGCAGATTCAATGTCAACACTTGTAAATTCAGTCAAGTGCCTTACAGTGTGGGATTTTTCTGCTCGGTAAAAAGACGATATCTCAAATATTTTCTCAAGGCCTAGTGTGAGCTGTTCTTTGTAAAGCTGTGGGCTCTGTGCAAGATATGCCTGCTTGTCAAAATATTTCAGAGAGAAAAGATTTGCACCGCCTTCGCTTGCACTGCCAATAATTTTCGGGGTGTTTACTTCAAGAAATCCATTTTCTACAAGTACCTTGCGTAGGCAAAGAAGTACATGGTGTCGTATCTTGAATATGGATGCAGTCTTTTGGTTACGAAGATCAAGTGCTCTTGCATTTAGCCTGTTGTCAATTCCACTTTCCAGTCTGCCCAACGGGTCAATTGGTAATGGGTGAATCGCCCTTGATAAAATTTCAATTTTTTCTGCTTTAATCTCAAATGAAAAATCACGCGCTTTGGACTCTTGCACTGCGCCAGCTATTTGTACCACGCTTTGTTTTGTAAGATCTTTTATCTGCTGCAAGTTTTCAGGGCCTGCAACAACAATCTGGGATACGCCTGTTACATCTCGCAAAGTGATAAACGAGAGTTTGCCAAGTTCTCTCAAATCTTCCACCCATCCGCAAACTACAATCTGTTGCCCTTTCATGGCAGGGCCAAGTGTGCCAATGTTATGGGTTTTTCTTATGTCCATTATGCCTACCTACTTTCTTTCAAATTCCACTACTAGATCTATCTTTCGAAGATCGTGCGCAATTGCGACAACCTTATCCACATCTATTGGAAATCTGGGAGTTTTTCTTCCTGATACAATTACCTTTGTTTTCTGAAGGCCACCTGGAGCCCAGACCTGGTTGATTCCAAGTATCTTGATTGGGAAAAAGACATCTTCTATGAATTTTTTGTCGTCAGAGCCTTGGTGGACAAGCCAAATTTTTCCGTCAAACTCACCTTGGAGTATGCGGTACAGTTCCCTGCTTTGCCTGATTGTCATGATATCAGGGCTGTTAAGGTACAGGACATAGTTTCCATGGGAGCCTTTGCATGAATTCAGAGTGAATTTTTCTATTAATGGTATTTTTTGAGAAAGCTTGACTAGTTTTATTGATGCGTCAACGTCAGCCTTGGTAAGCGTTCCTTGATCTAGCTTTGATTCACATTGTGGGCATAGTATGCCGTTCATGGCGTCAAAGCTGCAAATTGGCGTCTTCAAGGAAATCGATTTTTTGCTTACAAAACTAGAAGATAAACCATGCGAAAATAGGCTCTGTTAATTTGACGGGTGACAAGTTATCTTCTTCGTGTTACAAGTCGGGTGATGAGAAACTCATGGATAATTTGTGTTTACTTTCGAGATCTCATGTCTTTAGCAATAGTATTGCTGATCATACCAAAGATAAAATTCATTATCTGTTTAGTTTCTTTTTGATATTCAGGATATAGATCAACTGCCATCCATCTATCAATGATTATTTTAGCAAAAAATCCTATTGTAATTAATCCTAATGGAATTAATGCAACCATTGGAAATATTACGTAGAGAAATATCTTCCACATTCCCATCTTTGAACCATTTTTTGCAGAGTGTCGCTTTATCCATTTTGAGATATTTTGGACTAATTTTGCAATTTCGTCAGGATCTGAATCTTTCTCTTTTGCTTTTTTTGCTATGTTTACAGTAAAACGAACAGCACTCAAAGGAACAATCAGGGTGTAACCGTTTATAGTTGTAAGAAGGCAATTGTAGCTAATAATGCAGTTCTCTTATTTCCATCATAAAATGGATGTAATCTGATTAATCCCTCCATCAAACTAGCCGCTTTTGTAAAAAGATCTTTGTACGGTTCAAAACTTCCGTACAATTTTTGAGTTGGTCTTTCCGCTATTGCTTGAACTAATCCAGCATCTTTTACACCTTTGAATACATTGAATTGTTTTTCTACAATATGGTGTAGGTGTAGTAGATCATCTGAAGTTAATTCTTCCATTAAATTTCGGCTAATCTATCAAATACAACCTTATTTTTATCAATAGCTTCTTTCCCTATACTTTCTAAAATTTTCTTTTTTTGATCCTTGGTCATACTTGCTCAACATATTGTGACATATTCCGATATATTACATTTACCTCTAAGGTAATAAACAGACACACTCATGCGTAGAAATAGAGATCTACCTAGAATAGTTCTTTTCATCTCATCACTCAACCTCTACTAGCATTCTGAATGAGAGTGATCCACTTGTTATCACCTTAGATCTTAATCCCTGCAACTTCAGAAGAAGTCTTACCATCTAAACTCATGTGTGATTTGATCTTCTTTCTGTATAAAATTGGTTGATGAAAGTTTGAAAATCTATTGTTTGAAATCCATCATGCGGTACTTTTGCTGAGGACAAATAGAATTTGGACCAGTATAGAGATTCCAAAGACTGCAATGAGTGCTGGAATAGCCAATTTTAATCGATCTGGCGATATCATATTCCTCTTGATCAGAAAATAGGAAATTATTGAGAATATTGCTGTAGTAATAACAACTCGTACGATAAGACTCTGACTTAGATCAAGCACGAAATAATAAAGCAGAACAAGATTAATGAATGTGCCGAGTTGTCATTTTTTACTAGCATTCTGAATCAAGTTATCCATTGTCATCATCTTCAACAGATCGCATCTCAAAACCCAAATGTACCACTTGTCCTTAGGATATACATGGTCACATTATCTGTAAAAGATCTATCAGTCAAATATCAGAGCCAAGGAAAAAAAGTGCAGGCAGTAGACCATGTAACATTTTTGTCTAATGAAAACGAGTCCATTGGAATAGCCGGTGAGAGTGGCTGTGGCAAGAGTACACTTGGTCTTGCAGTGATAAAGGCACTCCAGGAAAATGCTAGTGTCTCAGGCGAGATTTTTTTTGATGACAAACCGATATTGTCAATGTCAAATTCTGAGTTTACAAGAGATGTAAGATGGAAGCAGATATCCATGGTATTTCAAGGTGCAATGAATTCCCTTGATCCAGTTTTCACAATAAAAAAACAATTCGAGGAGATTCTAAAAAAACACAATTTTGATGGAAACCATTTGCAGACAATCGAGTCTGCAATATCCTCAGTTGGGCTGACACACTCAGTTTTGGACAAGTACCCACATGAGATAAGCGGTGGAATGAAGCAACGTGTCATCATTGCAATGGCGCTCATCTTGAAACCAAAGTTGATGATTGCAGACGAGCCTACAACTGCACTTGATGTTCTAGTCCAGGCACAAATCATGATCTTGTTGAAAAAACTCAAAAAAGAAGGACTGTCAATCATGCTCATCTCTCATGACTTGGGCATAATTTCTGAGATTGCAGAAAAAGTTGGAATAATGTATGCAGGACAGATTGTAGAGTTTGGCAGCATGGAAGAAATTTACAAAAATCCCAAGCATCCCTATACCGTTGCATTGCTTGAATCCATACCAAAGATTCAAGAAACAAAAAGGATCATACCATTGAAAGGAAACCCGCCAAGCCTTGTAAGTCCGCCAGATGGTTGCAGATTTTATGATAGATGTCCAAAGGCAATGGACAAGTGCAAAAAGAGTCCTCCAAAAATCAATACCGCATCAGGTTTTGTAATGTGTTGGTTGCATGAATAACTAGTTTGTTGAAATTTTGTTTATCGCAGTGAACTTACTTGAGTCCAGTGCCGTTATAGTATGAGTTGTAGATTCGCAATGCATTGTCCATTGAGACTTGTTTTGCTTGTGCAAGCATTGCATTTCTGTCTGCACCGTTTTCATCAGTTGTTACACTGTTCAATCCATAGTAGTTAGACTGGAGCAATGCCAAGTGTCTTTCGTGAATCTGGTTGAATATGATTACTGCTTTTTCTAGTGCATATGATTCCTGTGGTGTCAAGTTTCTACCGCCATGGTTCTGCTCATTTGTAACAGAAGTCGGCTTGTAGGTAAACTGTGATGGGTCTACATATGTACTCAAGTCAACATATACTTGATCAATTTTTGCAAGTTGGCTAACCAAGGCTGCTGCCTGGGCTTCACCGTCATCTAGATTCTTTGTAATCTGAGTTTGTCTATCATAAGTTGCAACAGAGTCAGTTGTTGGTCCTGCTTGGAAGTTTGCATAGTTTTGTTGAATCGTTACTAGTTGACCAACTATATCTTGGGCTTGTGCAAGTGATGCTGATCTTGCTTCATCAATCATTGCATTTCTGTCTCTGCCCTGAGTATCAGTAGAAATACTGTTAAGTCCAGCATAATCAGATGACTGGATATCTGCTAACTGTCTTACGTGAATATTGTCAAATTGTGCAATTGCGTTTTGAAGTGAAACTTGTGCTTGTGCCTCAATGTTTCTGCCTCTGCTTGTTTCATCAGTAGTTACGCTGGTAAGGCCATCCCAGTTTCTCTTGGATTGATCCAAGTTTGCAAACTGGTAGTAGCTCATGTACTTTGCCATGGCTTTTTGTTCTGCTGCTTGCTGTCTAGCAGTAATGTCTGACCAAGAATCATCTGCAAATACTGCATGATTCAAGTAAACTGATCCTGCACTGAATAAAAGACCGGTAATCATCACGGCTGCAAGTAACTGGAATTTCACGAACTCTCTCAGATATTATACCTTTTAAAACTTTGCGATGATCAGATATTTGTCCGCATGATCGCATGACAGCAATCAAACGTTCCAAATACATGGTAAAACCAAAGATCATTAGATCAAACATGTGATCCCTGTGATCGTAAATTACCGGGATTTCTGATTTGTATTGTACCAGAAGTCGAATCGCTCCCAGATATGTTCACTACATCCACAATCCAGAATTTGAGTTGAAGGTAAATCCATGAATGATTACAGGTAAGTCTCAAAACTCTTGATATATTTGAAAAACATGAGAGGGTACAATGGAAGAGATTCTTTCAGTCAAGAATTTAAAAAAGTACTTTGTAAAAAAGGGATTTTCAGGCTCAGACAAGGAAATCACAAGAGTTGCAGACAGCATTTCTTTTTCAATTAAAAACGCCGAGACGTTTGTACTGGCAGGCGAATCAGGGTCTGGCAAGACCACAATTGCACGTCTCATACTGCGAGCACTAGAGCCAGACTCTGGCACCATAACCTTTGACGGGCAAGAAATAACAAATCAAAAAGATAGCCTGAAAAAGATTAGGCTGGGATGTCAGATGGTTCACCAGGATCCTTATGCATCAATCAATCCAAGGATGACCGTTTTAGACATTGTAAAAGAACCGCTTGAAATTCACAATGTTGGAAACAAGGAAGAAAGAAACCGTCTTGCAATGCATGCGTTAAGTCAAGTAAAATTAGAGCCAGAAGATATTGCATCAAAATATCCACACATGTTATCAGGAGGACAAAGGCAACGAGTTGCAATAGCCCGTGCAATAGTTACAAATCCAAAACTTGTCATAGCAGACGAGCCAGTCTCCATGCTTGATGTTTCAGTAAGAATTGGAATACTAGAGTTGATAAAAGAATTGCAGGAAAAACATGGAATATCTTTTTTGTACATCACGCATGACCTGTCCACTGCAAGATACATTGGTCACAGGATTGCAATTTTGTATCTAGGAAAGATTGTAGAAACTGGATCAATTGACAAGGTTTTGTCCAGTCCACGCCATCCATACACCCAAGCACTCATGGATTCAATCTCAGAACCAGATCCAGATAATCTTCACAAGGAAAAAAAGATTCGAGTCATTGAATATTCAGGTGTCAATGAATACCAAGGTTGCAGGTTCATGCCAAGATGTCCTTATGCAATGGACAAGTGCAAGCAAGAACCAGAACTTGAAGAAATTTCAGACAACAGACAAGTTGCGTGCTTTGCAAAGATAAACTAGTTTGCTACTTCAGGTACATTAGAAATTCTGTGTGATACGACATGTGAGACACCATTTCTTGGAAATACTCCGTAGATGAGAGTTGCCTTTTTGACTACAGAGTCTTTTAGTGACACCATTATCATCTGACTTCCTTTTGCCCGGTCTTCAAGTATCGTAGAAAGTCGTTCAGTGTTTAATGCATCAAGGTGTGCATCAACCTCGTCAAGCAAGTAAAATGGAGAAGGCTTTAGTTTCTGGAGTGCAAGCAAGAAGGTAATTGCAGCAAGTGTTTTTTCCCCACCACTGATTGATGTTGATTCTCTTTTGGGCTTGTTTGGAAATTGTACAAGATATGATATTCCTGATGAAAATATGTCGTCCTCGTTTTGAATTTCAAGCCATGCATTTCCTCCAGTCATCTTGCTAAAGATTTCACGAATGTCCTTATCCACCTTGTCGTATGATTCCAAGAAGGTCTGGCGCTTGCCCTTGTCAATCTCTTCAATGAATTTTACAATGGAATTCCTTTCTTCCTCAAGTTCGTTCTTTCTTGAGGACATGGAGCGATATCCGTTTGAGACATCAACATATGCCTCAGGAGCTCTTGTATTAAGTGAGCCTGACAGGTTTCGCTTTTCAGATTCAAGTGCAATTAGAATCTGGTCAACGTCAAATGATTCCAAAAGTGTGCTATATCCGTACGAATGTAATGTTTTACGTATCCTTTCCTCGTTTTCTACCAAGTCTCTGACATCGCGTTCAATGGAATCAGACTGTCGCTCCATGCCGTTTACTTCTTTGCTCAATGTCCTTTCAGACTCATACAGATCCTTTAGCTTGGAATCATATTCTTTTAGCGTAGATACTGATGTTCCAGAAGTGGAGATTAGCTGCTGTTCTTTTTCTCTCAAGGTTACAAGCATTACATCAACTGATTCTTTTTCTTTTGCAAGCGCCCTTGACTGGACCTCAATGTCATACTTTTCATGGTTTAGTGAAGACTGTTCCTGGGATAGCATTCTCACGTTTGCCTTGAGTGAGTTTTCTTCGTTGCCAAGATTAGTCATATTTGCAGTAAGTTCTCTGAACTGTGTAGATATGGTACTATGAGAGCCAAGCAGATTGGAACGCTTTTCGTTTAACGCAGAGAGTTGACTTGCCACTCTTGCTTGTCCTTCATCAGCATAGTTTTCTCGAGTCAAAGAGATGCGTTCATCCAGAGATGATTCGTAAGACTGGAGTTTTGATATATTCACCATGATACTTTCTTCTCTTCTTCGCAATTGTGAGATTCTCGAAGTGAGTTGATCTTCGGACAGGTTTAGGTTCTTTAGTTTTGCCTTGATATCTGCAAGACTAAGACCAACGTTTGCAAAACCAGTCTCAGATGAATTATACCTGTTTTCAAGACTGTCAGTTATTCTCTCTAGTTTTTTGAGCTGACTCTTTTTGTTTTGGATGAATCTTCTCAAGAGTTCAAGTGATTGAACAAGACCATCAACTGATGTACTCAGTAAAATGATTTTTGTAAGATGTGACACTTTGGAATTTACATCAACGATGACTGCATTTGCGTCAGCTTCGAAGAACTGTCCGTCAATTGTAACTGCCTTGTATCCTTTTTTGGACAATTCGTATGCCTTGTCCTTTGAATCAACCAGTACAACATTTCCAAAAATGAAATTTTTAAGCGATGTGAACTTGTCTTCGCATTTTACAAAGTCAGACAAGATTCCAAGTACGCCTGGTTCCTTATTGACAGATATTTTTGAATCAGATATTGCATCAAGCGGAATAATCCTAATCTTTGGTAATTTTTTTGACTGGGCAAACTCTGCCAGTCCAAGCAATGTTGCAAAGTCGTTTACAACCAATCCCTTGAGCCAGTCAGAACCTACAGCAAGCAATGGTCTTTCATATTGTTTCTCCCAAGTAAGAATTTCAAAGACCAGGCCTTGAATGCCAAGCCTTTTTGAATCTTCTTTGAGTTTTGCAATGGAATAGTCTTCGTGCATCACTTCTTTTACAACTTTAATCTTTGCTTCATATTGTGCGGCAGCCTTGCTTGCTTTTTCAAAAATTATCGTAGTCTCTTCAATGTCTTTTTCAGTCTTGACGCGTCTCTCACGCAGGTTTCCAAGTCTTGATTTTAGGTCATTTATTGCAGCCTCGTGTCCAGCCCTTACCTGTCTGAGTTTTGTCTCAAGGCCCAGGAGATTTTCTTTTTCGCCGAGTATTGACTTTACCCTCTGTGAGTTTTGTTCAATTTTATTTTGAATGTCAGCACGTTCTTGCTCAAGCTTTGATAGAGAAAGTTTTGTATCATTTAATTGGTCTGTAAGTTTTTGCACTGTTTCATCCACTCTAAGCTTGTTTGTTGCAATCTGTGATTGTTGTTTTAGCACTTGGCCTATTTCAGAATCTACAGATGCAAGTTCTGCATTTGCAGACTTTCTAGTTTCATTGATAACATTGATAGAATTTTTCAATTCCGTGATTTGATTTTCTAGTAATGAACGTCTTTCATTTAGTGTAACAAGTTCAGACTGGATCTCTGGAAGTCTTGAATCAATTTGTGACAGACGTCTTGCATTTGTTACAAGTTTGCTATTTGCAGATTCAAACTGGTGCATTGCAGATGCAAGCTCCGAGTCAATTGTTGCCTTGGCCTGGTTGTACACATTTACTTCATCCATGAATTTTTGTTTCTCCTCTTCGAGTTTTTTTATTTCATCTCGGAGTATGGTACGTTGTTCATCAAGCTTCTTTGCTTCAGATTTTATTGCATTAAGATTTCGCTCTTTTGATATTTTTGTTGATTCAATATCTCGCAGTTTGTTGGAAGATTGAATTGCATACAGTCTCTTTAGTTCTTTATCTAATACATCATAGCGAAGCTGGTTGTTTCTTTCCAGTTCAAGCTCATCAATGCGTTTTTTGATTTCATCCATCCTGGCAAGTGCAATCTCTAGTCGCCTATCTGCTTCATCTAGTTGTTTTAGTGATTCTACCTTTTTTTCGTCAAAGTATGCAAGGCCGATTATATCCTCGATGATCTTTCTCCTCTCTTCGGCATTAAACTCTGATATTCTTGTGATGGTTCCCTGCTGTACGATGTTGAGCTTGTGAATTCCACAGTTTGCAACTTCAAGTATGTCCAAAACATGGTTTCTGAGCACCTTTTTTTGGTTTAAATAGTAAATATTTTCGCCGTTTTCATCCATTTCCCTAGTAATTGTAACGGTGTTAGAGTCAACTGGAATCTTTCTGTCAGAGTTGTCAAAATGGCAGCTGACACGTGCAATTTTGGCCCCGTGCTTTGCATTATCTACATCATGTAATAATGAACGAAGCTTGTCCACTCTCATCACCTTTGGAGAGTTTTCGCCTAGTGAGAATGAGATGGCATCAAGTATGTTGCTCTTGCCAGATCCATTTGCACCAGAGATTGCAACCAGTCCCTGCTCAAAGTTTACAATAGTATTTTTGTACCCAAACGACTTGAACCCAAAGATCTCTAGTTTACGGATATGGACCAATGTATCCGATAATGCCTGAACCGAGATAACCGATTATTGACAAGTTTCCTTGAGCTGCTGAATAAAAATTATAATGCGAGATCTAACTGTCGCGCTTGCCTTCTACAAATTCTCCAAATGCCTTCTTTGCCTCAGTGTATGGCATTTGAATTGGAGGATGCTTGAAGCAGTATGATGAGATGCTAGTCATTGGTCCGTACAACTTTCTGTCAAGTGCAATCTTTAATCCTCTTATTGCATCGATCATAATTCCTGCGCTGTTGTACGCATCAATCACTTTGAGTTTGAGATCTAGTTTGACTGGGATCTTGCCAAAGTATTTTCCTTCCAAGTTGATATAACAGATCTTTTCATTATCAATAAAATCAACATAGTCACTAGGACCTATCCTCATTGGAATATCATAATCTGCCATTGCCTTGACTGCACTTGTCTTGCTAATTCTCTTGTCCTCAAGTCTTTCTTCATCAAGCATGTTGAAAAAGTCCATGTCTCCACCAATGTTTAGCTGGTATGTACCGTCAATCTGCACTCCCCTGTCAACAAAGAGTTTCACTAGAGTCTTGTGAACAACTGTAGCTCCAAGTTGGCTCATCACGTCATCTCCTGCAAGCGGAATTTTTTTATCTGCAAATGCCTGTTGCCATTTTGGCTCTGATGCAATAAAGACTGGAATTGCATTAAGAAATCCTACTCCTGCTTCTAGTGCTTGGCTTGCATAATGCTTTACAGCATTAGTGCTTCCCACTGGGAGATAATTTACCAGCATCTCTGCCCCGCTGTCTTGGAGGACTTTTTTGACATCGACATCTGGTTCTTTAGAAACAGTAACAATTCTGCTAAGGTGCCTTCCTATGCCGTCATGCGTAGGGCCTTTTTGTACAGTTACGCCCATCTTTGGCACTTCGGCCACTGTAATGGTATTATTTGGTCTTGCATAGATGGCCTCAGACACATCTTTTCCTACTTTGGTGTCTGCCACGTCAAATGCGGCTACAACTTCAATGTCGCCTGGCTCATATCCGCCTATGTTGTATGCAGTAAGACCTACAGTATCATGAGTATTTTGTGTATAATATTTTCCACCTTGGATAATTGCGGAAGCACAGTTACCAACACCGGCTATTGCAATCTTTATTTTCTTACCCAACTTCGATAGCTACCAAATAATCCATTATATTAATTACTTGTGATTTAGAACAGAGGATTTTATAGCCCGGAATTAATTTATGGTTGATGATAAAACCCGGCAAGCCTGTCAAGGATATTCGCATCAAAAAGGGCGACAGCATCAATTCAATATTTGATCAAATGTCAAAGTCAGGAGGATTTGAATCAAAAAATTTGGTTGACGGGCTCAACATTCTAACTTCCATGATAGAAGACAAGAACTGTCTAAAGTTCATGTCATTTGTAGGAGCTATAGTATCAACAGGTCTCAGGGGCGTAATCACAGACATGGTCAAAAATAAAATGTGCGATGTGGTGATAACTACATGCGGTGCATTGGATCATGACATTGCAAGACACTATTCAGATTATTTGGAAGGATCATTTACAATGGACGACAGCGAACTTGTGGAAAAAGAAATTCATCGACTAGGAAATGTTTTGGTGCCACTGAAAAGTTACGGCCCACTAATTGAAGAAAAGATGCAAGGTTTTCTCCAAAAAGCTTTCAAGGAAGGCAAAAAAGAAATGGCTACACATGACGTGACAAAGATGATTGGAGAAAATTTGGGAGAAGATTCATTTCTTTACTGGGCAAACAAAAACAACATACCAGTAATTGTTCCAGGAATTATGGACGGTGCGGTAGGAAGTCAGATCTGGATGTTCTCACAGAATCACAAGGACTTTAGATTAAACATTGCAGCAGACGGAGATTTATTATCGGGATTAATCTTCAAGGCAAAAAAATCTGGCGCATTGATGATAGGTGGAGGAATATCAAAGCACCACACTTTATGGTGGAACCAGTACAGGGAAGGCCTAGACTATGCAGTGTACATTACAACTGCACAAGAGTTTGACGGAAGCCTGAGTGGTGCACTGGTAAGAGAGGCAATATCATGGGGCAAGGTTACAAAGAGTGCCAAGCAGACTACGATTCATGCAGAGGCAACAACCATTCTGCCGTTTCTCTACTCTGCACTACTTGCAAATCTCAAATAGTGTATACCGTCTTGTGGTAAACTTTCTCAAAGCCTAGTTTTGAATAAAATTCCAAGAGGTTGTCTTTTTCATATGTTTCAAGCATCAAAAATTCCAAATGCCTGGAACGAACCTCGTGCAACGCAAAATCAATCAAAAGAGACGCCATTCCGTGATTTCTCTTACTAGGAATGGTTCCAAGGCAATACAGTCCCAAGACAGATTCTGTCTGATACAAGGCCATGCATGCACTTTGTGACGAGTCTACAAAATAGTCCACAGATGATATTGATTTTTCAAGTATGGAAGATACAGTTTTTGACCATTCCCGACAGTCATATGCGTCACAGAAGATTCCAGTCCAGATAGATATGGTATCAGAAGTGATTTTGATAACATCGGGTTTTCTTTGCGGCAGTGTGCTTTTTTTCAATGTATGTTGTGTGTCATGGTATACAAATCCCTTTTTTTCAAGTAGGGTCTGAAATTGCGGATAATTCAACGAGTAGACATATGGAATGGTGTTATTTTTCTGAAAATATGCTATTGATTTTTCAATCATGGAGTCATCAATGCACGTGACATTTGATAGTTTGTTGAAAAAAAGATCATCTGCAAGTTTGGGATTCAAATAAAGTGTACCACAATCTAGTTTCAAAGGTTTACTCCAGATTCCAGTAAAGCCTGAATCATTTGCTTCTATTTTGGATATCATGATTTTATTCCAAATATTTTACAGATGCGGATATAGTCAGATTTGCTCATGCTTTTCCCATTTTTTACCTCTAGACAAATCTCTTCTAGTTTTACAAGTGCGGCAGGCGAATCAAGATCATCTTGCAGTGATGTTATCATACCATGGATTAGATTTGAAATGTCTTGGTGTGTATTATCAGAAACTTTA
>DASUKX010000007.1:0-8506 GCA_036278495.1 Nitrosotalea sp.
TGGATTTGCAATGTAGATCTTGCATCGAACAAAATTTGCACATATTGTAGACATTAATTTCAAACAATTAGAATACAAATCTGCGACATTCATTGTTTTTAATAATTTGATTCGGTATTACATTTTTGTGCGTTACCTGTCATACAGATTTTTTCTTGTAAGACACACGTGCATAGGTCACAAGTCACTGGCACATAGTGCTCAGACCAGAGTCGCATAGTCAATTTGACTTGCCAGTGACTTGATTTTTTTAACATCCAGGATTACACAAACTAGGCTGATTGCTCTGGCTTGAAATTTTTTAATTTGGATATCAACTGTATGTTTCGTCCAGCCAGTGCCCCAACACCTAACATCATAATCAAGTCAACAACCAGTGTTATTTGTACAGAAAATGCATCAAGTGTTTTTTGAGCACCATATCCTGTCATCAAATAATCAGGACCTATGAAAATATACCCTAGAGTAAATCGGGATACCAATCCCACAATCCAGATCACATATGGAATACTGCCACCCTTGGCATGTGTTTTACCGTCATTGGATTTCCAGATCTTGATGGTATTGCCAACAAATCTGTGTGAAAGATATGTTGCTCCAACTAGTACCGCGGCATATGCAAATACATACCAAGTTGATACTCCAACCTGAAATGAGCTGTAGACTGTCAACGCGCTTATGCCAAAATAGGATATAGTTGCAATAATTACTCGATTTTTACTGACAGGTCCGCCTGAGAGTATCCTCCTGAACCTGAAAACCATTACTATAACAATTACCGCAACAAATATCAAAATCTGAGAGGACGCCATATCAAATCACTAGAACTTTTACACCGGTTACAGATTTTTGTAATTTTGATGGTTTAATTCTTTCTACACATAAACATGACATGGAATTATACCATCAATCAACAATAGGTAGTACAATGTGAATTTCAGCCCCCTTTCCTGTGCCTTCAGATTCAGCCCATATCTTTCCTCCATGTGCCTCCACAATTCCCTTGCATACAACAAGTCCTAGTCCAGAGCCTCCATGCTCTCTTGTTACCGAAGTGTCAATTTGATAAAACTTGACAAAGATTTGATCTAGCTTGCTTTTGGAGATTCCAATTCCATTGTCTTTTACTATAATCTTTGCATCTTGATCCGTTGTATACAGTTTGATGAAAATTTTTCCGTTTTCTTTAGGACAAAAATCAATTGCATTGTTGATTAAATTATGTATGACTTGCTCTATTCTTAGCGAGTCACACATGCAAAAAATATCAGGTTGCAAATGTGTCAAGATTTCAATTTTGTACTTTTCCAAAGCGGGCTTGATGTTTTTAACCATGTTGTATATGATATCTCCCAGGTTGTAGCGCTCTTTTGATATACGCAATTGTCCAAGTTCGATTTTTTGTACATCCAAAAGGTCACTCATCAGTTTGGACAAGTTTTGCGAATTTAATTTTATGATATCAAGTCGTTGTCTTTGTGCAGCATTCAAAGTTCCAAATGTATCAGTTAGAAGAATATCAACATATCCTTGTATTGGCACAAGCGGTGTCTTTAATTCATGAGTTATCATGGTCAAAAACTCCTCTTTTGACTTGTCTATTTTTCGTAATGCGTCATACTGTTCTCGTATGCGCGCCTCGTTTTCTTCTATTTTTTTTCGTGCATCATAAAGTTCTGTAATGTCTCGGATGATAGTATTGCTTCGTATCTTACCATCACCTTCACAAAACGTGGTTGCACTCAATAATGCAGGAAATATGGTTCCATCTTTTCTCCTCATCCAGACTTCTTTGTTAGTTATGCTCTGCCCTGATTTCCACGAGCCAAATGACTCCCTCATGCTTGCAAGGCTCTTTTCTGCAGCGTGGTCAAATATGGACATCCCAATGATCTGGGTTTTTTCATAGCCTAGGTCTTGTGCATAAGCACTGTTACAATCAATTATTGTTCCTTCATTGTCTATGGTACGCATAAGATCAGGCGAGGTTTCATACAGGCTTCGAAACTTTTGTTCAGTTGCTGCAAGCAATAGGTTTGTGTTTTTGAGCTCATCATACTGTTGGTTTATCTTTTTTTGATCCTGCGCTATCCTAATTTTTGCATCATAAATGTCAGATATGTCTCTAAGGGATACGGTTCTGCCTACGAGTTTGCCTTTTTCGTCAAACAAACTATTTCCAGAAAGCAGTGTTGGAAATGAGCTTCCATCTTTTCTTTGGAGCCAGATTTCAATGTTTGAGATTATTCCAGTTTTTTTCCAGTGTTTAATTCCTTTTTCTATATCATCATAACTTCTCTTATCAGTATGTTTGAGTATTGAATTTCCTATGATCTCGTCTTTTGTATATCCCAGATTTAGCGCATAGGACTTGTTGCAATCAATTATTTTTCCATCAAGATCAATTGTACGCAAAAGATCAGGCGAGTTATCGTAGAGGTGTTTGTATTTTTCCTCTGCAGACAAGAGTGTGTCATATGTTCTCTTGAGTTCATGGTATTTTGTTTCCACTTGTTCTTCTGCAAGTTTTGCTTTTTCTAGCGCTTCGTGTATTGCTGATACATCCTGTATTGTTATCAGGTAGAGATTTGGTTTTTCTTGCGTATCACCTATTCTTGCACCCTTGCATACACCAAAAAATGTCGCCTTGCTTTTTTTAACAAGTTCTATCTCAATGAGTGGTCCTACTCCCTTTTCCATCATTTCTTTGAATCCATCAAATGCAATTTTTTTGTAGTTGGAAGTGATAAAATCAAAACAAAACTTTCCTACAACCTCACCCTTGGAATATCCAAAGTGTTCAAGCATACGCTGGTTAACATCAAGTATTACCCCATTTTCATCCAGGGTACACACTAGATCTGGAGATATTTCATAAAATGTCCTATATCTTTGGTCAAAGATGTGTGGTGGAATCATCTTCTACACGGGAAATAGCGGGTTTTTGGTTAATAAAATATCAGTAAAAAACATACGAACAGTTGGGTAATTGTGCCCCATAATCATACACAAGTACGGTACAATCATGCTTTTTAGGTGTTGTTCAGCAAGGCAGACAGCATACTTGAACATACATTTTCAAGAAAACCTTGTTTTTCATAGACAAGTCTTCTAGTATTTTCTATGCATATTCGGATAATATTTCATCAGATAATACAAGTAAATGAAGCATGCAAACCTCATGATATGCACAGAGACTGTATGTGTAAAAAAGTCAGTCATTACAGATATTGTATCAGGGGAGACAATATGTGCAAGTTGTGGCCTGGTCTTGTCTGAGAATAATTCAAGTCAAGATAATGCATCAAACCTTACGCAGGGTGCAAAAAATGTTCCAGGAAAGATATCGATGGCCATGTACGACTATGGACTGTCAACCATGATTGGTTTTAAAAACAAGGATGCATTGGGCAAGACACTATCTGCTGACATGCAAAGCAGGTTCACCAGACTGAGGACATGGGATGCAAGAAGTCAGGCAGAGCATGCAGATAGAAGCTTGAAATTTTCATTTGCACTTTTAGATGCATTAAAGGCAAACTTGTCAATACCAGACATGGTAATAGAGCGAACTGCGCAGATTTACAGAAAAGCAGCTGCAAGTAAAATGACAAAAGGTAGAAGCATTGCAAGTGTCTTGTGCGCATCACTTTATGCAGCATGCAGGGAAGCAGATATTCCAAGGACGTTAAATGATATTTGTAAAGCTGCAAACATAAGCAGGACTGTATTGTCTAGAAGCTATAGAACTTTAATCAGAAAGCTTGACTTGAACCTAAAACCTTATGACTCATCAGAGTTTGTCAACAGAATTGCAAGTCGTGCAATGATAAATGAAAAAATAAAAAGAGATGCACTGGATATGTTATCAAAAATTACAAAAAAAGGAATCATCATAGGTAGAAATCCGCTAGGGGTTGCATCATCTGTATTGTACTTGTCATGCATTGTAAATGGGGAAAAGATAACTCAGGAGACACTTGCCAAGGCATCAGGGGTCACTACGGTTACCATACGAAATACAATTCCGTGCATCAGAAAGGAACTTGGGATAAAATAGTCAATATTTGATTTTACAGGCAAATGCCGTAATGGTTTTTGTATACTGCTGTGAGTGTTATTTTTGTCGAGTTGACAAGAACCAGTCTTGAGGCATTTTCAGAGATGTTGTCTTGCCAGTGATCAAAGATGCAATTTGCAAAAGAGTTGGCAGTGATTAGATATTGTACTCCAATCGTCGCTTGGTAATCAAGGGGTGTAAACCCTGACGGTATCCAGTTTCCGTTTTGATTCACATGAATATAATATCCAGAGATTGGAATGCCATACAAGTTGACAGACTTGACTGATAGAATGGTGGAATTTTTGTCAAGATAAGATGCTAGATTCATCAGGTATGTTGAAGTTGTATTCCAGGGGGAGGCAGTAGTTGAATTGTATGGACTGTGGCCATTTCCAGGATTGTCTGTGACGTACATGTATCCCACATAATTTGAATAAACTCCTATTTCATAGGGACTTGGCATGCGTGATTGTCCAAGTAAGAGAAGGGCAAAGTTTTGCTTGTCATAGTATTCACGCCAAGAGTTGTAACCGATAAGATCTGCCAGGCGCAAGGTTCCAGGATCTTCAAATATTGTCAGGGTGTCAACGGTACCAATAAAATTTGGGCTGGTGTCCTGCCCAGGGTTTCCAAATACATGACTTGATGTAAAGTTGAGTGATTTTGAATAATTGTCTAGTGTCTTATAATATTCTACACTAGATGAGCTTGTGTTCATTTCGTCAAGAAATATTCCGTTAATCGAAGGGTAACATTGTTTCCAGGATGCAATGTCTTTCTCTGCGCTACCATTTCCAGACAAGGGTCGTTGAGTCCATTGCGTATAGACATAACCCAATACCGATATGCCTTTGTCCTGTAGACGCTGTATTCCTGCAGGATATGTAGAATTGGTACAATTTGTGGTATCAGGTCCGTTGCTGGGGTTTACAATTGCCACAAATGGCACACTGGTATGATTTCCTTTTGCATCAAGGACTTGAGTCCATCCATTGTCAGTAGGAGGCATGTAAAGCGGCACCAGGATTCCAGTTGAAGCAATACCAAATACTGGAACAGGAAGTAGTAGAAACGGCAGAAATAGCAGTAGCGATGGCTTGAATCGCATTTGACAACCAATAGTTTTGTTCAAGCATAAAAAAAGAGTGGATCTCTAACATGTATTGTTCTTAGGATGCATCATTGAGGCAGATGGTGTTTGAAGAATATACTACCTTATTTCTGGTTTTTTCGGTATTTTTTCCCAGTATTTTTGTCAAAATATATGAAAGTACAAGTGGAATTTGGGCAGTGGTATATGCCAGACCCAGGGTCAAACTCGACTAGCTTTGATTCGCAATCAGGGCAGTTCAAGGCCATAGAATTACAGTCCGGTACTCATTTAAAAAATTGACGAATCTTATTACTAGATGAAAACTCGTGGGAGAGTATTTTTGTGAAAGATACGGTACAAGTTCATAATGAACGAACACATTCTTTTCAATACCGGTACCATAGATATAGGTGCAGATTCTCTACTGGCGGTAACTGTTCTCTGGGTAAATTCCCTGGAACAACCGCTTGAATCTGTTATTTTTTTGCACAACCTGGAACTGGTGTCTCAAAGATTAGTTTATTCATGCTTTGGGTGTATGACAAACCATTGGATATTTCCCAGTGCTATGAAACCCTAGGGCTCAAGCCAGGCGCTTCAGTAGAGGAGATAAAGCAAGCATACAGGAGGCTGGCATTAGTACACCACCCAGACAAGAACCCTACTGAGGAGAGCGAGACAAGGTTTAGGCAGATTGCAGAGGCGTACCAGACCCTGAGGGTGAAAAATGCCAAGATACAGAAAACCATACAAAAGTTTGACGACATTTACCCAGAGGATGCAGTATTGTCATATGAGCAGGCCCAGACTTTATCTGCAAAACACCAGTACGAAGAGGCAATCACATTCTATGATAAAGCATTGCAGCGCCTGCCAAGATATGCAAATGCGTGGCTCAAAAAAGGGGATGCATTATATCACCTAAAAAAATATCATGATTCCCTAGAATGTTTTAGTAAAGTTTTGCAGATAAATCCTGACATGGCAGATGCCTGGAACCTGCAAGGAATATGTCTTTCAGACCTTGGAAGACATGAAGATGCGCTAGAATCATTTGATGAGGCAACCATACTTGATCCAGTACATGCACCTGCATGGAATTTCAAGGGTGTTTGTTTTTTTACACTGGGTAGACTGGAGATGGCATTAGACTGCTTTGAGAGGGCAACAAAAATCAATCCAGAGTTTGCTGTTGCATGGTACAACATGGGCGGAGTGTTGCTGAAAATGGACAAGAAAAAAGAGGCAGAAAAGTGTTTTGAGAAATCAAAGAAACTAAGACAATAGATTATTTTCGTAGTCACAATTTGAAATAACGAATTCAATAAAAACACTCAACAGATGAGACTTGACAATCAAAGTCTCATAGGAAGTGTTGGTGGCAGAGGCTCTGTATCATTTCATTGAAAAAATATAACCGTGACCATCTCTAGTCTTGGATACTATCTTTTTTCCTACCAGTGTTTTCAATTGTTTTCTAGTCCAAGAATCAGAGTAACCATATTTTTTGCTGACATTGTTTTGCCAAACATCCCAATTCTCGCCGCAACTATCCATGTCTTGTCTTCTAAAACAGCATCAATGATTTGCACAGAAAAGTGTTGACTGAGAAAACGTATTGTTATATCAATGGCTGTTTTTTTATCGGTGCTGTATACCATAGATTCGTCGCAACCCTATGTAAAAATCACAAATAAAGAATTTGTAAGATTCATCAATAATAATTTCCTAGAATGATTATCTTGCAGTCACATCTCAATTATTCTACTTTATGTAACGATACTTCCTTCATTGTCAAAGAATATGCCGTCTGTTGGCACTTTGGGGTTTTTCATATAGTAATCAATGTTGGCAATACTTTGGGAATTGTCAAAGATGTATCCCAGTGTCTTGACCCCGTCTGACTTTAAGATAGATATTGCATGTTGCCAGTCAGAAGAAAGCGGAGCATCACATGGACCGCTACATGGATTTATGATGACATACCGTATTGCCCCAGGATATTTATCCGCCATACTGTAAATGGTCTGCCAATCCTCGTCTGCAGGATCAAAGTATGGCACCAGGACTAGACCCAGTGCATGGTTTTTTGTTTTTACAGAATTATCTGGATTTGAATAATTTTGATTAGATGTAGGCGCATGTGATCCTGGTACAAGTGTCCACCCTTGTGCAGTAAGTCTTGCAATGCTGCCAGGGCGTACACAAGCTGGTAAATGATCACTTGACTTTATTAAAAGATAAAGACCGGAATTGCAGGTAACACTTTCTGGCAAAACACCCAGTCTTATCTGCTTTAGGGGAGATGGGACATTTGCCTGCGGCATCTCAGAGAATATGATTGGGATGTCCATCATGGAAAACGTTACAGATGATATAATTATTAAAAAATATAGAATATTCACTTGATTAAGTTCTTTTTTGTGCATAAAAAATTGATGTAACTTTCTTCTATTGTTTTGGACAAAAACAATTCGGGATATACTAGATTAGATCAAGAATACAAGAGATATCTCAAATAGACTGTTGTCAGATAACGGTATTACCACCTAGTGGAATAAAAAGTGGAAAATGATTTTGGCATATCCAGAGGGTTTTTTGTCAATCGACAAAGAATTCTTGAAGATCGTCTTGGTCTTCAAACTCTGATGTGTCAAAATCAATGACCTCATTGTGGGTTAGGTCGGATTCGAATGAATTCTCCACATCGAATTTCTCAAAATATCTTTAATAGGAATTTAGAGGCAAGCTGCGTCAAAACATGTCAACATGAAATACATAATACCAAACGTATCTGATGGAATCATACCATGATAGATGTAAACAAGATATTTCACAATTGTACAACTCCTGAGATCTCTGATCCACTGACTGCAACTACAGTTGCAATGTACTTGTCGTCACCATTTTCAATTCATTGTAACAAGTTTGTATCTGAAAAAGAAAAAGATACCAAAGGTGAATTTCAGAGATTGTTATTTGAACGTGGAAATGAGCATGAAGCACAGACGGTACAGGCAAAATATCCTGGCATCGCACCCATTTCATTTGCCACGCCTCAAGAGGGCTTTAGACTGGCTTTGGAATCAATGGCCAATGGCTCAAATATTATGCATGGAATGCCAGTTTTTTATTTGCCAGAAGGCCTTGTAGGCTATGCAGATATAATTGAAAAATCCACTTCAAGCGGTTCTGTCTTTGGGGGATATCATTATACAATCAAGGAGATAAAACTTGCAAAAAACATCAGAGATGAGCACATAATCCAGGGTGCATTTTACAATTACATACTAGGAAAAGTTCAAGGGGTTACACCAGAGATATTTTACATCATAAATCGAGACGGTGAA
>DASUKX010000008.1:0-12782 GCA_036278495.1 Nitrosotalea sp.
CTTGGTAATCGTTTACAAGGACGGTGACCAACCAAAACAGCTAGACAACATCAAGGCTGAAATCATCGTTCCAACTGGTTCTGCATTGACTATAGAAAGACAAGTACCAGCAGTAACAGAAACAACTGTGGATTTGGGATAGAGGAGGAAATGATTTGAAGATCGTCACTTCCAATCCGCTTTTTATGATTACAAAATTATCCAGTAAAACTAGAATGTTTGTAATAGCAAGTGCAATTGCATGCTATGGTCTATTTCTCTACGAACTTTTGCCAGAGTATCTTTTTAGCTTTCCCACATCTTTGTATTATTTTGTAGTTCCAATTATTGCGATTTCAGGAATTCTTATCGGCATTCCTAAATTTATGGCAAAAAAATCACCAAGACAAGATAATCAAGGATTAGATCAAGGCATCATACAAACAGAATCACCAATTGAAAATGTATCATTTGAGGCACCAAAACAGGAAAGCGGTATGATAATGACAAACAACAATCCAGGAGGAATGTCAGATATAATCATGCCATCACCAGCACAGTTATCAAATGACACCATATCTGTTCCAGCCATGATGCAGCAACCAATAGTTGATGAAAATGTTCTCAATGATATGGTCACACGTGCAGTTGATCCATTCCAAAGAGAATTGGCAAGAATGCAGGATACTGTAAGTGATGTCAGAAATGATATAAATTCAATTCGAAGTACAATTCAGGACCTGACACTTACATTTGAAACATCATTGACCGATCTCAAAGCATTCCAAGCAGAGATTGCAAACCCGCTCAATTTCATGCGCAAATATTTTGACTCGATGGACATCAAGGGACTCTCAGACCCAACACTTCCACTACACCCAGAGCAACCACCAACATATTCTGCAAATAATTCTGCAGAGAATTCCATGCCAAATAGTCAAGACCAACAAACAGAAACGAGCATAATTACAACAAACAATGTACCTAACACATCATTGCCAAAACAGATTGAAGAAATCCAACCAAAACAAGAACTCCAAGAATCTCTTCCATTTAATCAGCTATTCAACGGTAGTCTTACACTTGGCAAGCTCATGAGTACGACCACAATTTTGGAGGAGATTCTCCAAACCGTTGACAGGGGATCTATTGACATTTTAATTGAACAATGCAAAATGATGGGGTTAAGGCAAGAAGACGAGCACGTCATATACAATATAATCAACCTAATGGATCAGTCAGGCCTATCAGTAAAAGAGATACTTGTCATGCTGTACAAGTTTGGTAAAGTCATGGGCATAGCAGACAAGGAAGCAGACTTGACATATGCAAAACTCATGATGAACCAAGGGAAATCACATGTCCCACTAGTTACAGTGGAGTCAAAGGAGAATTAGTATGGGATCAGCAGTTTTTACAGAAGCAATTCTCATTGTAGCATCAGTCATAGTAGCAGCAGGCCTTGCAGGAGTTGTAATGACAAAGGTAGGTACATTCCAGTCCACTTTTACCCAAACCACTGAGAACCAAAAACAAACCATACTTACAAACATCAAAATCCTTTACGCCCAAAATCCAACATCTACAAGCGTTAGTGCATGGGTGAAAAACATTGGGACGTATTCGATTACAAACACGCAAAATGTCGATGTGTATTTTGGTCAAACAGGTGCAATGCAGAGAATCCCGTACAACATTGGATCTCCATCATGGACGTTTTCAAGTCCAGTAACTAGTTGGGACAAGGCAAATACAGTACAAATCAATCTTTCAAATTTATCGGCCATTCAATGCAGTAGTGTATACGAATTACAAGTAACAACACCAAACGGAGTTAGCGATGAATATTTCGCTACATTTTGCTAGGTGATATCAAGTGGGATTAAGTATTGCAATCTCTGGTGGCATAGTTACATTTACCATAGTATATGCCATGATGTCATTTCCTGCAATACTTGATGATACAACAAAGGTGAGCACCTCATCAGCTCAAATGTCAAGCACATTGAATTCAATTCTACATACAAACATCACTATTTCAAATCTACAGAGTATTCATAATTCTACCACGGTCAATTTTTCAGTCAACAATACTGGAAACACAATACTGTGGAATTATAACAAGTTTGATGCAATAGTAACATACCAGGCAAATAGCGGAAGTACACTAACGGAGGTTTTGCAATATGCAAATAGTTGTGCTGCATTATCATCTGACAAGTGGTGCATTCAAAGCATAACAAACGATCTTGAACACCCCGGAATACTAGATCCCAAAGAGACACTCAACATAGAGGCAGATCTACAAAATCCAACAAATCTGAATGGCATCTTGACTGTCAACATTGGAACAGACAATGGAGTTCTTTCTACAAGCTCGGTGAGAATAACATGATAAAGACAATTCCAACAGGCAATGAAGAAGTAGACAGACAGCTAGCGGGCGGAATTCCAACACCATGCTTAATGATGATTGAGGGAGAACATGGTACCGGAAAGAGTGCACTTGGTGCCCAATTCATACAAGGTATGTTGTTATCAAAAATGAAAGTATTGTGTGTTACAGAAAATACAGTCAAAGATTATATCGAAAAAATGAAGACAATTACATTTAATTTTACAACAGCATTTTTACAAAACAAGTTTTCCATATTACCACTGCATGTATACGGTGCAGTTTGGTCACAAAAGCAATCATCATTTCTGTTACCAGTCATTGGCAGATACATCAGTAGCAACTCCAAGAATTTTGATTGTGTAATAATAGATTCAATATCTCTTTTGACAATGTATGCAGATGCAGGGCAGATACTTGATTTTCTGACTAGATGTAAATATCTTGTTTCAACAGGCATGACAGTAATACTTACGATGCACGAAACATCAATTCCAGAAGACATTTCTTTGAGAATAAAATCTGCATGCGATGTCTACTTTTCACTTAGCACTGCAAGCATTGGAGGCAAGGCAGTAAAAGTAATGAAAGTAATAAAATTGATAGGAGCAAGTGAAGCATCAGAGTCATCATTTGCGTTTGAGATTGACACTAATTTTGGAATCAAGATTGTACCAATATCCACAGCTAATGCATAATAGGATGAAGACATGAGAACAACAAATCAAGGTGAAATGAAATGGTTCTAAGTCTATCCCTAGTCAGTGACAAGAAATTCTCAGAGGCGTTAAAAAAATCTACACACCTGTTAAACTACTTGTCAACATATGTAGAAAGGGGTAACCCCATTCCACTATTTACAGAAAAATTAGAGGGTGAGCACAAAAAACTCAAGGACCCCAATCTGATATATCCAATATCAGACAATACATACATCCACATTAATCCACACTCCAATTCTGCAGACGGCTATGTAGAATATGCAATAATAGAGCCTGACGAACCAGACCGTGCTTTGATGGAAGGTGCAGACAAGCTATTTGCATTACATGCGGGAACCATGAATCCACCTCTTGAGCTAACAGAGAGATTCAACATGATAGACCAGTATCTTGACAAGACCATCTCATCTACAAATGCAACAATAGACTATTCCAAGATGGATGTATTCAAGTCTAAGAGCTTGCCAGTGTTTGAAAAAGACATACCTAGTCTGAAATACCATTTCTTGCGCAAGCGTGCCGGGATGGGCCTGCTTGATCCATTTCTGACAGACCCGCATTTAGAAGACATTTCGATAGTTGGGGCAGGCAACATGTATGTAATACACAAAATGTTTGGAGCACTAAAATGTCCGGTCTTTTTGAGTGTTGAAGAAATTGATGATTTGATTGTAAGCATGGCAGAACAGTTTGGCAAAACAGTGTCTCACGCAAAACCAGTCATAGATGCTACATTACCAGAGGGCTCTAGAATTAACATTGTATTTGGAAAAGATGTAAGTCGAAAGGGAACAAATGCCACCATCAGAAGATTTGCAAGTACACCATTATCCATAACACAGGTCATTCCAAGCAAGTCGCTTCTTTCAATTGAAGCTGCATATCTTTGGATGATGTTAGCAGAAGGAATGAGTGTGTTCATCAATGGAGAGACTGCATCTGGAAAGACCACTACCATGATGGCATTGACCGCGTTTATTCCATCCAACTGGAAAATTGTAAGCATTGAAGACACTCCTGAACTTACACTGCCTCATTCTAACTGGATAAGTGAAGTCACAAGAGACACGGGAAATGCAAATTCAAGTGTAACAATGTTTGATCTTTTAAAGGCAGCATTAAGACAGAGACCAAATTACATATTTGTAGGAGAAATTAGAGGTGCAGAGGCAAACATTGCATTTGGTGCAATGCAGACAGGTCACCCAGTAATTAGCACATTTCATGCTGCAAACATGACTGCGCTGATTCAAAGAATTACAAACCCTCCAATGAACATACCGAAAACAAACGTTGAGAATCTAAACATTGCAATGTTCCAGGCAGCAGTTACAGGTCCGGACGGCAAGAGAGTAAGAAGAGTATTATCAATAAACGAGATAATTGGATTCAACCCAGAGGGAAACAACGTAATGTTCATCCCGGTGTTTAACTGGGACCCAGGTAGTGATACAGTCAAATTCAGAGGCAAGGGAAGTAGTGCACTATTCATTTCAAAAATTTTAGAAAAAAGAGGAATGTCAAGAAAAGATGAGGGTTTGTTGTATGAGGAGCTTGCTCTTAGAACAAAGATTTTGGATAAAATGGTTGAAAAGAAGATTTTCAATTTTTATGATGTTTACGATTCAATATCTCGTTGCAGAGAAATTGGATTAGAACAATTCATGAAGGAACTCAGTGCACTATGATGGAAAAACTTGCCATCAAGGAAAAACTTGCAGAGCTTCGAAGATCAGATGAGGATTTGTTGTACTTTATTGCATTTTTGTATGCACTTTCAACAGGGGAAGTTGGCTCTGTTGACATGATAAAAAGTGGACAATCATCAGGATATGGAAGATATTCGGATTCATTCAAAGAGGTATTCCGACTAGGAGTTGGGTGGGGGTATGGTCTTGCAAGGTCCTGTGAGATGATTGCTGCAAAATTAAAAGACAATACAGATCCATTAAAGCAATTATTAGTAAAATTATCTCAAGTCATAAGACTTGGAGATGAGTTGAAGATATTTTTTACAGATGAGATGAATTTTGCCATCCACACATATACAATAAGATATGAGCGAAACTTGGAAACACAAAAACTATTTCTTGAGATGTTTTATACCATTTCATCAACTGCGTCTTTTATGATTGCAGCAAATTCCATCATGGCAATGCTCATGGGAAACTCCAACTCAGAATCAATATTTCTCATGTCTTTTGTAGGTGTCATAGTAAGCATGGGTTCATTCATAGTAATCATGTACATGTTATTTCCAAAAGACAAGCTGGCATCAACAAAGCATGACAGCACACCAAAATTCAGAATGGCATTATTTGCAGCACTGGGTCTAGGCATCTCCATTGGAATAGTACTTACTTTTACCAATGCAATACCCCTCACACTTGTAGTAGTTATCGCAGTGGCACCCTTGTTCATTCCAGGATTCATAGCAAAAAGACAAGAAACAGAATTGCGAGAGCATGACGAATGGTATCCTCAGTTTATCAGACATTTTGGAGAAATTTACACCATGGTAGGTTCTATGGGACAGGCACTTGACGCAGTACTTCGAAGCAATTTCGGACCTCTACAAAAACAGATTATTGCATTTAAGAATAGAGTGAAAAATAGAATAAATCCAGAAATTTGCTTTGAGATATTTTCAATGGAGGCCGGAACTTCAGTAATAGAATCTGGCAACACCATAATGTCAAGATCACTCCTCAAGGGAGCAGACATGAATCAAGTAGGCAATAAAGTTGCCGAGATTTCATCCAAACTAAATGAGCTCAGATCAAAAAGAATGCAGACATCAAGAACTTTTGAAACAATCATCATCGTATTACATGGACTTACCATGGCAATCTTTGGCCTAATGAGTACGTTAATTGAAGTATTTCACACACTATTATCTACAGTGCCAGTATCAAATCAGGCATTTACACTAAGTCCAATTGATCCAAATTTTGTCCACATGATGTTACCAATAGTCATAATTGTCACATCAACAATTAACGCACTAGCAGTAAAGGTGGGACAAGGGGGCATGTTCAAGACAGTGTGGTTTAACATTGCAATGCTAACTGTGATGGGAGGATTGACAATGTATGGTACAACCGCCGCGTTGTCACAATTTCTCACAAATCACATACTTGATACCTACTCACCAGGTGTTGCAGCAGGTACACTTCCCGGAATTGGATCTGGAACCTAATCTAGTTTTAAAAATAAACTACAGACAAAATCACAATCAGATATAAGAAAATCAGCTAGTGTTGGATGCATTACATACAGTCTTTGCAAAAAGACTATCAACTGTCTTCATCACAGAAGGCATGTCAAATGGTTTGTAAATTATTGCATCGGCTCCCAGACTTTCTAGCTTGTGTATAGTATCAGCCCTTACATCTCCCGTGATCATGACCATTATTGCTTTTGGATTAATTTTCTTTATATTTTCTAATGCATAAAATCCATCATATTCTGGCATCATTACGTCTGAAAATACAATATCTGGAGATATGTCTTGAAATATTTTGGTGGCCTGTTTTCCATCAAATGCTTTTCCTGTCACAACAATATCATAAATTTCTAAAAACTCGGTGAAAAGATTTACAGTGTCTTCATCATCATCAACTACTAGTGCAGTATACGCATGCTTTTCCATGCCACTGTCATTAGACATATCATTATCGTGAACATACATTATCTAATATTAATCAGTGTGTCAGGATCAGACAAACAGATTAAAGAAATCAAAAAAGTTTTCACAAGCTAGTCTCAATTTCACATGGTCAAACAGGTAACTATTTTTAAAACCAGGTCCAAGGCATGCAGATGACCAAAAATCTGGGAATAATCGGGGGCGGGCAACTTGGAATGATGCTAGTGGAAGCAGCAAAAAGCATGCCAGAATACATTTCAAATGTCATAGTTTTAGATCCAACCGAAAATTGTCCTGCATCAAGAGTTGGAGCAAAGCAGATTGTTGCGGATTTTAAAGATAAAAATGCCATAGTTGAGTTATCACTCCAGTCAGACATAATTACTTATGAGATAGAATCAGGAGACAGCAAGGTACTTGAATCACTGCATGATGAAGTTTTGATAAATCCAGTGCCAAGCACT
This sequence comes from Nitrosotalea sp., assembly GCA_036278495.1. GTDB lineage: Archaea > Thermoproteota > Nitrososphaeria > Nitrososphaerales > Nitrosopumilaceae > Nitrosotalea. The sequence continues at coordinate 7,210 of DASUKX010000008.1, forward strand.
CTAAGAATAATACAGGACAAGTATCTCCAAAAACAATTCTTGCGTCAAAATAACATCCCTGTTGCAGATTTTGAGGCAATAGAGTCGCTTGAAGATCTCAAGAAAAAAATTACAGACTATCAATACCCTGCATTGCTAAAGGCAAGACGTGATGCATACGACGGAAGAGGGAATTTCAAAATAGAAAACAACTCACAGATAGAAACAGCATACCAACAATTTTTGGGAAGACAGACCATGATAGAAAAATTTGTTGATTTCAAAATGGAGGTATCAGTCATTGCAGCAAGAAACATTCACGGCGAGATTGCAACATATCCACTGGTGGAAAATATTCATAAAAACAACATACTAGAACTTACGATTGCACCTGCTCGAGTTGACAGCAAAATTTCATCAGAAGCAGACAAGATTGCTAAAAAAACAATAGATGTGTTGCATGGTGCAGGAGTATTTGGAATTGAAATGTTTGTGACAAAAGATGACAAGGTTCTCATAAACGAGATTGCGCCCAGAGTACACAATTCTGGACATCACACGTTACAGTCAAGTGAGACATCACAATTTGAACAACATCTAAGAGCAATACTTGGATTGCCACTTGGCAGTACAAAGTTAAAACATGCCACAGTCATGTGCAACATTTTGGGTCCAAGAGATTTCATTGGAAAATACAAGCAAATCACACTAGAGCAAAAAGATGGCATATACCTCAAGATGTACCACAAAGATGAGGCAAAACCACAGAGAAAACTTGGTCATTTTAATGTCGTAGATGAAAATAATACAAAAGATATTGAATCATTATTAGAAAAGACTCAGAAAATAAAAAATTCTATTAGATTCATCCAGGAGTAAATTATTTTTTTACCAGTGCAAATATGCCACCTGCGCCATAGGCAACAGCAATCATTATTCGTGATGTTATCACAGCAGTTGTCTGGTTGGATATCAATGAGGTGTCAAGCATAACTGCAATAGGTATTGCAGCAAGAGATATTGCGCCCACGATGATTTGCTCCAAGTTTACAAGACCACTGTACTTTTTCATAAAGAAAAATGTGGATGTATTTCCAAGACCAATTCCAAATAAAATCAGATACTGGTAAAGATGTGGAGCTATTCCTATTGCTGCAAATGGAGCAGCCCAGCACAAACCATTAACAGCCTTTACCATGGGAGGCCACGAGACACTATTTTTCATCCTTCCTTTGATAGATGACAGTAGAGTCCGGAACTTGCCAAGAATTATGCCAAATGTTATTGCAAAACTTCCAAACCAGATTATTCCATAGTAGAATATGGGTTCCTTGTGCTCAAATGAGATCTCACTTAGAATGGAAGCAGAACCTACCGCTATTGCCACGCCTACAAATAAAACCCCAAATGCTCGCCTTACTTCTAAAGGAGATTTTTGCACAGTTCAAAGCAGATTCATCTCAGATATAATTTAAGAGATTGAATCACACCAATTGAAAAATACTATGCAAAAACGTTGAGTTTAATTATTTAATTCAACGCTGTCATAATCTATGTCTTATACAAAAAAACCACTAGTTGGAATCATTATGGGATCTAGTTCAGACAGCAAAGTAATGCATTCTGCAGCATCTGCACTAGATGAATTTGGAATAAGACATGAGGATCAAATCGTCTCTGCACACAGAACACCTACAAGATTGCAAGATTATGCAAAACATGCAGAAAAACAAGAGTTCAAGGTCATCATAGCAGGTGCTGGAGGTTCGGCCCACTTGCCAGGAATGATAGCGTCTTACACAACAATTCCCGTAATCGGGGTGCCAATAATGGTGTACAATGACAAGGCAAATTCTGACAAATTCAAGTTTTCAGCGTTCGGAGGACTGGATGCATTACTATCAATATCTGAGATGCCAACAGGCTCACCCGTTGTAACAGTAGGAGTCAACAAGGCAGCAAATGCAGGATTGTATGCAGTGAAAATTCTTGCAAATGAGTTTCCAGAATTAAAAAACAAGCTGAAAAAACACAAGGAAGTACAACACGACTCAGTACTACGAGAATCAGATGAGATGAAAAAACTCGGCCTTGCAAAATTTGCAAGTAAGAAATTTAAAAAGTAATATTTTAACTTTCGCGATTTGATATCTGCATAACAGGAATTGAGAAATATATAGGATATATTTTTCCAGTCGTCGGGTGATTATAGTTCCACCTCTTGTCTTGAGGATCAATTTTCATAAACTGGACGGCCATTTCATGAGACAGCATTTTGTATGCTTCTTCACCTATAGTCATTTGATTTGGTTGTGCAAGTGGTAAGATTTTTGAGGCAATTGTTATACTGTGTCCTATCAAGTCAGGCTCAGATCCCAAAACAACAATCCTATCTTTACCAACATCTATTCCAATTCGTACATTAATTTTTGGCAATCCAAAACTTGCAAACATTGGATTCAGAGAGTGTGTCACAAGCATATTCATTGACCTTGCACAACGTACGGCATTTTCTGCCATATTACCAAAGTCTTTGAGCTCTGGGAAAAATGCAATCACTGCATCACCAGTGTATTTGAGGACAAATCCTGCGTGCTTTGAAACAACAACGGACATCTCTTCAGAAAATACTTTGATTAGACCAGAAAGTTCTTCCGAACTCAAAGACGTGGCAATTTTGGTAGAACCTACAATATCAACATAGAGAACAGCAGTGTTAATCTCATTTTCCGGCCACAGACTCAAGAATCTGTTTGAGATGTATTTTAAAAACGCCTGAGAGTATGAATCACTTTGTTTTCTTTTGTATAAAGAAAAGTTTCTTTGTATCCTAGTTAGGCTTTGGATCAGAAATGCATCATCCGGAGTAAGGATTTGAAATTTTTCAACAGGTTTTACTTGAGATATTACAGCCTCTAGATTTTCAAGCGGAACAAACTTTTTCTCTATTACATCATAGTAACCCTTTTCTCCCTCTACTGCTTGCGGTTCAAGTTTTACCTTGCTAGTAGTAAGTCCAAATGGAAAAGATGTTTTTTGTTTATTTGCGGCAATTAGTATTACACTATCATATTCACTTAGTGCCAATCCTTGTTCATTTTCAACTCCCGAGCTAATGTCAATTACGCGTGAGATTGGAAATATCGAGATTTTACCAGTATTAGAGTTTGATCTTATTACTTCAATTACGTCATGCTCTGCGTTATCAGATACAGTTGTCTGGAGTATGAACTTGTCTCTAAATTCAGATCGATACATACCAGTGCCCTTTGCTGCGTGAACTTCAGAGCCAACAGTTGTTCCGCGACTCTTTGCTTTTACAATATTTACTGTAATTCCCATCATATCTAGTGCATCAGTTACAGCAGTCAAGTCATTTCGTGGCAACTCGGCTTCAATTCGTATCATTTCCAGATATTCGAGGTTAGTTACAAGAGCTAGTAATTTAAACTAGTTTTTAGTTTTCTACTCCTGAAATTGCGCATCATAACTTTAATTTATGATACTTCAAGGTATGGATATCTTGGAACTAGGAGAAATTTTGCATAATACCATTTCAGAATATGGAGAACAAAGAGTACTGTCAGATATCATCCAGGGCGAAAGTGCTGAAGTCATAAAGAGTATTTTTGAGCAATGTCTATTAAAAATAGAAAAAGAAGGCGAGGTAAAACCAGATACTGTAACAATTTCTGAGGGGTTGATGCATTTTTTGCTGACTGCTACCATGATTCCAAGCAAACGCAAGACATCATTCCAATCAGTAGACATTGACATTGCAGTTCCTGATACTGTAACACTTGGAACTTCACCACAAGATGTCATTATCATTTCATTTCCAAAGACAGGTGATGTAAATGCAATAAAATCTCAGATAGAACAGATGAAAAAAGTTCAGCCAAATCCAAATAACATATGGGTCGTACTTGAAAAAGAAATACCACTAGATGTAAAAACATACACACTTGGAGATTCAATGACATTTTCAAACATCATAAATGACTTGATTGGTTTTACTTCAAACAAAAAACAATCCAAGTTGAAAATTTTCAAGATATGAGAGATTTTATATCAATATTTTTCTCAACATGAGAAACCATCATCTCAGGATTATCATAATACTTGATAAACGGCAATACGCCCAAGATAGGAACATTTGTAATTTCATGGATTGTAAGGGGCGTATTTTTTTCTTCAGGTCCACCGTTTTCATCATAGTTGTTTACCAAGATTCCCTTGATTGGTATTTTATTGTCACGACATGTCCGGACTGTCATCATTGTATGATTTAGGGTTCCCAGAGTAGATCTTGTAACAATGATTACCTCAAGACCCATGTCTTTTATTAAATCGGCTACAAAATAATCTCGAGTCAATGGAGTCAATATCCCTCCTATTCCTTCAACAAGCATCATTTGATGTTTTTTTTGCAACTTTGCAAACTGTTTGAAGATTATTTTTTTGTCAAATGAAATATCAAGTACTTTGCTTGCATCATACGGAGAGACAGGTAATGGCATAAAGACAGGATTTATCTCATCTTCTGTATCATGAACACCTGCAGCATGATACAAAATAGATACGTCTGATGATCTGAAACCTGTTTTTTGCATCACTCCAGTTGCAACCGGTTTCATAACACCAACATCAATCCCACTCTTTAGTATGGATGCTGCAAGTGCAGCTGTAATCGTGGTTTTACCAACTCCTGTATCAGTAGCAGTGATAAAATATGATTTCATAAAAGACAGTCACTAGTGTTATTTAAGAATCCACCTTATCATTATTAATCCCAATCCACTGGAAAATTCAATGCGCAGTTTTGTTTGGCATCCATACACACAGATGAATGACTGGAAAAAATTCGACGTTATTTCAAAGGGTAAGGGAGTGTGGCTTTACGACAAACAAGGTAACGCGTTAATGGACGGAGTAGCAAGCATGTGGTGCAATGTATGGGGTCACTCTAACAAGGAATTGACAAATGCCATGATAAATCAGACAAGAAATCTGCAGCATTCATCATTGTTTAATTTGACAAATGACAAGGCAGAAGATTTGGCAGAAAAACTAGTAAAACTTGCACCTGAAATGTATCGAGTATTTTATTCAGATGATGGATCTACCGCAATGGAAATTTCCGCAAAAATGGCATTACAATACTGGAGTAACATAGGTGAGAAAAAGACAAGATTTGTCTCACTTGAGAACGGATACCATGGTGATACCATAGGTGCCATGTCACTAGGATATGTACCTCTTTTCTTTTCAAAATTCAAGTCGACGCTGTTTCCAGTTGTGAGAACTCCAACACCTAACAGATACAGAATTCCAAAAGGTTACTCGTTTGATGATTATCAAGAATTTTGTCTAGAAAAAATTGAACGAACACTTTCAAAAAATAGTGATATTGCAGCATTTGTAATGGAAAGCGGGGCACAAATAGCAGGTGGCGTTGTAATTTATCCAAAAGGATTCCAGAGAAAAATAAGCAAAATATGCAAGAAATACAATGTCTTGTTTATTCTCGATGAGATTGCCACCGGTTTTGGAAGACTGGGATCAATGATAGAATATCACAACCAAGAAAGCAT
>DASUKX010000009.1:0-11815 GCA_036278495.1 Nitrosotalea sp.
TTTGGTAAAGTAATTCCACCGGAGGATAACAAATTTGCAGCACTTAACAGCGCTGTATGGAGTGGAGGATCATTCATTTATGTTCCAAAAGGAGTCAAGGTGGATCTACCATTGCAAGCATACTTTAGAATCAACAAAGAAAACATTGGTCAGTTTGAAAGAACTCTAATAATTGCAGATGAAGGTGCCGAAGTACACTATATCGAAGGATGCACAGCACCAGTGTATTCATCTGAATCATTACACTCTGCAGTTGTAGAATTAATTGCAATGAAGGGTGCAAAATTAAGATACACAACCATTCAAAATTGGAGTAACGATGTTTACAATCTAGTTACAAAGAGAGCATATGCATACGAAGGTGCACGTGTAGAATGGATTGACGGAAACATTGGAAGCAAACTCACAATGAAGTATCCTGGAATTTATCTAATGGGACCACGTGCACATGGAGAAACACTCTCTATTGCATTTGCAGGCCATAACCAACACCAAGACACTGGTGCAAAAATGGTACACCTTGCTCCAAACACTACATCAAGAACCACATCAAAATCCGTAAGCAAGAGTGATGGTCGAACAACATACCGAGGTCTATTACATGTAGCAAAAGGCGCAACTGATGTCAAGGCTTCAGTTAGGTGTGATGCATTACTACTTGATGACATTTCAAAGACTGACACTTATCCATACATGGAAATCAACCAAGAAGATGCAACAGTAACACACGAAGCAACTGTGGGCAAAATTGGTGACGAGCAAATATTCTATCTCATGACAAGAGGATTCACTGAGGAAGAAGCACTCACACTTATTGTAAACGGATTCATTGAACCATTTACAAAAGAGCTCCCAATGGAATATGCAGTAGAGCTCAACAGGCTGATTAAAATGGAAATGGATGGCTCAGTCGGCTAGTCCGATTGTGTCAACTTGTGATGTAAAATGTCGTCTTTTGTTCTCTCTAAACTTGGCTCTAGTCACATAGACGAGATCTCCGAGGCAAATAATGATCCTACATGGTTAAGAGAATATAGAAAAAATGCATTTGCAATTTTCCAGCAACTTCCACAAGAAGTATCTCCTCTTTACAACAAGTATACTGATGCAAACAAGATGGATCCAGAACAAATCACATTCTCACTTAGCTCTGACAGTACAATCCCGGATTTTGTCAAGGATAGATTGCTGGAAATAGGTGACAGCCCAAGCATTGTACAAATTGGCACAAACATTCACAAGATAAACATTCCATCTGATCTAAAAGAAAAGGGTCTCGTAATTTGCTCAATTCAAGACGCAATTCAAAATCATGGCGACAAGATAAAAAAATCATTTGAGCAGACTGATTCAAAGCGAGACAAGTACATTGCACTAAACAATGCCTTTTTCAATTCTGGAATTTTTATCTACATTCCACGAAATCTCATTTTAGAAAAATCAATTCATATTGTATCATCGCTTTCACTAGACCAAACCTCTACAATATCACGCAATGTGCTGGTGGTAGAAGAGAGCAGCAAGGCCTCTATTGTTCAGGAACTTTATGCTCCACAAGCAACAAAACAACAAGCATATCTTGAATTGCTAGATGTTTCAATCAGTCCAAACAGCCAATTTGACTTGGTTACACTACAAGCAATGGATGAGACTGCAGTAAATTTCTCATCCAGAGTGGCAAGAATAGAACGCGATGGACGAATGAATTGGTATCTTGGATTGTTTGGCTCTCATCTCTCACGATACAAAGTAGATAACTTTCTTAATGGCCAAGGTGCAACAGCCCAAGATACTGAGGTAGTCTTTGGAAACAAGAACCAGTCATATGACTTGGCATCAAATTTGATTCATAATGCACCTTCTACAATTGGCAGAGTTTTAGAAAAGTCAGTTCTCAAAGATACTGCAAAATCTCTTTTCAAAGGAATGATACGAATTGAAAAAGATGCACATCACGCAGAATCATATCTCTCAGGACATTCCATTTTGTTAGACAAGGGAGCAAAATCTGATTCTATTCCAGGACTTGAAATACTTACAAATGATGTCAAGGCAACACACTCTGCATCAGTTGCGCAAATGGATGAAGAACAAATATTCTATCTTGCTACAAGATGCTTGAGCAAATCGGATGCCCAGAAAATAATTGTAGAGGGATTCTTGGAACCGCTCTCAAGAAAAATGTCATATCAAGTTCGTGCATGGATAAGTTATCTAATTGATTCCAAGTGGGCAGGACGTAATCTTACTATCAAGACAGATGAACAACTAAAAGCAATGCTTGAAGTTGAAGAAACAAGATATCGCGAGACTGACACATTTGAGAGTCATTACAAGTATAGGTGATATCTTGTCTAAATGGGTTAATGTCTGTAAATCAAATCAGCTAAACAAAGGCGACATGCTTGACTTTGACTATGAAGACAAAAAAATACTGCTGGCAAATCTAGGAGGCAAAGTGTATGCATCTGATAGAATTTGCACTCATGCAGATGCTGATCTCTCAACTGGTATACTGACAGAAGAAGGTGTCACCTGTCCACTACATCTTTCAACTTTTAATTTAAAGACTGGTGTTCCAGAGAATCTCCCAGCTGAAATACCGCTAAAAATCTACAATGTTAAAATAGAACAAAACGAGATCTACATTGAGGTAAATTAATTTGCAAAGTTTCATAAACATTGAAAGTATTCGAAATGATTTTCCAATTCTAAAACGTAAGGTACACAAGGATAAACCACTTGTCTATCTTGATAATGCTGCCACAACCCAAAAGCCAATCCAAGTGATTGAGGCAATCAGTAATTATTACTTGACTTACAATTCTAACATTCACAGAGCAGTCCATGAACTTGCAGAAGAGGCAACACTTGCATATGAAACCACAAGAGACAAGATTGCAAAATTTATCAACGCAAAAAAACGTGAAGAGATTGTCTTTGTACGAGGAACTACTGAGGCAATCAATCTTGTAGCTTACGCATGGGGAAGACAAAGCATCAACAAGGACGATATCATAGTAACTACGGAATATGAACATCACAGCAACATTGTTCCATGGCAACTTTTAGCAAAAGAAAAAGGTGCAAAACTAGAATACATTGGTGTAGATGACAATGGTGAACTAATTCTTGATCAACTGGACAAGTATCTGGAGACTGGTAAAGTAAAAATCGTAGCATTTAGCCAAATGTCAAACGTCTTGGGAACAATAACTGATTCTGAAGAGATTGTAAAAAGATGCAAAAAATATGGAGTACGTGTTCTAATTGATGGAGCCCAGTCTGTTCCACATCTCAAAGTAGATTTACAAAAACTTGACTGTGACTTTTTTGCCTTTTCTGCACACAAGATGCTTGGTCCTACAGGAGTTGGAGTTCTTTGGGCAAGAAAAGAATTGCTCCAAGAGATGGTCCCATTCAATGGTGGAGGAGACATGATACGTGAAGTACACAAGTATGAAACTACATGGAACGATCTACCGTACAAATTTGAAGCAGGCACACCAAATATTGCAGATGTAATTGGATTTGCAGCAGCACTTGATTATCTTGATAAAATCGGAATGGACAAAGTAAGAGACCATGAAATGGAATTGACAAAATATGCACTTGACAAACTTTCTCAGATGAAAGGAATCATACTGTATGGTCCAAAAGATGTATCCAAAAGAGGAGGTGTCATATCTTTTAATTTGGGAGATATACATCCACATGATCTTGCCACAATAATTGACGAAGATGGAATTGCTATTCGTTCTGGACATCATTGTGCACAAGTGTTGATGGAAAGACTAGATGTTTCTGCAACATCCCGCGCAAGCTTTTATATCTATAATACAAAAGAAGAGGTAGATGTTTTTATCAAGTCGCTTAACCGAGCAAAGGAGCTGTTCAAGCTATGAGTAGCGCTGATATTTACCGAGAAATCATTCTTGATTATTATCGAAACCCTAGAAACTATGGAAAGATACAGGATCCTGATATTGCTCAGAGGGACAGCAATCCGCTGTGTGGAGATGAACTTGAGATGCATCTTAACATCAAAGATGATAAAGTTGCAGACGTAAAATTCACCGGAAAAGGGTGTGCAATAAGCCAGGCAAGCGCATCCATGTTGACTGAGCTCATACTAGGAAAGGATTTTGAGTATGTCAAAAAACTCACAAAAGAAGATATTTTGGATAACCTCGGCCTGCATGACCTTGGACCTGCAAGAATCAAGTGTGCTCTGTTGTCACTGAAGGTGCTAAAATCTGGTCTTTATTCATATCTAATTGACAAACTACATGACACTGCATCTGCTGATAAAATAAAAGAAGAAAGCTCAGGTCTTTACTAAATTGTCCATCTCAAATGTAGTTCTACCCCTTCAGATTAGGAAAGTCATTTTTGAAAAGTACAATGATACAAACCTTCGATTTACAAATGACGAAATCCTTGAAGTGCTAAAAAGTAATGGCCTTGACAGTTCTGTTACAATTGATGACGTGGAACAATATTTCAACCAATTACGTGATGCTGGACTCATCAGACAAATTGCACAAAACTTTACCACGAACTATTACAAACTATTTGATGTTGTAGAGAAAATCAAATGCAATTCGTGCAATCAGGAAGTTTACCTTGGAAAACTAGAACCAAGAGTTTGTCCAAACTCTGAATGCAAGGCATCTATTTAGAACGATATCTTGCGGCCGCCTCTTCCAAGGCCTGAATCATTGGCAGTTTTACACCTGTAAGATATAACACCAATGCACCGCCTGCAGTGCTGATATGGTTTATCTTTTCAGCCAAGCCATATCTTTTCAATGCTGCAGTAAGATGTCCTCCACTTACAATTGTAGTTGCAAATGAATTTGCAACTCCTTTGAGCAAGGACTCGGTTCCAAACTTGAAATTCTCATTTTCAAAAAATCCTGCAGGACCACTCATGAATACAGTTCCTGCACTTTGGATTGATTTTAAGTAGTAATCAACAGATTTTGGCCCCAAGTCGTATACCTGATCACCTTTTACAAGTTCACGTACATCCATCTCTTCTCTCTTACCATTTCTTTCAACTGCAATATCTACAGGGACTGAAAATACATCTGGATACTCTCCAATCAAGGCATGCGCCTTTGATACCACCTCTTCTTCCCTTTTGATTCCTAGTGGGAACTTGATTCTACCTTGAGCTCGCAGGAACACATTGGCAATAACTCCTGTGAGAAGAACCTGGTCTGCCCTGCCGTTCTGGATTAACTCCTTTATTGCCTCGAGCCTGTCAACTACTTTAGAGCCTCCAAGTACAACCACATGTGGTCCCTTGGCAACAGTCATGATTTCATCTAATTTTCTTACTTCGCGCTCTACCAATCTTCCTGCACATGCAGGAAGTACATGTGCAAAACCGATTATTGATGGATGTGATCTGTGTGAGCTTGGAAATGAATCCAATACACAAATGTCAAATAATTTTGAAAGCCTCTGCACCATTATTGTTTTAGATGCATCAGAAGCTGTAAACTCGTAATTTTCTTCTGCACATAATCTCAAATTGTCAAGCAGTACAATGTCTCCATCTTTCATGTTTTTAATTTCTCTTTGCGCATCAGAGCCAATAACATCTTCAACATATTTTATTTTGCGACCAAGTATCTGCTCTAGTACCTTTGCATGTTTTTCCATTCCGGTATAATCCTTGTTTCCAACTCTTCCTTGGTGCGAACCAATTACCACTTTTGCACCGGCTAGATCTTTGAGGGATTCTGTTGATTCTTTGATTCTGCTTGTCTCAATTATTTCCATTGTAACTGGGTCTATGGGGCAATTCATGTCTACTCTGAGAAATACAGTCTTGCCCTTTGTATCAAAATCATTGATTGTTAGTATTCTCAATATTGTTCCTATTCTTGATGTAGTTAAAATCTTTTAGTCACATTTCTCTTGGTTAACTTTTATGGCCGATCATTTTTCCACTTGGTATAATGTATCATGTTATAATACCGGTACATCTAGGAGAGAAATTTCTTGCAGAACTGGATCTTTGACATAAGAAGTAGAACATTCTTCTTGCTATTGCTAGCCTTTCTAATTCTACTCTATCTCGCGGTTGCAAAAGCCATATTTGTATATGATACTGGATTTGAAACCGCAATCTCAAAACTCGTGGGAAATCCTGCAGTAGACCTTACCATGGATGTATTTAATGAACTTGGATGGGTACTGTACCCGATATTTGTAAGCATTATACTGTTTATAATAAAAAAGACAAGACGCCTTGGCCTTGTTTTGCTTTTGTCACTATTGGTAGGCAGCATGGTTGTGGCCTACATGAGGTGCTATACCGGATATGAAAAGCCCGCACTTGACTACCTTGGAGCACACTTGGCACTCAAATCTGGTGCAGATGTGGGCGTTCCATGTTCGATAGAAGGAACATTTCCTGCAGGATCTACCATGAGAACTACCATGTTTGCATTTATCATAGGATATGCATTATCAAAGAGATTTCCTAGGGGATGCTATCTTTTGTGGTTGTATCCTATACTGGTATCAATGAGCAGACTGTATCTATTGCAAGAATATCCGTTGACTGTAACTGCAGGCGTAATATCTGGTATATTGATTGCAAATATTGTATCCAAAAAATTAAAGATTGAATTAATCTTTGACAAGTCAAAAACCTAACTCTTGCATTACTTTTGAGCTTATCAAGACCATGGCATAATGATCCGCATCATGGCTGTATATCCAGTATCTTACATCACGCTCTTGTTTTGTTTTTCTTAATCCAAAGTTTAGCTCATTCATAATTGTAAAACCGATCTTTTTTGCAGTTTTTTGTTCCTTTGTCATGATTATCCTGAATGCACCCTTTTGTGTAGCAAATCCTAGTTTCACCATCTGTGCAGCTAGATCTGGAGCTTTTCGCTCATCGTCAATCTCAAACGATTGTATCACTGGAAGCTGTGATGGATGAAAATCCATGATTTCCGTATGTACTTGCTAAATAAAATCTACTTGGTGGCACTTGACACATGCCAAAATTTTGCTAAAAAGATCAAAAATATGTTAAAAATTTTAACTCGTATGTCAAATACTGATCATAACAAAAACTTAATCGATTACAAAGGCTCATAATCGCATATGGCATCCCTTGAGACACTATTAAAATCACACAGTATGAAAAAAGCGACAGTATCCAAACTACGAAAGCAAATTGAAAATAAACTAAAAATGGCTGTTTCTAAAAAGCGAAGATCTTCATCTGGCCTTGTTGCCCTGGAAAAGAAAAAAGAAGACCTGGCAAGGGCAAAAGATCATGCAATGCAGCTTTTAAACCAGCATCTTTCACAAAAGGCAAGTATCGATAGGCTCAAGATTGCAGCAGAGGGTAGACTGCAGCAGGAACAGGATGCCAAAGACCAGGCAACCCAGCAAAGCGAGTATGGATCTGAGGATAAAAATGCTGTTGCTGAAAGACTACAATATATCAATGAAAAAATATCCGAGTTACATTCAGAGTTAAAAGAAAGGGAATCCGTTGGCATTAGACTTGAAAAAGCAATAGAATCAAGTGAGAAAGAAAAGGCCAAGATTGAGGACCAACTAAAAAAACAAACCCATGCCAAACCTGGCCTCCTTGAGCAGCTAAAATCTGCCACAAAAGAGGAAGCCGTCTTGAGGCCAAAATTTGAGTCATTATTAAAACTTGAATCACAGGCAAGCAGTGCACTAGCTCTAGTCCAAAAGAAGCTGGCAGAACTTGCAGCCATTAGACGAAAGAAACTAGCCGCACTTGCAGCAGCAAAAAGAAAGAGGATGGCAGCACTTGCAGCCCAAAAGAGGAAAATTAAAGCAAGACAAATGGCACTAGCAAGAGCAAGAAAAGCAAAGGCAAGAAAGGCAAAACAAAAACCTGCCAAGAAATCAAAATCTCGCTCAAAAACATCCAAAAGAAAAATAACAAAAACTAAAAGAAAAACTAGAACAGCTAAAAGAAAATCATCTAGAACCCAAAGAAAAGCAACAAAGAAAAAATCAAGACGCAGGTAGAATTCCTACGCTTAATTAATATTGAATTAATCTTTCCGTAACGTTGTTGTCTCTTCCTCAACGTATTGTTATAGAAATAACTGAAATGCCAAATCTAAAAAATCCGGCTCTTATCTGTGGATTTCCTGGAAGCGGATATGTTGGAAAACTTGCAATTGATCACATGATTGACGAATTAAAAGCAATACCGTTTGCAAACATGTTCTCGTCATCCTTTCCACCGCAGGTATTGATTCAATCTGATGGTACAACTGACTTGATGAAAAATACATTCTACTATTCAAAAGGTGAGACGGGTGATCTTGTACTGTTAAGCGGTGATGCACAACCTGTAACACCTGAAAGCGAGTATGAGATGGCAGAAGAGATTGCAAAAATTTGTGAAAAACTTGGAGTAAAAACAATCTATACGCTTGCTGCTTATATAACAGGAGCTTTTTCCAAAACTCCCAAAGTTTATGGAACAAGTACCCTTCCACAAATTGTTAAAGATTTTCAAAATTATGGAATATCAGTCATGAACAGCGGAAGCATAACTGGAATGAATGGCTTGATAATTGGTGTGGGAAAAAGAAAAGGAATGACAGGAATTTGCTTACTTGGAGAGACATCTGGATATGTAGTTGATGCCAAGGCATCAAAAGTTGTACTTGAAACACTGGTTAAGATGTTGGACCTCAAACTTGATCTTGCTGGAATAATAAAAAAAGCACAAGATACAGAACAGCTTGTAAAAACAATTGAGGAGCAAATGGGACAAAGATCTGGAGTAGATTCCTTACCAATGCCACAACATGATAAAAAACTGGGGTATATCAGCTAGAATGAAAAAACGCGGGCCCATAATTGCAATTGCTGGGGCAGTGATGATTGTAATGGCTGCATCTATTGCTTATTCTATACTGCCACAGATGCCATCTGACAGTCAAGGCGGAGATTTTTTTCCATCACCTGAAAGCCTGTTTGATAGTGTATCTGACAAAGTAAGAATCGATCCGGGAAACATGTACACTTTTTCGCATACTACGAGTGCTGCCAAGGTACCTCTGATGTGGGGAGTTCACATTGTGGATTATAACCAAGATGATTCTGTAGCAATTTCAATATCAAACATTTTCGGGGATAAATTTGGCTCGTTTACAGAAAACGATCCAATTTTTATAAAATCATTTGACGTGCCAAAAGCAGATACGTACAGCTTTAACGTAGAAAACAAGGGAAAAGAACCAATAACTGTAACAATGCTGTTTACAGAAAATCCTGAAAAATCAAAGGCGCTGACTGATCCCAACTCGCCATTTGTAAAAAACATACTTCCACTTGCAGAAGCCGGATTTTTGCTGATTATTGGAATTATTGTAATAATATCTGGTGCAGCACTAAGTGTAATTGATTGGAGAAAAGGGAAGAATCAGTCCAGCAGATATATCTAGAATTCTACGATTACTAGTTTTCCAAACTTTCCTACATTGAGTGCGTTTTCGCCTCTGAATGTGGAAATATATCCATTTTCGATTCTTACTTTGGAACCTTGTTTTACCATCTTTATCTGAGCATCCCATAGACTAAGCTTGATCTGTCCGGTTTCATCTTTTAGCATTGCATCTGCAACCTGAGCCTGTCCTCCAGTTTTGAGGTTGACGGTTCTTGGTTCGCTAATGCTTTCAATTACGCCTTCGATTGGCTCTAGCTTGTTTTGTGGTCTGTTCAGTTGGTCTATGCTTGGCATTTGAGAAAATTTTCCATTCTCAAATAATAAGTGTTTTGATACTTAGAACTGGAAATTTTTGTTGTTAAATTTCAGAGTCTAAACTTTCAAAATTCCATTATCAACTAGATATTGTAACATGTTAAGAAAGTCATCTTCTGTTATGTTTCCATTGACGTACATGCTGGCGTCTGTTTTTATCCATTGTGGGATGTGAATCCCATCATCTTTTTCATGTCGTTGAATGATATTCTGATCCATCAGGTTTTCAATGCCGTATACAAAGCGTGAATCTTTTATCTGTCCGTCGTACCACAACTTTGAGCTGTCCATGAACCAATCTGGCAACTTTTCCAGCGATTGATTTTGATCTGGTGTTTTTGATGGTATTACATTTACCACAAGAGTATTGCTTTTGGTAAATCCATATGTATTTCCACCTAGGTAAACCGCGTAAATATCATAATCATCGCCATCATTTTTTGCTACTGCTTTCCATATTGATGAAAAATGACCATGCTCATCTGTTCTAGCGATTCCGACTATCGCATCATGTTCATCATACGGAATATCATCTTTAATGAAAATTGTATGATTTGAAATGGGTGTTCCATCTAATTTCGACATCTGACCAGAAATTTTCATCAGACTATTTTCTTTTACGGTTTCTGGCATAAATTCCAATTTTATCATCGCAGGAACAGTAGCATATGCTGTAGTCATACTCAATGACATTATGACAAATACCACTAGTATGGCTTTCACAAATTTCCAAAAATACCATTGTAATTATTTGTTCTAGTTCACTTTTTCAGATGCAATCTTTATAAAATTTACAATTTATTTTGTTCAAATCCTGGATTTAGAGACGAATTATTTTGCCATCTAAAAGATATTCAAGGGTGTTTGTATACGCATCTTCAGAAATCTGATCATTTGAGAACATATTTGCATCTTTTTTTAACCATGTCGGGATTTTTAATCCGTCTCCTACTGACGCATTCGTTTTTACAATTCCATAATTGATCAAATTTTGGATTGAAAATGAATATTCTTCATCTCTGATCTTTCCATTGCTCCACATTTGTGATCCGTTCTTGAACCAAACGGGCATTGTTTTCCACGGTATCACATCTGTGGACAATTTATCCGAGTTTTCTAACACAGACTCGTAGACTTCACTTCTAGTGTACCCAAATGTTTTTCCTCCTATGAACTTGGCATAGAAATGAAATGGTGATCCATTATCTTTTGGAATGGCTTTCCATGTTGCTGAGAATTCTCCATTGAAATCAGTTGTAGTAGTTGTCAGTATTATGTCCGGTCGCGTGTAGGCTGTATCATCCAAAACAAAGATTGTGCGATTGACAATAGGATTGCCACCTATGCTAGTCAGTTTTCCTGTAAATGTGACATCTTGACCTTCTTCGATGTGACCTCCGATTGTATTCAAATGTAAAGTTGCAAAGCTTGTAGCATAAGCAAATGGCACACATATTGCCAGAAACACGATAACTGTAAGAATCATCATGTCCAATTTCATGAATTTTAAGAGTCTGAAACCTATATTGTCTCTCGTGAATCTAGTTTGATAATATTTATAATTTTATTCTGTCCTATCTCTAGTTATTTTGTAATTTTTGATATGGTAACCACAAAAGCTGTTGCAAACAAACCTATCTGCATTGATGAACACATTGTTTATCAATAATGCATAAAAACAAGGAAATACCAACTAAACAAAATGTTAGATGAAAATACAGTCAAGAAAATCATTGAGGAAGAATTTCAACGGCTTGTACGAGACAATCCAAATGGTGTTAATGCTTCTATAGAAGACAGACTGCAGGCATTAGAAAACAAGCTAGAAGAAATCCAAGAAAAACTAGGAATCTAGTTGATGACTCTACTTGGAAATGATCTGACCCTTTAGCCACTGGGCAATCTGTTTTGTTGCCTCGTTATGTGACATGTCAATTATTGGCAAGAGAACATTATTGGTATTGTTCTTTAGATACTGCTTGTATTGCGGCATCGCGGTGTATTCTATTGCAGCAAAATGTA
>DASUKX010000010.1:0-8061 GCA_036278495.1 Nitrosotalea sp.
GCCTTGCAGCAGAACCAGGTTTTAGTGGAATTGTTTCAAGCCCAGGAAGTGGTGATACCATTGCGCCACCGGTTTCTGTCTGCCACCATGTATCTATGATTGGGCATTTTTCTTTTCCAATTGTTTTAAAATACCATCGCCATACTTCGGGGTTTATTGGTTCCCCCACAGTTCCAAGCAATCGCAGACTGGATAGGTCATTAGAGTTTGGAAGATCATCTCCATATTTCATAAACATTCGAAGTGCAGTCGGTGTGGTGTACAAGATTGTTACACCATGTCGTGAAATAATTTCCCAGATTCTTGCAGGTGTTGCATAGTCTAGTGCACCTTCATACATCACCTGCGTTGTACCATGCATCAGAGGTCCATACACCACATAGCTGTGTCCTGTGACCCAGCCAATGTCAGCTGTACAAAAATAAACATCAGAATCTTTAATGTCAAATATCCACTGGAACGTTGTAAAAACATGTGTAAGATATCCGCCGGTTCCATGCAGGACACCTTTTGGTTTTCCCGTTGTTCCCGAAGTGTATAAAATGTAAAGGGGGTGCGTGCTATCAAGCATTTCTGCATCATTGTGTGAGTCCATAGAATCGACAAGATCGTTCCATTTCTTGTCTTTTTTACCAAATGTTATTTGGTTACCAGTATTCTCTAGAACGATTACATGCTCTACAAAATCAAGGCCTTCAATTGCCACATCTACAACATCTTTTAGTTTTACAAGGTTGCCGCGCCTTTTTCCGCCATCTGCTGTGATTATCACTTTGGATTTTGAATCATCGACCCTGTCCCGAATTGATTTTGCACTAAACCCTGAAAATATTACAGTATGAATTGCACCGATTCTTGCACATGCAAGAAGTGCAATTACAAGCTCAGGCACCATTGGAAGGTATACGGTAACCCTGTCACCTTTTTTGACTCCAAGTGATTTTAGCGCATTTGCCATCTTGGACACTTGGATTAGCAGGTCGTGGTATGTCAGAACCCTTTGTTGCCCCTCTTCGCCTTCCCAAATTATTGCCTTTTTTCCAGGATTTTTCTTGACAATGACATCAAGTGCATTGTATGATGCATTGGTCTTGCCACCCACAAACCATCGTGCAAATGGTGCGTTCCATTCTAATACAGTATGCCACTTTTCAGACCAGTAAAGATTTGCTGCTTGTGATTCCCAGAACTTGAGGCTGTCTTTTTCTGCAGCAGTTCTTGTAGTGGTGTCATTGTTTCCAAGGCCTAGATTGTAAGTAAAATCCAACATATCCTGTTAGTTGGCATGTCAAAAAAAAGGTTCGCTCAAATGGAGTTGGGAGCGAATCCTTCAATCCCGTCAGGTTGTACTAAGATGATGATATTCTCTTGAGCCAATCTGAATCTTGAGGGGCTTCGTCACCATCGGCCCCAATTGCTACAGGCTTTGATGTTGGTGCAGTGGGAATACTGTTACCAACTCCAATGTCAGCAGTTACTGGAGTCGTTGGCTGTGAAGGAGAAGGACTTTCTACCTTTCCAAGATATGAAATGGCGGCTGAATGAACGTCCTGCTTTGGACTTTCTATGCGCTCTCCACTCTCAACTGAAAGATCGTTGATGCGACGCTGGATGCTTGTTATCTCTGCCTTTTCATGTTCGATGTGCTCTATGATTTCAACCGTGTGAGTCTTGACCAAATCAAACTTGGCATCAGATATCTCATTGCTCTTGTTCTGCAACTTGGCGTCAAATCGTAGCATCCGAATTGACTTTAATTGCCCTTCAAGTTCTCCGAGTCTCTTCTCCAATTTTTCTTTGATCTGTCTCTCGGTCTCATCGAGAGTTAACAATTTCATCTTATATTTTTCATGGATCAGTTCAGCATCCTCTTTCATGTCATCGTTTTCAGATACGATATCCATCAGGGCGCGTATACGACGCATGGTAAGCCCCTTCTCTCGCAATAGTCTTTGGGCGTCTAATCTCCATCTAGGGATAAAGATTACGTATTGGCCTTGAATGACTAGTTGTTCGAATACTATCTGCTTGAGTCCTTCGGAACCACAATCAACGCCAACGGTTTGTACACTTCCATCGATGTCTGTTATGGTGCCTATTACTTTGCCGATATAGGTGCCGTACATGTCCTTAACTTGCTTGCCGATAAATTCGATCTCTTCCTTGCTCATTGGATAGGTGTTTTAAATTTGATATAATCAGCAAAGTGTTAACAAGCTTTTCAGTTTTGGTAAGATCATTTTAGCTAATGATCATGCAAAAATGCAAAAAATACGTAATTTTATAATCAGATGCATAGTAATGGTACAATAATGATTACAAAGGAAGAGCTGGATCAGATACTGCATTTTGTTTCCAAGCGCTGGATAGACATGAGCCGGGATGAAAAGCATAAAGCATTTGAAAATATGCCAACAGATTTTTGGATGAATTCCATGGGCGGTAGTGCAGGCCCTGGAAAATGGGTTACAACTTTAATGTATACTGAAGATGCGCAAGAAGCAGAAGCATTCAAGGAAGTATTGATGCGATGGCAGGCAAAACACAATGCAAAGATGGGACCATCCGATCTTATTCAAATTGGAAAGAAGTAGTTTATTATCGGCAGTTGGTTTGAACGATAATGTTGTCATCTGAATTTTCAAATTCTGAAAATGAAATTCTTTTGAAACACTTTTCAAATGTAGATGATTCCGTATTTGCAATAATCAGTCCAAGGCAAGTAGACAGGGGCGCTCTGATGTCAAGGTACAGCAGGACTGACAAGAGCATGCGAAGAATTTTCTTGGACGAATTTTCCCAAAATGAAAATCGTGGTGAAGAGTTTTACAACAAAGTCTTGCTTGAATATGGTGATGATTCCGTTGCAGAGCTTGGTGAAGCGCAGATTGCAATAGAAGGGTTGTCAAACATTGCAGTAAAAAAGATTGAAGATCGTAGAATCGGCTTGTCATACCTTGAAAAATCTTCAAGATATGTTGCATGGGACAAAAAAGTAAACGGCGAGTTCAAGTTTTACAGAGAACCCGCAATTATGAATTCAAAATATGCTGACATGTATTTGGAATCATGCAATCTGGATTTTGAAATATATTCCAAAAGCATCCAGACTGCAATCGATTTTATGAAAGAAAGGGAACCAATTGAGAAACAAAAATTTCGAGACTCGAAGGGTGCAGATGTTCTGTATTCCAAACTTGTAAACGAGGATGAGACAAAGTCTGCAACAAGAATTTACAATGCTACAATACGTGCAAAGGCACTTGATATCCTCAGGGGAATACTTCCTGCGTCAACTCTGACTAATGTTGGGATTACAGGAAATGGCAGGGCGTTTGAATATTTGCTTACAATACTTTATTCATCTGGTCTGCAGGAAGAAAAAATTCTTGCAGGAAAGATCCAGAGGGAATTGAATACTACAATCAGGTCATTTGTAAGGCGTGCAGATGACATTCATGGTAAGGCCTTGCAAAAATATCTAGTGGAGATAAAGACAAAATCATTTTCACTTGGCAAAAAGCACTTGAAGCAAAAAAATGGTGTGGGAAAACTTGCAGACCTGGTTGAATATGAGCAAGAAAAAAAGGCAGAAGACAAGATAATTTCTGCAATTTTGTACGAACAGTCAGAAGGGATATCATACAGGGAAATATTGAGCCAAGTGAAAAAAATAAAATCACCTGAAAGAAAAAAAATAATCAAGACATTTGCAGGCTTGAGAAAAAACAGAAGGCAGAGGCCGCCGCGTGCATTTGAAATGACAGACTATACGTTTGACTTTCTTACAAACTTTGGAATGTTTCGAGACTTTCACAGACACCGAGTTCTTACACTAGAGCGACAGTTGCTTGCGGCAAACCGCGGTTATTTCATGTCAGACGAAATAAAACAACTTGGAATCAAAAAAGACTTTGATGATTGCATGTACAAGGCAAAAGAAGTTTGGACTGCTTTGAAACAGAAAATGCCAGAGCAGGCGCAGTATGTCGTAAACTTTGCATACAATTATCCATATTTTATGAAACTAAATCTTCGTGAAGCAGTGCACCTGATAGAGCTTAGAACAGTTCCGCAGGGACACCAGGATTACAGGAAGACTGCACAAGAAATGTTCAAGGCAATAAACAAGGTCCATCCAAACCTGTCCAACATAATCAGGTTTGCAGACATGAAATCATACAGTCTTGAGAGACTTGAAGCAGAAAAAAGAATTGAAGAAAAGCGAAAAAGACTCGGCTAATGATATCTAGAATCAATCCTGAAAATGAGTCTAATGATTAAATATCAGAATCACATACCATAGATACATGAATTGCGGATGCGGAAAAGACGACAAGTGCATATCCCCAGATTGTAATTGTTCCACTACTGGAATCTGTACATGCGGTCCATCATGCCATTGTAATGCAAATAAAAAATAAGCCAAGTGGGATCTAGTTTTAAAATTTACTCATAAAGGAGATGATTGTTTTCTATGAAACAATCATACGTAATGCATTAAAGTACTGGAGACATATTATTTCCAGTGACAAACATTCCTGACTATAACACAAAACACCAAGGCAGTACAGAATATAGTAAAGTTGTTCGAGATATACTGTGGAGTAATACAGCAGAAGACCAACCATGATGATATCATGATATCATAGAACACGCTTTACTTGGCAGTTTTTTTAGATTTTCCAAACACTTGATCTACGGTTCTAGGTTTTCCGTCTTTGAAAACATCAGAGCTGCAATGTTTCATCGAAAAAGCAGCCATCTGCATAATTATTTCTCGTAGCTCTTTTCCTTTTTCTGTTACAGTGTATTCAATTTTAATTGGAGTCTGAGCATACACTTGTCTTTTTACAAGACCGCTTTTTTCCATTTCACGCAATCGTATGGAAAGTGTTTTTGGGTTTATTCCCTCTACTGACTCTAAAAATTGATTAAATCTTGTCTGGCCCAGGAGCAGCATGTTTCGTAGTATGTGTATTGTAAATTTTTTACCAACAAGTCTGAAGGTATTGTCTACAGGACAGCATTTCATCTGGTCTGACATTTCTTTTAGTTCTTGAGGCATCAACTTACTAAATTCTCACTTGCTTTCTATTTCGTCACTTTCCAATTTATATACTTACCTTTCTATAGTGACTATAAGAAAGTAATATGGAATGCAAATCAGGAACATGCGACATGGAAGAAGCAACGTGCTCATGTACCTCTGAAACAGAATGCGGCGACTGTGGTTGCGGAACAGTTGATCCTGTCAGACAGTCAATGGAATTGCTGCACAAGGCATTCCATGATGCTCTGTATCAGGCACATGTAGAGCGACTCAAAAAGAGAATCGATGCATCATTTGGTCCAGCATTGGACAAGGGTGCAGATGCAATGATACAAGCTGCATCCAAGGTATGGCAATCAAATGTGGCACAATCAGAGGCAAAAAAAGAACTCGAGTCAAAGTTGCAAAAAATATTATCCGAAACAAGCAAGAGATAATCTACTCCCCAAAGCAGAAAAATCTCTGGCTTTTATTTTTTTAATTGGTATTTGGAAAAATAGACTTTGAAAATGCTGGTTTCATGTAAGATATCCATGTTACAGAACAATCTTGGTATATTCAGATATGTAACGCAACTACATGTAAAATAAATGAGATATTCAAGAAAAAGATCTCACTCTATACTTGGCATCATTGTTTTCATGATTGCAATATTTCCAATGGCAGACAATTTTTCTGCAAATGCATTAACCCTGGGTGGCTTGACTTCACCGTTAGATACAACCTTGAGTGGTTCTTCCACCATATCTAATACAACCACTAGTGCTACTGTTTCTACCAACATAACCACAACCAGTGGATCAATATCTGCAAGTAATCCAACTGCAATTCCTTTGCCCAACAGTACAACTGCCACAGGAGCATCCACCACAGTAGATGGGGTCCAAGTTTTTGGAAATGGCACCATAATTACTTCGGTCAATGGAGTATCCACGAGTTTTCTGTTTGATCCCAACGGACCTGCCAAGACTGCAAAAGGTAGTGGAACTTCAGCAACCGTAACTGTAAAGTCAGATGACATGTCTGGAAATACAATAACAGGCATATGGAATGAACTACATTCCCCAAGTGGTAGCACATTGGCAAAAGGATACACTACAAACACATACCAGGTGACTACGGGAAAACAATACGTTGTGTACATGTCAAATTATCAAAATATAGTATTTGATCATTGGGATGATGGTAGTACCAATCCATATAGAACTATAACGCCAACCCAGTCTGTCACCCTTACTGCATACTATACCACAGGCAGTACATCCACTGCACCACAGCCACCAACAAATCTTTCCGCTTCTGCAGTCTCATCAACACAAATTAATCTGAATTGGTCTGCCCCAAGCAATAATGGAGGATCTGCAATCATAGGATACAAGATTGAAAGATCAACAGATGGAGGAACTACTTGGAATACCATTGTTGCAAATATAGGCTCTACTGTTACAACATATTCTGATTCATCTGTTTTGACAAATACCACATATAGTTATCGCGTGTCTGCAATCAACAGCATTGGGACTAGTCAGCCCTCAAACGTTGCATCTGCAACTACGGGCAATACTGGTATGAGTCACACAGTAGTACAGACTCAATCAGGGTTGGTAGCATCAGACTCGCTGATCAATGAAACAAGAACACAGCAACAACTCCAATCCAATACTGGATACTGGGCATATGCCGGCGATGCACCGGCAGAAAAGGCACCATATAGTTTTTCAAGGGACACCCAGGGCCTACACATAGGTATGCAAGCACCATCAAGTGGAACATGGGCAGGATTTTTTGCCGAGAGCCCAAACACTAACGCAGTGTTGTTTCATTCAATAGTGACAACACCGGTGAGGACAATACCAAACCAGGATTATGAAAATGGGATGTACGTTCAAACTGCAAATGGTTTGATAAACTATGTTACATGTGTCTCACTTACAAATTCGCAGGATACTGTATGGGCAATCATAAACACATATGGTACAACAGATCATGCTACCAAGTTTACCGTTTTATGGATGGACAACGCACCAAACCAGTCACTTACAAGGGACTGTTCCATAATAACAAACGGCCAGAATTATCTAAAAGTCTACATGGATGGAAACATGGTCTACTCTAACAATAACCTAAACCTGCAGATGCCTGCTCCATTTAACACATATCTTGAACCAGAGACATCATATGCCGGACAATTTTTAATTGGATCGTTTCAGGACTATTATGTAACATCAGATGAAACCATCAAGGTAACCAACAATCCAAGCAATGCCGCAAGAGCAGACATTGTGGATTCATCAGGAAGTGTACTTGCATCAAGCCAAATTTCAGGAGGCATTGCAACACTAGATGTTGCCAAGTATCATTTTCCATTGGCTGCAAACATCAAGGTGTATGATTCAAACAACAGTTTGATTGCATCAGGTGCTGCAAATATCTACAGCGGAGACATTTACTCCATCCAATAATTTTACAGAATTTTTTTAAAAATAAATCTTCAGGTTGCAAGCGGGATTTTATCACTGGACAAATCTTGGAATTTTTTTCACTAGATGTGACAGCGATATTCTTCCAGGGCCAAGCACTATGACAGTCAACAAAATCACAAATGCAAGCAGTTCAAGTTCCAGGCCGTTTTTTCCAGAAAATGACTGGAGTTTTTTTAGCCATACCATTACTGTGAGCATCTCTATTGCAAGAAGGCTTGCTGTGATTCTTGTGAGCACTCCCAGTATTAACAATGTACCACCTACCAACTCTAGTAATCCTATCAATGAGGCCATCTCTGCAGGAAGACCAATGCTTGAGAAAAATCCGGTGGAACCGCTATCAAATTTGCCAAGACTATGAACAATAAACATGGCACCTACTGCAACTCGCAGCCCAAAGTGGCTGAGATCATGTAACTTGTATGTTCTCAGTGTTGCGTCAACCATGTTCTAATGTCCCTGGGTACCATTACATATGGTTTGCTTATACAAGTTACTAAGCTGGATACATGAAAATTCAGCTGG
>DASUKX010000011.1:0-2997 GCA_036278495.1 Nitrosotalea sp.
TGATTGATTGGTAGTGAAATTATGTTAAAGGGATTTCCTGTGATCGATTCAATTTCCTTGTAGGGGGTCTGGCTTGAATCCTGGTAAATCTTGAACGATACGGGCCAATAGTCTGCAGTGTCTCCGTTGGTATAAGTCAGGGTTACTGCAATTGATCCGCTAGTGTCTGCAAATGCTGCAGGGATTACACAAATCAAAAATGCTGGTAGTAGTTTTAAAATGAATTTTTCAAGTCTTGAGACATGCAAATATTTTCTACCTTTCTGAATTCTGAACTTGCCTGTTATTAAAAGTCGATATCAAGAAATTCGGTAAACATGTTGGATTCTTAAAAATTATCTTGTGATTATTGTTTTTACTTGTAAGGTACATGATTAGATTCCAATCCTGTCTGCACTGGTCCAGACATGCTCTTTTTTACTAAAGTGCTCAAAGATTGCGCTGACAAGCAAAATGTCCAGAATCTGCTTGAATCCTAGTACCAGGAAGACTCCGTAGGCAACAAGTTTTGGATCCTCGTTGTCAAGCCTTACTGCAAGCGCCACCTGAAGGCACTGCAGCGATGAAAATATTGCAAACATCTCTAGGACAAATATCCAGTCGCCAAAAATTCCTGCATAAATTGCACTGCCTAATGTGATAAAGCTGACAAAAGGCATGATGCAGCTTGAAAATAACATGTACGGGAAGACAAACTTTTGCAAAATTCCGAATCTTGCATTTGTAAGTGCGTCTACATGTCTTGAAAAGACTTGGAGGTTTCCACCATACCATCTCTTTCTTTGCTTGTATAGACTCTTCAGGGACTCGGGTGCCTCTGTGTATGCTGTGGCACTTGTGCTTCCGGCAATGAACATCTTTGTCTTGAGAATCTTTAGTGTGAGATCAAAGTCTTCTACAAGCGTATCTTTGTGGTAACTTCCAATCTCTTCTAGTATGTTTTTTCTAAAAGCTCCTAATGCTCCTGGAATGACAGAGATTGCACCAAATACATCAAGTGCTCTTCTTGCAATCTGGATTCCTGCAACATACTCTAATGCTTGGCACCAAGTGAGCAAGTTCTTTCTGTTTCTGACCTTGATGTTTCCTGCAACTGCTGCAACATTTTTGTCGCTTGAAAATACTTCAGCTAGATGTATCATGGATTCGTGTCCAATTATTGTATCTGCATCAACAATTGTAATTATTTCTCCAGTTGCATATGCAAGACCAAAGTTTATTGCGCTGGCTTTTCCGCCGTTGGTTTTCTGTAAAACTTTAGCTTGTTTTTTGTATTTGCTTATTATGTCCCATGTCTTGTCTTTGCTACCGTCATCTACTATGATAATTTCCTTGTCTTGGTATTTTGTATCTATGATTGACTGGATTGTCCTTTCAATTACTTTTTCTTCATTATATGCTGGAATTATGATTGTTATTTTGGGAAATGACGTCAACTGTGGAATTTGCATCTCGCGGCGTTTGCTGTACAGGGAAAGTGGGATGAACAATAGTGTGCTCCAAAACGTCATGGTGAGGCCCCACAGTAAGATTGCCCTTGATGTTGAATTTTGTGAAGAATATGCATCAAATCCTACTATGATTCCAAGGGCAATTGGGGATGCTAGAAGAAATATGAAAAAAAGAGAGGGAAAATTTCTTGAATGATTTGCCTTCAAGGAACGGTTTCTCTGCAATGAAATCATTTGATACATCACTACAGCTGCTCCAAGGCCTATTGCAATCATGCTGATTACAGAAAATACCAAATATGCCATGAGGATTAACATGGAAAAGATTGCTCCGCTTATCACCGGTAGGAGGGGATCAAATCTTTTCTGATGCAATATGATGGTATGAAATCCTGATGCTAATTGATGTTTTGTGTCTTGTTTGTATTACTAGGTGATAAAATGTTCGCATCTGAAAACCTAATTACATAAATGATAGAAAGTGTGAAGTTCGATATACTTGAAACTACTTTTTGCCATACTTTTTGTGATATTCTTTGGTGTAATACATGAGGCTAGTGCTGTACAGTCATGTCAGTGTGTTGTGTTTAGGATGGATGATGTTCAGGACTATTGGCTAGATGATGTTCAGGTTGGCATAATACACGAGTTTGAACAAAAAAATGCGAGCCTCACTGCTGGTATCATTGGAAATTATTTTGGACAGGATGAAAAAGTTGTAGGTGCTGTATCTGATGCGCTAAAACAAGATGAGCCCAAGTTTGTTGTTGCAAACCATGGGTGGAATCATGAGAACTTTGCTGCATTTTCAAGAGATGAACAGTCGGCATTAATTCATAATACAAATCAAAAAATTTCAGACACACTTGGAATAACACCTAATATTTTCATTGCACCGTACAATTCAATCAACAATGATACTTTGATTTCCCTTCTTGACAATAACATGATATACCTTAGTACAAACGAGACACAAGATACGCCACCATATGCGTTATCTGATGCTGCATTTTTTAGATTTCCTGCAACTGCAGATATTGGGGATTTGAATCCTGAAAATACTGTATGGGTGGACTTGAACCATGACCAGACCTATGCTACAATCCTGAGAAGTATTGTAAAGTATGGCTTTGCAGTTGTCTTGCTGCACCCACAGGACTATGCAAACAAGCACGTAGGGCCTGTATATGATAATACGATAAACCAGACCCAGATTCACGAGCTTGACCTCCTAATAGACAAGATACGAAGTGATGGGTATTCCATGGTTACAATGGATGACATTCCTAAAAATGCCGTATATGATACTACATATCCAAAATGGCTTGATACTGTATTTTCTTTGTATTTTAAGGAAAAAATCTCTGACCGTGAAATGACAAACTCTATAGAATATCTGAAAAGCAACGAAATGATCACATCGAGTCTTACTGGCGGAAAATATCCATGGCACACAAACATCACCACGACATATTTTTGGATAGGCGAGCCTGCTGATGCAGACAACCAGTATATCAGCAATACGGCAAGTGCGTGGGATGACAGG
>DASUKX010000012.1:0-6727 GCA_036278495.1 Nitrosotalea sp.
AAAGCGTTTTTGAAAAAAATTCCACAATATCGTCTCTCTTAATACCAGGATTTGTAGATACAAAACTGAGAAGATGTATTCTTAATGCCTTGTCTCCAGTAAGTTTGGAAGATATTGGTTCTGGAGTTCCATTAATGTAATAGTCAAAGATTTCATCCCCATTGGAGTTGCCTACAATTATTGCTTCGCCATACTTGTCATATTGCGGCCTGCCTGCACGACCACACAGTTGTTTATACTCTAATATGCTAATCGGTTTGTTAGTACCATACTTTGCATCATATCTAGATAAGCTGGCAATAACTACTCTTCTTGCTGGAAGATTCACTCCTGCAGCTAAGGTAGGAGTAGATGCCAAGATCTTTATTCTTTTGTTTCTAAATTCAGATTCAATCAAATCCCTACAATTAGAATTAAGACCAGCATGATGAAATGCCACGCCGTTTTTAATTAGACTGGCTAGAGTTTTAACAAGTTCAGTATGTTCATTATCATCTAAAATTTTTTGAGAGATTTTTTCTAGCGTTTCTTTTTCTTCGTTGTTTAATGTCTTTGATACAGCCTCTGATGTCTTTGTAGCAAGTGATACAGAACGAGTTCTAGTTTCTGCAAATAAAATTGCTTGACCACCATTATTTAGTGAGTCCAACCCCAAATCAACTGGCGGTCCTCTGATGCTTGTCTGGATTTCAAATTTTTTATTGTCTTGCATAGTTACTATACCTTGATCATAGACTCCTTCAGACAATGGAACTGGTCTCCATTCACTATGAACTAGTTTACACTCTAACCAATCAGCAATTTCATCAGCATTGGTGACAGTAGCACTAAGAGCCAGTATTTGTGGTTTTTTTGGCAAAAGTTTTAGCTTTGTGAGTACGATTTCAAGGGTCGGTCCCCTGTCATCATCTCCCAACAGATGAACTTCATCGGCAATTACAAGACTTATTTGATCTATCCATTCGGCACCCTGTCTTATGATGGAATCCATTTTTTCATTGGTTAGTACAAGTATGTCATTTTGACCTAGATTTTTTTCAGATGCATCAAAATCACCTGTAGATATTTGGATTTTTAGATTCTTGCCAATATCAACAGAACCAAGTTTTTTAAATTCATTGAATTTTTCTGATGCCAAGGCCTTTAGAGGGCTGAGATAAACTATTTTGCCTCTCTTTTCAGATAGGTGTCTTATTATTGCAAGAATTGCAATCAATGTCTTGCCGCTTGCTGTAGGTGCAGAAACCAGTATACTCTTTCCCTCAAGTAATCCAGCTTTTACTGTCTTTTCCTGCGGCGGATATAGATTCACATACCCATTTTTTTGCAGAAATTCAATTGTAGAAGGAGGAATATCTAACTGCTCTATTTTCATACCCGGTTATAATGACCAGGTTTGGATTCATAAATAGCTGACTCTCTTTGCAATTTTTTAAGATATTTTCTTGCTTCATCTTCTGTGAATTTATCAGTCTTGATTAGTTCTTTAACAAATGCCTTTTCTTCAACTGGTCTCTTTTCATCACCTTCAAGTGATTTCATTACATCCATGAATAGTTGCATTTTTGAGACCTCACTATGAGGACGTCCTTGAAGAACTCCCAGATCAACTTTTCCAGTATTAACATCAACTCCTGCATCTTGCAACATGCTTTGCATAAGGAATATAGCTCGTTCTGCATCCTCCCCATCAACTTGTGTTTTCATCAACAATCTGGCTCGTGCTGTTGCCAATCTCACAAGTCCCTCTAATTGTCTAGGTGTTACTGTGATCATTCCTTCAGATTCTACATTTCTCATTGTCATGTAGTAGTTTAGGATCAAATCTTCTGCTTCTGGAGTAAGATTTGGATCAAATCTCTTTGCATATGATAGATATTTTGTGAGAATATCAACATCGATTAGGGATTTGGTGTCAGTTCCTGACACTCTGTGTAAATTCAATATGTGTCTTGCAATTCTTGTGTCTCTTTCCTTTGATGGAATATCTCTGACGACAAAGATGAGATCAAAACGTGTTAAGAGTGGAACTGGAAGATTAACGTTCTCTGTGATATTCTTAAAAGGATCATACTTGCCAAACATCGGGTTTGCCGCAGCCAAGATTGAAGTTCTGGCATTCAATGTTGCTACAATTCCACCTTTTGCAATGCTTACAGATTGTTGTTCCATCGTTTCATGTAATGCACTTCGGTCTTCTGGTTTCATTTTATCAAACTCATCTATACAGACAAGACCTTGATCTCCCAGTACTACAGCACCTGCTTCAAGCATCATTATACCAATTTTATCCCTAACAACTGCAGCCGTTAATCCTGCTGCGGTTGAACCTCTTCCAGATGTATAAAGTCCTCTTGGAGCAATTCTTGCACAAAATTTCAACATTTCACTTTTTGCCGTACCTGGGTCACCCACCAAAAATACGTTGATATCACCACGAATTTTAGCACCGTCTGCGAGGATTTTTTGAGTAGATCCTACAATTAACAATAAAATGGCTTCTTTAATTATATCATGTCCGCTCACATGTGGTGCAAACGAGGCCACTAACCTGTCATAGATATCATTATTTTTAACAAGTGATTTGATTATTTTCTCCTCATCAGGAGAGATCTCTTCTCGTTCAGTACTTCTAGAAGTTTTATTTCCACGTCCACGATGGAATTCTATGTTATTCCCTTGAATTCGTAATCTGTAGATACCACTTTTTCCCCTCATAGAAGGAATGTGTTCTTGTTCAATTCTTACAATTCCTGTCAGTATGATACGATCTCCCGGTCTTGCATTATCAACCAAGTCTTGTAATACTGTGACATCAAGGTAGTGAGGTAGTTGACCTGGAGGCAAATCCTCTGGTAATTCTTGGAGCCTCACCATTTGAAAATCAATGAACTTACTTTGTTCTGGACTTATCTCAAGATCTCTATGAGTACATTTTCCATTATCACATTTTAATGGCTCTTTAAACTCTAGACCTTTTTCTTGGACTCGTACAGTCTTGTGATTATCAGGACAAAAGTAGACTAGTTCTTTTGCAAGGGGTTTGATCTCAGAAGATCTAACTACCATTCCAGATACACTTATCACTTTTCCAATTACCTCTGCATTTACTTCACGTAAGCTTCTATGTGATGGATAATTTGAAATTCTTACTCTAATATCATGACGAATTTTTTCTGCATATTGTGGAAATCTTTCTTTGAGAATGTCTTTTATTGCACCACCAAAGGCTCGAAGTATCTCATCAGGATCAGTGGAAAATACAGACTCAATTTCTGGATATGAAACTAGATCATTATAGTCAACTACAATGTATTGTGTTTTCTTTGCCATCATTTGATCTATTTCGTCAACATATTTGTAAGCGTCAGACTTGTCTTTGAACTGACTAAGAAAATCTTTCACTTGATCTTGAAGTTTACTCTTTGAAATAGATTCAGATTGTGCGGTCATTTTTTATCACCCATTATTTGTTGTTTAAATTCAGCACTGTTATCATGGATGTAATCAAACAATGTTCTTTCTTCAATTGTTAACTTTTTTGCCAAATCAGCAGTCATCTTGGAGGAATCTGCCAGTCTGATTATTTTTCCTTGTCGTTTACGAATAAGAGAATTCAACATGCTTTCTATTTTATCACGGTCTTCTTGTGGAAGTCTTCGTGTGAATGAATTCACTTTGATATAGAAATCAAGATCTAATGTAGAGAGATCAAAGTCACCTTGTATATTTTCTTTCATGACAGCTTGCTTCAAGGCTACAATCATATCAGTATCTTGTACTTCAACTAATTTTTCGGAGGATAGTACTTCAGCTATCCATCTGGATATACTCAGTATTTCTCCTTGTTTAGCTTCGATTGATGTCAAGGGTGCTTCTATTTTGAGATCATGACCAAAATTGACTTTAACATCCTGTAAGCGGTATCCTATACTATGTACCTGTATGAGCTCTGAAATGTGCAATTTAATCGATCCTCCTTTGAGCCGCTAAAGGGATCGATCGATCAATTCTATTAACCATTTAGTTCGATCATTTGATCTAGATTCTATCTGTACAAATTTGTTCCTGTTCATAACTGACATACTTGCTTTCTCATTTAACATGTGATACATAACCATCATGCAATGTGAGTCTTTTTCAATCATAATAACGATTGGTCATATAGTAATACCCAACTTTGCCTCAGATCTACAGTAATAATTTACAAACACCGTTTCTTAGACTTAATTTTATTAGTAAGTGAAAGACGTATGTCCCTATGACTGAATCTTCTATGTGGGTAGAAAAATATCGTCCAACCAAGCTCTCATCGATCATAAACAAAAAAGAGATAGTTGGTAGTCTTAGATCTCTTTTGAAGAACACATCAGCGATGCCTCATCTGTTATTCTCTGGTTCCGCAGGAGTTGGCAAGACTACAACTGCATTGTGTCTTGCAAGAGAGATTTTGGGAGAATCATGGCACGAACATACTTTGGAATTGAATGCTTCTGATGAACGCGGTATCAACATGGTAAGAGAAAGAGTAAAGAAATTTGCAAGATTTTCAGGTTTAGACACCAGTATTCCCTTCAAGCTCATAATTTTAGACGAAGCCGATGAAATGACCTCAGACGCCCAAACTGCTTTAAGAAGAATAATCGAAGATACTGCAAAGCATTGTAGATTCATAATGATCGCAAATAACATATCAAAAATTATAGATCCTCTTCAAAGCAGATGTGCTGTTTTCAAATTTACACGAATATCAGAAGAAGACGTAATCAACCACTTGGAAGAAATTTGTAAGAAGGAGAAGGTAAAGTACAATCAAGAAGGGTTGAAAGCTTTGTATCAGAATTCAGAAGGAGATATGCGTCATTCCATAAACATGTTGCAGGCTGCAGCAAGCATTGGAATGGTTAACGAAGATAATGTAAAAGCCTCTGCAGGACTTTCTAAAACAAGTGATGTAAGCATTGTTTTGAAACTTGCGCTAGGAGGAAAAATTTCAGAAGCTAGGAACAAAATGATTGAACTTGTTAAAGTATATGGAATGTCAGAGTCTGATTTTTTGAAATATCTAAATGAAGAGTGCTATAGAATCAAGACCACACATCTGTCAGAGATGTTAGAAATCATAGCAAAATATGATTACAGGTTAATCATAGGAGCTAACCCAGAGATCCAGTTGTCTGCGTTATTGGCAGAACTTGGAAATATAGAAAAATAATAGCGCAGAGAGAGGGATTTGAACCCCCGGGTGCTTGCGCACATAGGCTCTCAAGGCCCACGCCATGCCGGGCTAGGCGACCTCTGCGAGTTTTTTTTGTAAGGACTTGTTAAAATTTGTTTAAGATCACGTGTTTTGTAGACATCCGTAGGGATTATCAAATAAGAAAAAGAAAAGGGACGAAAAATTCTAGTGGTGTGCGTGTGGATTGGCAGAACCGGTTTCCATTTTTGTAAAGGTTCCAGCTGCTTTCTCGTGGTGTTCTAAGTTAGATTGGTCTACCTTGATGGCTTGTGGAGGACAAACTGAAACGCATGCCATGCACCAAATACAGTCATGTTCTCTAATAGGATCAGCCTTGTCAGTGTAGTCCTTTCTGTGTTCTTTTTCAGATTCACCAGTTCCAGCAAATGTTGCATCTACTGTCTTCATTGCAGGAATATCTTGTTCTGTTCTATACCATTGGAAAACTTGGACTGGACATGCTTCAATGCATGCACCGTCTGCAACACATGAATCCCAGTCTACAGCTACCATTGTACCACTTACACCTACTGGTTCGATTTTTTCTCCTCGAGCCTTGAAGGACTCGATACAATTTTCATCTTTTGAGGCTTCTGCTAATCTACCAGGGCCCCATCTAAAGTGAAAATGCTCACCATCGGCGTGATTTATTTTTCCAATTGGTTTCATACCTTTTGGAAAATCTTCTGGTATCGGCATAGTTTTTTGTCGCAGGGTATGTTATTTAAACCTAGACAAAATTAAGTAAATTTTGCAATCTCTTTTTCGTGTATGTCTTGATTTAACTGATCAACCTTGATTGCTTTTGTAGGACAGACTTCAACACAGGCCATGCACCAAATGCAATCTGCTTCTTTTACAGGATTTGCTTTGTCAGTGTAATCTTTTCTATCATTTCTGCCGGTCTCACCAGGATTTTTGTACCATTCAAAAACCTTGACAGGACAGCTTAACAAACAGACACCATCAGCAATACAAGAATCCCAGTCTACAGCTACAAATGTGCCATGCACTCCTATTGGTTTTATCTCTTCACCTGAAGCCTGAGAGTCAGCTTTTACTTTGGGATCTGTTGATGCTTCAGCAAGGCGTCCAGGACCCCATACCAGATGATAATTTTCACTCAAAGGATCTTTGAATTTTTCAATCACATGATGATTTGCAGGAAAGTTTTGGTCTATAGGCACGATATCTGAGATTGTTGTTAGTTATTTAAAGTGTATACAAGATAAATTCATATCTTTCACAAATCGCTCTAATTTATTGGGAATTTTCAAATATGATGTATATCGCAATCCTAACGTAGGTATCTATGCCAAGTGTAATTACAAATTTGTTTTCATACCAAATGGATTTGCATCTACAAAAGCAAAAAACTTGGCAGAGTTTTTAAAAACTGATTATGTATTCACATCAGTAGCAAATACAAGATTGCTTGGACCAATGATGGTAGTAAATAATAATGGACTTTTGCTTCCACACAATTGT
>DASUKX010000013.1:0-69582 GCA_036278495.1 Nitrosotalea sp.
CAAAGTCATCACCATGCACATTTCTACAAGCATAGAAGAAAAGAAACTTGAACTCCAAAAGGCACTCATTGATGGATTCAGTGTAATACTGGTACCAAGACCATGGCCAAAAGAACCTTCTAAGCACTTTATGCAATCTGAAATAGCAATATATCTAAGAGAACATGGATTTGACACTTCAAAAATTAAGGTTCATGTTTTTGAATTTTTAACTACAGAAAAAGAGACGCATTTTATTGGAATGGTAAAAGATTTGGAAGGAAAAGAATTCTCTGATCTTTCTGTAATGGTTTTTGACCAAACAAAACTAGAATCTTACATTAATTTCAAATAATTTAGTGAAGGGCATAATTGTGGGATGCTGCACCAATCGTATATGATTGTGTGGGAGGCATTGAAATTATCAAGCCATTCATCCAAGTATATTGCGGATCATAAAATCTTACAATTCCAGTATCATTTACAACTACCATGAATGATTGGCCTGGTGCAATTTTGCCGCTTGCTATTTTTCCGTCAGGCTTGAACGGATTTGTTGCATATTGCTGTGTACTTGTTCCACTAAGAATAGTATGTTCTATAGAATCATTGTTTACCCAAATGATTGGAGTGCCAGGAACTATCTGTATAGTATCTGGTGTATAGTAGGTATTGTATTGATTATACGTTTGCTGAGTTGCACTTCCCTTTTGTAATGATGAGCCTGCGTTAATACTGATTGTAATTGGAGTAATCTGCCCTGTAGTTGCAGATGATGAAATGACAATTCCGTTTATCCATGTATATGTTGGATCAAATAATTGTGTAGAGCCAGTAGTAGAAAATGTAACTTGATAGTGCTGTCCTGGAGCTATATCGCCACTATCAATATTGTTATCCGATATAAAATGAGGGCTGACTGGTTTACCAGTAGAACCCTTTCCACCAGTACTATCTGTTGTAGATAGCAACTGGCCACTCATTATTCTATGTGGAACAGAATCATTGTTGGTCCAAACTATGGTTGTACCAGGGGCAATTTGGAGCGATGATGGTAAAAGGAACTGTCCGTTATTAGGATTAGATGCTCCTGCGATGATATTCATTTGAACTGTTTTAGTTTGCAGTGGTTGTGACATTGGTGCAATAATTCCTACCATGAATTGGTATGTAGGATCAAAGAATGTAATGTCACCTGCTGTTTGATCTGGTGGAATGTTGTATCGTGCAGCAATCTTTGGATCTAAATATTGAGTTTTATCAAAATTAGTTATTGTGAATTGAAATGATTGGCCTGGTGCAATAGAACCACTATCAACCATACCATCAGAGGTAAAGACAGCAGCTGATTGATTTGTTACAAGTGCTTTTGCTACACCACTCATTATTCTATGTGGAACAGAGTCCTTGTTGGTCCAAACTATGGTTGTATCAGGGGCTATCTGTATATTTGACGGAGAATAATGTACCTGATTATTTATGTTAGAAGCACCTGATACTATGTCTATGTTTACTTTGGTTGAAGTTGATGGTTGTTGAGTTGGAGGAGGTGTTGTAATTGGTTTTGTGACTACAGTGTTAGCAGATATCACTTTGGCACTATAACTTACTTTCAAAGTTTCAGAGCCAGTTATTTTTCCGGATATACTAAAAACAGAACCATCTTGGTTACTATCTACTATTCTACCAAACAAATTGAGATGAATTATGCTTCCACTTTGATCCTGTGCATCACCCTGGATGACAAAATATTTACCATCTCGTAAGATTGAAGTTTGCCACAATCCGGAATTTAGATAATTTGCACCTGTTATGGTAACAAGTCCATTATCAAGTGTGGTTTGCATATCAGTTCCAGTCTTAGCTCCTGTTGTAATCTGTAAAGCAATACTTGAATCGAAAATAGTTTTATTTCCTGAAAGATATCCAGTGGCATCAATCAAGTATTTCCCGTTTGATGAAAAATCAGAATATGCATTGGGTAAATACAATGTAGTAGCAGCAAGTCCTGCAATTACCATTAGAAACAGGAATACGGATTTCACTAGATTACCCAACTCCTTATTGCATATTTAATTACTAGGTATAATTTATCACACAATTAGGCAATTCCCGGTTAATTTTCTTGACAAGCTATTTCGGGTTAACCACACTTGATCCAAATTGTTGAATCATTGAATATTCAATGAATCCTCCAGCAAGAAGGAGGGCCAGAACTATTCCTATCTCTATAGAGGTATGACGTAGCTCCATTTTTAGAGATTTTTTTCTTATTATTACAAGTATCAACAAAAGGCTTCGAGACATTCCAATCGAATATGCCACAAGCTCCATCAAACCAAAAGGAGACAAGTAAAGTAGTGCCAGAGCAGGAACCTTTGCAAGTGCAGGAGTTGTTGATACCAATGCCTCAAACGCAACCCCTGTAGACCAAGCTGCAAATGCTCCCCAAGCCAGGCCAAATCCAGGGATAAACATGGGTAACGCTACTGACGTATTATGTTCAAAAATTCCAATAGCGTTGATTCCCTCAACTACTTTTTGAAATTCTTTGAGAAATGTTTGTGATTCTTCGTCAGATAATTTACTTTGAGTTCCGATTAAATAAGATAAAGAGAAAATTCCAATAAAAATAACAAATACTAGAACTCTTTGTCTACTAAACAATAATTTCATTTTTAGTAGAACCATATTTGAGGTTGGTGGTTGGATCAGATTTAATTAAAAGTCGCATTATGAGACCTTGTTGAAAGAAGAGGTTTCCTCAGCTATAACTTATGCACTAAGTAAAGGATTTCAGATTCATCCTGATGCATTTAAGATATTAGAGAAAATTGATGTAAAAGAACTTCAGAGTATAATCAAACAAGTAGTCAGGGAAAAAGCTAAACAAAACATGTTTTTGATTAATCAAAGTGATCTCAAAATGTTTGTAGAGTCTGAGATAGACGACAGTATTGAAAACAAACATGTAATCATGTTTGATCCTACAAAAAAGGTTACATCTGCAGAAGGAATTGAGGGTTTTCAAGCATTATTTCGAGATAGATATTCAAAACTGCTCAAAATCATGATGCAGCGTTCACAATCAAAAAAATTAACTCCTATTTCTAACGTGACAAATGGTAAGTTAGATGAGGAAACCTACATTGCAGGTCTATTGATGGACAGGAGAATAGACAGAGATGTAACAAAACTTGTCATAGATGATCCTTCTGGTTCAATAGAGCTTTTAATTTTCAATAAAGAGATACAAGATACAGCAAATTCTCTGCAGATTGATCAGTTTGTCATGGTTTCAATTGCAAGTGGAAAGAATGGTGGATTTTTTGTTAAAGAAATTCTTGTTCCAGACATACCCGATCACATAGCAAATCGTTCAAAAACTGAGACCTATGCTGTCTTCATTTCGGATTTGCACGTAGGAAGCAAATTCTTTATGGAAAAAGAATTTACAGAGTTTGTTTCATGGCTTTCAAGCCCTGATCCAATAGCAAGAAAGGTCAGGTTTGTACTTGTGGGAGGGGATGTTATTGATGGAATAGGCATCTTTCCAAACCAAGACAAGGAGCTATTACTTCTTGATATGGATCAACAGATGGCAAAGGCTGCTGAACTCTTAGATAAGATTCCAAAGCATATCAAGGTCTTTATCATTCCAGGAAACCACGATCCTGGAAGAAGAGCACTTCCACAGCCTGCAATTCCAGAAAAGCATAACATGCATCTCTGGAATAGGGAGAATTTTCACATGTTAGGTAATCCCTCAATGGTTGAGCTAAATGGAGTAAAGATACTGATGTTCCATGGTCAGAGCCTTGATGATGTTGTTGGCAGCACTCCTGGATTGAGTTATGCACAACCAGCAAAAGCCATGCGAGTTTTGCTAAAAACTAGGCACCTAAGTCCAATATACGGCAAGAGAACACCAATTGCGCCAGAATTAGAAGATATGATGGTAATATCTGAGGTTCCAGACATCTTGCATTCTGGCCATATTCATGTTGTTGAGCTAGACATGTACAAGGGAACATTGATTGTAAACTCTGGTGCATGGCAAAGTCAGACTCCATTTCAGGCAAGTGTGGGAATTAGCCCTACCCCAGGAATTGCCATTATTGTAAACCTTGCCACAATGAAGGTCTTTACAAAAGACTTTACAGAAAATTCTAGTTAAAATTACAAAAGATCTTCTAATGTTAGATCTTCTTTGAATGCTTTTTTCACAGTATCTGCATTTAGTGTTAGATTGAATTTTTTGGTCCTACCGTGCATTCCCTGATGAATAATTTTTCCTGTGATCAGTCCAGTCATTTCTATCTCACTTAGCATTTGTGTAATTCTACGTTGTGTGAGTTCTTTTTGTCTTGTAATCTTGCAGAGATTTTTGTAGGATTGGTATATCTCGCCAGTGGTATTTCCACTTGCTTTCATTACTGCAAGTATGAGCAGTTTTTCATGTAGTGGATATGAATTCAAGGCTGTAGTTTCCTTATCTTCTTCCATCTTCAGAGAGGCCCTTCGTATGTTATCCTCCTTTACAGTATCAGATTGTTCCCGCTCTGCAATCTCACCTGCGACACGAAGAAGGTCGATTGCTCTTCTTGCGTCGCCATGTTCCTGGCCAGACATGGCAGAACAGAGGTTTACGGCTGCCTGCTCTACGGTATTTGGTACAAAGGCAACTTTGATGCGTTCTTCTAGAATTTCCTTAATCTGGCCAACGGTATAATTGGTAAAGATAACCTCTTCCTCACTAAGACTGCTTAGGACCCTAGGATCTAGCCGTTCCTTGAATGTAAGATCGTTTGAAATTCCTATCAAAGTTAACGTGCCTTTTTTTAACCGCTCATTGGCCCTTGTTAACGAATAGAATACATCTTTACCTGACTTGGAAACAAGTTCTACAAGATAGTCGATTTCATCTACTACAAATACCGTATTTAGGCCATTTTTCTCAATTGTTGCAATGATACGGTTGAACACTTCACTAATTGAAAGTCCTGTTGATGGTAGTTCTTTTTGTGATACAAGGCCTAACTGTCTACCTAATTTTACTAATAGTCCATAGAGAGTAGTCTCTTCTTTTGCATTAGCATAAAGTAATTCTATAGGAAAAGAATTTTCCTTTACTCTTTCTTGTATTTTACCCAGGACTTTTTTAACAACAAGTGTCTTTCCTGTACCTGGTTTTCCATAAACCAATAGGTTGGATGGACGTGATTTTTTTAATAATGGTAATAATGATTGAGTGACCTTTTTTTGTTCATCTTCACGGTGTAAAATTATATCTGGAATAAACGAAAAATGTAGGACTTCACGATTTTTGAATAATGATTTGCCACTCTGTGCATCATCCAGTAATTTATCAATCGGATCTTTTGTCATTGACTCACACACCACTGTTTCGTCTCTGTCCACATATGGATTCTACCATACTAATTAGATTAGAATAGAATAACTAAACCAAATTTAGTATATCATTAATTATTTTTATTTTATTTTTCATTAAAAAAATTTTTTTAATAAAGCTAGAGTGGAAGTATAGGTGTGTGGGCCTTCCTAAGATGATCTTAACAGTTAGTGAACTTTTTGTTAACTTTAGGTTCAGAAAAGCCCAAAATGACCCCTTAATTTCCAGTCTAGGCGTGAAGATAGGTCTTAACATTGTTAATATCCTAAAAGATACCCCTTTGTTTCCACTCCAGGCGTGGATTTTAAGGATATTTGAATATAAGGCTCGAAGGGGCTGTTAAGATGTTAAAAACACCCCTTCATGGGCTAGGCAGTGAATGTTAACAAACCCATGTGTTAACAATTCTTCTATGATCTGTTCAAGTGTTAATGGGTTACCAGATCGATCCCAATGGCCCGAAAAAGAATCAGAATAGACTTGGAAGACTCGGATGGAGCCAAGTACAACTTTAGTCTAGAGGGTAATGTTACCCGTGAAAAGATGCTAAAGATATTCGAATTAATGAACTTGATGAATATTGAAGAACCAGAAGCGGTAGCCCAATTGGATTCTGTCGGCGCCAAGATATGGAATATTATAGACAAGAACTTTCCAATAGGCAAGTTTACCTCCTCAATGATATTGGAAAAATATGAAGACGAGTATGAGGAACCAATCAAACTGAGTGTGATATCCACATATCTCTCACGGTTTGCTGTAAAGGGGAAAGTAGCCAGGGAAAAACAGGGAAAAGAATGGTCCTATCAGATACTAAAGATAGCCCAAAGAGAAAAGAACTCGATTTAGGAGATTGTTACCTTTTTGACTATTAGATGATCGCCATCTATTACAATCTTCACATAATCTCCTTTCTGAAGCTCCAGAAATTTTCTAAAGTCCTTAGGAATAGAAATCGTTCCTGCAGTGGTAATTTTGATTAATTGCTCATTAGGCATGTTATAATATTATAAGAACAATAATTTAAGAATTTAGTATTATCTAGGATTATTAATTTACTATGATTTTAGATGACTTTGACAGAAAAATGAAAGAATTATGGACTAGCCTAACCAAAAAATTATCAAAAACGAAACCTGGTTTCTTGGTCTAAAATTATTATTGTCCCAAAAATTACTGGGCCGGAGCTACCTTGACAACCCCTATTCTTGTCAAGCCCTTGTCGGTTATTTTGTAGGAAAATGGCTTTGTTGACATGTCTCTTTCAACCAAACCCTCCTCAAACAACTTCTTTAACATACGTGATGTGTGTTCCCTAGTCCTTCCTATTGTGACCTGGATGTCACGTGATGTCATAGGTTTCTCTGTGATTAATCGTAATACATGATCAGTAGCATTACCAAACTGCATATTTTGCATTCTTTCCTTTGGTTTCTCTTCTTTGACCATTACAGGGGGTTCCTGTTGTATTTTTTGTTCCTTTGGCTTGGAAATTTGTGCCTGGGGAATCTCCTCTACTTCTTGTGTCATTTCTAATGAATCTAAACGAATTTTCATATCAATTAACAAGTTTTCATAGTATTGTAGGCGTTCTGTTAAAATTTTTGCATTTTCAGCCTCTGATACTAACCGTGGTTTTACCTTCTTGTATACACTAACTGCTACAAGTCCACCAATAAACGAAGCAAAGACACCTAAAATGACACCTACATCTGGGATATCTACTAACATCACGGTGTTACATTAGATGATGTGATTTATCATATTTGAGTAAAATTATTTCACACCTTACACATCAATATCAAACATGTTTTATCACAACTAATCACAACACTTCATGAAAACATGCCTGTTTTTGAAGCCAAATCATAGCTTGCAAGTTCGTTTTAGTAGTTCTCGTATCACAGACATGATTTCTTCCTCACGTTCTGGAAAAACATCACTACTTTTAATCACAGAAACCTGCTCAGAGAGACGATTTATCACATCCATATCATCATCACTGAGCACGCCTAGACCCCTAAGCAGGATCCATGAATAGCAGAGTGCTGTCAACTTGTCTTTACACTGGGTTACTTGTCGATAAAATGCCCCTTTACTGATAGTAAACTGGGAGTCTGCAAGGTCCCTACGTTTTAAAATAATTTCAATTTGTC
Organism: Nitrosotalea sp.; assembly: GCA_036278495.1. Lineage (GTDB taxonomy): Archaea > Thermoproteota > Nitrososphaeria > Nitrososphaerales > Nitrosopumilaceae > Nitrosotalea. The sequence goes on from DASUKX010000013.1 coordinate 7,549, forward strand.
TTTCAGTAAATAATGATTTTTCTATAATTTGCCTTGTAATATTATTAAAATTATCACCAGGAGAGTTGCTCATAGCTATACAAATCTGTATAACTATATTCAATTAAACTTTTAATCAATAGGTATTCAACCACTTCGTATGCAAAAGACAGAAAATTATCTTCATACTATTAGGAAGAAAAAAGGTACACTTCTCTTTGTACTAATTGACTCTGAAAACTCTGCAGGACAGTCTGCCTCAACTTTAGCAAAAAATGCAGAAAAGAATGGTGCCTCTGCTATTTTGGTTGGCGGTTCATCAGCCACGGATCAGCTCACCATGACTGAAACTGTATCTAGCATCAAAAAAGCAGTAAAGATACCGGTCATCCTCTTTCCTGGTAACGTTACAGGAGTGGTTCCAGGCGCTGATGCAATACTATTTAGCTCACTTTTGAATTCAGATAATCCATATTTTATCTCACAAGCACAAGCCCTAGGAGCACCAAGTGTTCTAAGATTTGGCCTTGAAGCCCTTCCTACAGCCTACATCATTATTGGTGAAGGAACTACCGTCTGGCATGTAGGCTCGGTAAGAACAATTCCCTTTGACAAACCTGGCCTAGCCGTCATGTATGCGCTATCTGCACAGTTCATGGGAATGAGATTTGTATATCTTGAAGCAGGTTCTGGAGCCAAATCTAATGTAAAACCTGAGATGGTTGCCGCAGTAAGGAAACTTTTCAAGGGATTTCTCATAGTGGGAGGAGGTATTCGTAGCCCAGAAACTGCTGAAGAGATAGCCAAGGCTGGCGCAGATGCCATAGTGATTGGAACCTTCATTGAGAAGGGTGGAAGTTTCAAAACGATTTCCGATATCGTAAAAACCATCCAATCTGTAAGGAAATAACATGTCTGAGAACCTAGCATTGAGACTTAAAGAAGTCCCAATGCCTCATGACTATTTTGACTATTACACCAAGATATCTGAGGAAGTCTTTACTATTTTTGAGCAGGCTGCATCTGCAAAAGCAACACTTGCAGACTCTTCTGGTATGGTTGAACCAAAGATTGCATTTGATCTTGCAGATCGTGTATCAAAAATGCACGACATTGACGTAACTGACAATCTTAGATCTCTTATTCAAAATACCACCAAAGAATTAGCCGCCCTCAAGCTTGCAGAAGACATTGCACAAGGAAAATACTCTGGACCTGATACAGGACTTCAAGAAAAACTTGATCTTGCCGTGCGTGTGGCTTTGGCCATAGTTACAGAGGGAGTCACTATTGCACCACTCCAAGGAATAAGCGAGGTTCAGATCAAGAAAAATGCAGACGGCTCTGAATATCTGTCTGTATCATTTGCCGGTCCTATCAGATCAGCAGGAGGAACAGAGGCTGCCTCTACTATGCTTATTGCAGATCATGTACGAAAGATAGCCGGACTTGCAAAATATCAGGCCAATTCATTTGATGATGAGACTGGTAGGTTTGTAGAGGAGTTGAGGGTGTACGAAAGAGAAGTTGGGAGCTTTCAATTTCATGTTCCAGATCAAGATGTGATAAATGTCATCTCTAATCTTCCAGTTGAACTTGATGGTGTAGATACAGACCTGGTTGAGATTGTCAGTCATCGAAACATGGTACGAATAGGCACCAATAGAGTACGAGGAGGAGCCCTTCGTGTACTAAATGACGGACTCATTGGAAGATCCCGTAAACTACTCAAACTCATTGAATTGTACAAACTCGATGGTTGGGATTGGCTCAAGGACCTCAAAGGAGCCATCCAGACAGGCGATGCAGATGCAGCGGCTCATAGAATGAGAGAGGTGATTACAGGAAGATCAGTACTTTCCATGCCTAAAAAACTAGGAGGATTTCGATTAAGATACGGTCGTTCATGCAATACAGGATTTGCCTCAATTGGTGTTCATCCGGTAGTTGCAGAGATACTTGACCATGCCATTGCTGTGGGTACTCAGATCAAACTTGACGTTCCTGGAAAAGCTTCCACAGTAGCCTTTGTGGACTCGATCGATACACCAATTGTCAGACTAACTAATGGCAATGTTGTAAAAATAAAAGATACTGCACATGGAATTCAGCTAAAACCACATATTGGAAAGATTCTACATCTTGGAGACATTTTGATTAGTTATGGAGATTTCTTGGAAAACAATGCCGAGCTTGTACCGACTGGATATGTAGAAGAGTTTTGGGCCCAAGAATTACAAGACAAAATAACAAAATACGAACCAAATGACACTGAACTTCTAAGTTATGTAAACAAAATACCTGATCTAGAAGAAGCATTTAGGATATCATTGAATTTTGGCATTGGCCTTCATCCACATTATCTCTACTATTGGGATCAAATTACAATTGAGGAATTTGAAAAAATTCTCAAACCCACAAAATCTGAATCAGATCTCATTATTTATCCAATTGAGACAAAGGACATTCTAGAAAAACTGGGTGTTCCTCATGAAGTTGCAGGCAGTACCATTCTCCTAAAAGATGTAGAGGCCAAGGTTTTCTTTTATTTATTATTTAGAAAACCAATCCAACTTGAAAAAGATCTCTCTGTTCCTCAAATTATTACAAAATCATCTGGCATAAAAATACCCAACAAATTTTCTACCTCCATTGGAGTAAGAGTTGGAAGGCCAGAAAAAGCTGCACTACGAAAAATGAAACCTCCAGTTCATACTTTGTTTCCAGTGGGAAACAAAGGTGGTGCATCTCGTGATTTACTCAAGGCTGCAAAACAACCAAACTTTTACTGTAACATATACAACAGATTCTGCAAAAATTGTAATGTACCTTGTATTAGCATATCATGTCCAAAATGCAATACAAAAACAAGTACGATTTTCATTTGTAACAAATGTAGAGATGAGCTTGATACGGATTATTGCCCAAAGTGCAAATCACGAGCAAAGGGACACTCGTATCGCTCATTTCCCCTCAAAGATCTACTATATGCTGCCCAAGAGAGGACTGGATTTAGGGCCCAAGAGCCATTCAAGGGTGTAAAGGAACTCATAAACCAAGACCGAGTGCCAGAGCCACTTGAAAAGGGTCTGATAAGACAGAGTCTTGGACTCAATGTATTCAAGGATGGAACAATCCGATTTGATACAACAAATGCCCCACTCTCACACTTCAAACCTTCTTGGATTGGAACGACACCGGAAAAACTAGTAGAACTTGGATACACTCATGATACAAACGGCAATCCGCTTGAAAACTCTGATCAGCTTGTTGAACTAAGAGTGCAAGATGTGATAATTCCTAAAGAATGTGGAGACAGTCTTGTTTTTGTCTGTCAGTATATTGACCGAGAGCTTGCAAAACTCTTTGGACGTCAGCCATTTTACAATGTAAAAAGCACTGATAACTTGGTAGGTCATCTTATCATTGGTCTTGCACCACATACATCTGTTGGAATTGTAGGCAGAATAATTGGATATACCAATACCCAAGTGTGTCTTGGAACTGCAGTATGGCATTCTGCAAAAAGACGTGATGCTGATGGTGATGCAGATTCTATAATGTTGTTAATGGACAGTTTGCTTAATTTCTCAAGATTATTTTTGTCTGACAGAATAGGTGGATTGATGGATGCACCACTACTTGTCCAACCTATTGTGATTCCTCAGGAAGTACAAAGACAAGCTCACAACTTTGAGGTTGTAAAGGCATATCCGCTTTCATTCTTTGAGTCTACTCTGAAAAAAGAAAAAGCAAGTGAGATCAAAGATGTTGAGATCCTAAAATCAAGATTAGAAACAGAAAGACAATTTCTTGGACATGATTTTACACATCCTACGTCAACTCTGACCACATCAAAATCAAGAAGTGCCTACTCTACACTAGGTTCATTACTTGAGAAGCTTGACATGCAAATCAGAACTGCAGACATCATAAATGCAGTTGACCCAAGCGAAGTGGTATCAATGGTGATGACGACTCACCTGCTTCCAGATATCATGGGTAACCTCCGAGCTTATTCCGGACAATCTTTTAGATGTACAGCATGCGGTGCAAGTTACAGAAGAGTTCCTCTAGTGGGAAAATGTTTTGAATGTGACAATAAACTAATTCAAACCATGACCAGGCCATCTGTACAAAAATATCTCAAGCTTGCAAGAAGAATGCTAAACAAGTATACAATTACACCATATCTTAGAGGCCGTGTACTTTCTCTCTTGGATGAACTAGAGCTAGTATTTGGTAAAGAAGAAAGTAGTCAGTCTATTCTTACAGACTTTGCCTAGCGGATCTTGATGTAATCATAACCGCCATGCTTGCTTTCAAAGCAATAGCGAACCTTTTGAAAGTCTTTTCTAAATTTCTTAACTTCTAGTGCCACTTTTTTCTTGTCCTTTTTGTCTACTACTACTTTTTTGATAAATTCAGCCACTTGTTTCATGTCTGATTCTTTCATGCCAAGTCGTGTGAGTTCTGCAACACCCAGTCTCATTCCACCTGGATGGAAATAGTTTCGTCCCGCCTTGATGTCTCCTGGTATGAGCTGTCTGTTTACGATTATGTTTGCTTTTTCAAGATCTGCCTCAATTGATCCACCGTCTCCAAATGAAAGTACATTTACAACTATCTGGTGAGATTTTGTAAATCCTCGTTTTTCACCAAGTACTGAAAAACCAAATGAGTTGAGTGCCTCTGCAAGTGCCTTTGCATTCTTTATGACTTGGACTGCATATTTTTTACCAAACTCTAACATCTCTGCGTAGGCGATTGCTTTTCCTGCCATGTGGTGCAAGTGATGATTACTGGTCATTCCAGGGAATGTGGCTCTCTTGATTCCTTCACCATATTTTTCAAATGAACAGACCATTCCACCTTGAGGACCAAACAAAGTTTTGTGTGTACTCATTGTCATGGCATCTGCACCTTCTCTTAATGGATCTTGGAATTGTCCACCTGCAATGAGGCCTGCAACATGAGCACCATCATAATTGACAAACATATTGTAACTTTTCAGAAAATCTGCAAGTTCCTTAACTGGATGCGGGAACAAGAACACTGAACCACCAAACATTGCTAGTTTGGGAATCTTTCCAGCTTTTTCAAGTTCTTTGACTTTATCTTTTGTCTTGTCAACATCAATTGTCATCTCTTCTACATCAAATGGATAGAATTCAATGTCTAATCCATGGACAAGACCTGCAGTACCCGCATGTTCTTTCTTTCCATGTGATATATGACCACCTGATGGAATGGAAGGTGCCAGCATTGTATCTCCTGGATTTGTAAATGCTGAATAGATAGCTAAATTGGCAACAACGCCAGAAATTGGCCTTACATCAACAAACTCTGCCTTGAATAATTTTTTTGCAAGTTCCATGCACTTGAACTCTACTTCATCAATGTAGATACAACCTGCATAAACTCGTTCACCAGGCCAACCTTCCGCATATCTATTGGCAAAGTCAGAAATTGTTGCCTCTCGAACTGCCGGACTTGTAACATTTTCACTTGCAATTAGAGGAATTGAATTTGCAAACCATTGATTGTGAGTCTTGAGCATTGAAAGCACTTCATTGTAAGATGATCGTGGCGAAGAACGAGACATGTCTAGTTCCGACAGTTTTCCTAATTTAAAAACATCGTTCGGCAGTGTTAAAAATTATCTATTTCAGGTGTAAAGGCTTTTGATCTCATAAGACATAATAAGGGAAAATTGACCTCTTGCAAATATGTCGATTCAGTCTTCTTCTGGCGGTATACCAGTTGTTATTCTAAAGGACGGCGCCCAACAAACCAAAGGTCGTGACGCCCAGAAAAACAATATCGCAGCAGCAAAACTGATTGCCGAAATCGTTCATTCCAGTCTTGGTCCACGCGGAATGGATAAAATGTTAGTTGATTCTCTAGGTGACGTTACAATTACAAACGACGGTGCTACTATTCTAAAAGAAATTGATGTTCAACATCCAGCTGCAAAAATGCTAGTTGAAATTTCAAAAGCAACAGATAACGAGGTAGGCGATGGAACAACATCAGCTGTGGTACTAGCAGGTGCATTATTGGAAAATGCCGAGTCTTTGATTTTGCAAGATGTACATCCTACAATTATTGTCGATGGTTATAGAAAAGCTGCTCAAAAGGCAGTAGAACTCTTAGAAAAGATTGCAGACAAGGTAACTGCAACTGACAAAGATGTACTTGAGAGAATTGCAAGAACATCAATGCAGACAAAACTTGTCAGAAGAGATTCAGCAAACCTTGCTGACATGATTGTAAAATCTGTAATTGCAGTGGCTGAAAAGAAAGAAGACGGATATCTAGTTGACATTGATGATATTAAAGTAGAAAAGAAAGCAGGTGGCTCTATCAAGGATTGCGCAATTATCAAGGGTATAGTTCTCGACAAAGAAGTTGTTCACAGTGGAATGCCAAAGAAAATTGATAATGCAAAGATTGCTCTAGTCAACAACGCACTTGAGATTGACAAAACAGAGTTTGACGCAAAGATAAACATCACAAACCCGCAACAAATGAAATCATTTCTTGATGAAGAACAAAGAATGATCAAAAATATGGTGGACAAGGTAATTGCTTCAGGTGCAAATATCCTATTTTGCCAGAAGGGAATTGATGATATGGCACAACACTATCTTGCAAAAGCTGGAATACTTACAGTAAGAAGAATAAAAGAAAGTGACATGACAAAACTTGCAAAAGCAACAGGTGCAAGACTTATTAGTAATTTCGATGACTTGTTTGAAAAAGATCTTGGTTCTGCTCAACTAGTAGAAGAAAGAAAAGTAGAGACTGACAAATGGGTTTTTGTGGAAGGCTGCAAGCACCCCAAGGCAGTTACTCTTCTTTTACGAGGAGGTTCTCAAAGAGTAGTAGATGAAGTAGAAAGATCAGTTCATGATGCATTAATGGTTGTAAAGGATGTAATGGAAAAACCATTGATAGTGGCAGGTGGAGGTGCACCCGAAACTTATGCTGCAACAAAATTACGTGAATGGGCAAAAACACTTGAAGGCAGAGAACAACTTGCAGTAGAAAAATTTGCAGATTCTTTAGAAGTAATTCCAATCACACTTGCTGAGAATGCAGGAATGGATCCAATTGATACATTGGCATCATTGCGTTCAAAGCAACTCAAAGGAAACAAATGGACAGGTATTGATGTTATGGCTGGCCAAGTTGCTAGCATGCATGCTAGTGATATCTTTGAGCCACTCTCTGTCAAGATCCAAATAATCACGTGCGCAACAGAAGCAGCATCTATGATACTAAGAATCGATGATGTTATTGCCACTGCAAAATCCGCAGGACCACCGCCAGGAGCTGAAGGCATGGGAGGTATGGGTGGAATGGGAGGAATGCCTGGAATGGGTGGCATGGGTGGAATGGGCATGCCTGGCATGGATATGTAATAGACCAGTCCAATATTTCTCTCAAAGTTTATTTGACTATTCTAGATAGAAACTCTATGCAAATAGGCGGAACCAAAATTCTAGCTAGCGCAAAATACATCTATCTTGTAGCATTCTTTGCATTACTTTCGGGAATGTTCTATCCTGTAATTACTCACAGTAGTTGGGATCCAGTAATTTCTGGAACACTAATTCTCTTTGTTGGTCTTGCAGGAACTGTTTCCATATACAAGGCTGCCACTGCTGAAAAGCACAAAAAGGCTTATCTGATTATTGGCCTGGCAGTTACTTCACTTGCATTGTTCCTTGTGTACGGTGCAATAGGAAGAATCTAGATTCTTAGATTTTTCAAGAATTGTAATGCCGTAGATTTTATGCTTTGAGTATGTCTAGATATCAAAGTAAAGATAGAATTCGTGTGGATGAGGTCTTATTGAAATCTCATGATCGTCTGTCCTTTCTATCTCAATTATTCTGTCAATGGTTTCATTTGAAAAGATTGGTGCAAGGAATTTCCTATCATTTTCCAATTCATCTAATGCCTCTCCCAAAGTTGCAGGTAGGTCCTTGATTCCTTTTGCAGCTCTCTGAGCTTTTGTCATCTTGTAAATATCCTCATAAACTGGGTCGCCAGGATCCATCTTCTTTTTGATTCCGTCTAGTCCTGCTGCTTGCACAGCTGCGAACACTAGGTATGGGTTTGATGATGGATCAGGTGCTCTGAATTCAATTCTTTTAATCTTGGAATATTTTTCTCCCTTAAAGTGAGATGGAATTCTAATTATTGCTGATCTGTTACTTGGGCTCCATGCAATATACACTGGTGCCTCATAGCCTGGAACTAGTCTATGATAAGAGTTTGTGGTTGGTGCAACTATTGCAGACAATGCTCTTGCATGATTCATGATTCCTCCACAATAGTATCTTGCAATTTGACTAACCTCTTCTTTGTCATCTTTATCATAAAATATGTTCTTGTCATCTTTCCACAAGCTGACGTTTGTGTGCATTCCAGAACCTGCATCCATTGAAATTGGTTTTGGCATCATGGTTGCAACTTTGTCGTATTTTTTGGCAATGTTTCTTATGACATACTTGTATGTCTGTGCTCCATCTGCAGCATTTGTCAAATTGTCATATCGTATATCAATTTCACATTGTCCTGCGGTAGCTACTTCATGGTGATGATTGTCACACAAAATTCCAAAATATTCATTCAAACATTCTACACAATCATTTCTAAATTCTGTTAGTGTATCTGCTGGTGTGCTTGGGTAGTATCCTTTCTTTAATGCCATTGGATAGCCCTTGCCCTCTTGGTTCCATGGTGCCTCCTTGGATTCTATCGAGTATGACTGTCCCTTGTATGGAGTAAGTACATCCCATGTAATTTTGTCAAATACAAAGAATTCCACCTCTGGACCCCAATAGCTATTGTCAAATCCCTGGGTTTTTAGATACTTTTCTGCCTTTTGTGCAATACCTCTTGGGTCTGACTCTAACCTGCCTTTGTCTTTACCCCAATAAACATCACAAATCAATCTAGCAGTCTTTGCATTTCCCATCCAAGGGATTATTGCAAAAGTGCTAGGGTCTGGTTTTAAGACCATGTCCGAATCTTCTATTGATGCAAATCCCACAATTGAGGAACCATCAAGTTTTGGCAGACCATCTTGCATTTGTTGTGGAGTAAACAGATTTGCAGAGATTGTTGTGTGATGGAACCTTCCTCTAAGGCCTGTAAATTGTAAATCGATAAATTTTATCTGATCGTGCTTTATTTTTGAGAAAACATCTTCAGCAGAATAGGAAACGGGTACTGGTTCTCCACCAATCACTTTATATGGCAATTTTGCACCTTGATCATAACACAAAGGGGTCTATGATTTAAGTATTGTTGGATATGGAAATGTCAGAAACAAAAAAAATTGATGTAAATTCATTGTATGCCATTCTTCTTCGCGAAGTAGAAAACGATACGGTTCAAGAGGTAGACCCTAACTTGTATCATAACATTGCAGAATTTCTTGGCAACATAAAGAATCATGATTATGATGGAGTAGAATCAAAGATTACTGAATCACTAGTAAAAATGATAACAGAAATGACTTCAATTCTTTTGAAGATTAGAATTGAAAAGGCAACATCATTGGATGAAATTGATTATTCTAATCTACTTGATGAAGAGAGATTCATTTTGGATTCTGAAGATGAGCTGCGACAGAGAAAAGAAACTATACTTTCTGCAACACTCAATGGAAGACTAAAGCTTTTAGAGACTGTTGGAGAAAACCATCGAGCCAGATCAATAGCAGTACGATTTCTCAAGCCAATGGATCAGATAATGGGTACGGATCTTCAATCATATGGACCATTTGAGGCAGAAGATGTTGCTACACTGCCCTTTGAAAATGCACGGTCTTTGATTGGAAAGAAAATAGCAGTAAAGGTAAGCTGGGAAGACTAGAAATTAGACAGCCTATACAGTGAAGATTGTATGCATAACGGAATAGATCTAGATGTCTACTTTGAAATCATACTGTATCCAGTTGCCGGATTATTTATCATAGAAATGATCTGTAGAACAGCCAAGATTGCAAACTGGATAAAACTAATGACCCAGGCCGTAATGTGTGTGGGATTTGGAATAGCCTATCTTACAATGCAGGTTGCTCATTGGCTCACAGCTGGTGTATTGCTTGCATTGGCATTTGCTCTGTTTTACCAAGCAAAGCGTTCAAAACTTGATCCACAAAAAGCCCTGTACTAACCAAACTTTCCAAAAATTCTCTTGATGAAACTTTGCCTACCTATTCCTTTTGTTCTTTGGATCTTTTTTTCTCCAAATTTCTTTGCTCTTATTTGGAATAGCTTGACACATCTATGCGATTCAGGTAACCTATGTTCTGCGCAAAACTTGTCATTGCAATAATTGCACTCAAAAGGTAAGTCTTGCGTTTCTCCACAATATGCACAGTCAAATTGTTCCATAATTTGTAATCAGACGAGATCCTAAATTAGTGTTAGTGAACAAATGTACTTTTCATTAATTAACAAAACTTATTTACGAAGGACAGTGTGATGAAAAATAGTTTTCAGTATGATAAAAGGTCAAGTAGCTGTAGTCACAGGCGCTAGTAGCGGAATAGGATATGCAACTGCCATGGCAATAGCAAAAGCTGGTGCAAAGGTTGCAGTTGGTGCAAGAAGAGTTGACAAATTAGAACAACTCAAAAAAGATATTGAAAAAATTGGCGGAGAATGTATTACGGTATCATGTGATGTAACAAAACGCAGTGATTGTGAAAATTTAATCAATGCTGCAATAAAAAAATGGAATAAAATCGACATGCTTGTAAATAATGCAGGTCTGATGCCCCTGAGCTTTGTCAAGAATCTCAAAATAGATGAATGGGAACAAATGATTGACGTAAACATCAAAGGTGTGATGTACTGCACTGCAGCCGCAATTCCTCATATGATTCAACAAAAATCTGGTCATATCGTAAATATTTCATCAATTGCAGGTAGGGTAGTCTTTCCTGCAGGTAGTGTTTATTGTGCAACCAAGTTTGCAGTATGGGCTTTTAGCGAAGGACTCAGACAGGAATTATCTGTTAGAAACAATATCCGAGTTACAACAATAGAGCCTGGAATCGTGGATACCGAGCTTACCAATACCATTACTGACAAATCTCTTGAAGCATTTGTAACGCATTCAAAAACAATCCAGTCTCTGAAGGCAGAAGATATTGCAAACTCGATACTTTTTGCACTTGAATCTCCACCTCACATGAATGTAAACGAAATTACAATCAGACCAACTACACAAGAAAAATAATGTTTCTCTGATATGAGACCAACAAACATTGTAATTTTAGGAGGAGGTTTTGGAGGCCTTGCTGCTGCAAATGAACTCAGGGAAAATCTTACACAGGATACGCGAATCACAATAATTGATAAAAAAGACTGGTTCATGATGGACCTAGTTAAACTCTGGATAATCAACGGAACAAGAGAGTTTGAACTTTCTAAAAGAAACTTGGAAAATGTTGCCAAAAAGGGTATTGAATTTGTAAATGAAGATGTGTTAAAAATAGATCCTGTAAACAAATCAGTTAGAACAAAGTATAGACAATTTCATTATGATTATCTGATAATAGCACTGGGAGTAGAGCTTGCACCAGATCAAATTCCAGGTTTGAAGGAGAATGGCTTTATTCTTTATGACATCAACGATGTTCCAAAAATTAGAGACACGCTAAGACAGATGAAATCAGGCAAAATTGTAATGGCAATTACTGGTCTTCCATACAAATGCCCTCCTGCCCCATTTGAGGCCGCACTTTTAATCCGATCTGTTCTTGAAGAAACAGGATCAAGTGATTCTATCCAAATAGATTTCTACAGCCCAACTCCAATCACGCTTCCGGCAGGAGGTCCACAAGTAAGTGAAGAAATATTGCAGATCCTAAAATCAAAGAAAATAGAATTCCTGGGAAATCACAAAACTATTGCAGTTGAGCCAAATAAAATAAAATTTGAAAACGGGGAGGCAAGCTTTGACATTTTAATCTCTGTTCCTCCTCATAAGGTCCCGTCAGTTGTAATAGAGTCTGGTTTTGCCGAAAACGGAAAGTTTGTGGCAGTCGATAAAACTTGTAAAACAAAATATGATCGTGTATACGCAATAGGTGATGTCAACCAAATAATGGTAACAGACAAGATTGCCGTACCAAAAGCAGGAATTTTTGCAGAAGCAGAGGGAGTAACTGTTGCAAGAAACATCATTTCACAAATAAAAAATGAACTAGAGACTGCAGCCTTTGACGGAAAGGGCGGATGTTTTCTTGAGACTGGCAAGGGAACTGCAGGATATATTCAAGTTGACATGTTTGCAACTCCAGATCCTATAACACAACTAAAAACTACATCAACAGAACATTTTACAGAAAAAGAAAAATTTGAACAAGAAAGACTGAAAAAGTGGCTCTAGATTTCAAAACACAAATTTTTTGACATCAATTCAATCCTACAATTTAATAATTTCAACAATAGCCAGCACCTTGAGGGGCCGTAGTCTAGCTTGGTTATGATGCTAGCCTGGGGTGCTAGAGGTCGCCGGTTCAAGTCCGGCCGGCCCCACCATGTACAGGAAATAGTTAAGATTAGATTTTGTATAGATAAATCAAGACAACAAAATCTATGAAAATATCATACTTGATAAATCCAGATTTGAAACCAAAAGAGGTATCCAAACTCTTTGTTAGTTCAGGGATACAAAGGCCTGCCAAAAATATTGGTAGAATTAAACGCATGATTGAAAATGCAAATCTGATAATATGTGCAAGAGATGAAAAGAATCTAGTCGGAATACTACGCGCTGTAACTGATTTTAGTTATTGTTGCTATGTATCCGATTTAGCAGTTGATAAAAAATATCAACATCTTGGAATTGGAAAAAAACTACTCAAGACAGCACAAAAAACACTTGGAGATGAAGTAATGATACTTTTACTATCGGCACCAGAGGCAGACTCGTTTTATTCACATATTGGAATGGAAAATATACAAAACGCCTGGAAGATTGCACGAAAAAGATAGAATCTTGTGATAGAATCTTGTGATATGATATAAAACCTATCTCATCTCTTCTCATGTCTCATGCAAAGCAAATTTTGTCATAATTTACAATCTACTTGCTAATGTCAAATTGTCAACCACCTTTTTTGTATAATTGTGATTGTAACAGGCCCATGGGAAAACGAAAATTCACTATTGACCTTGGTAACGAGAAAATTGAGGTAGAAGGACACATGCACAAGAATGTTGCAATCAAGTATCTCATGAAGAGGCGAAGATCCCTGCTTATGACAAGGGACAAAGAAAAGGTAGAAAAGCTCTTCGAAGACGTGCCAAAGACAATCTCAATAGTGGGTGGCCACCTGATCAAATCTTACAAAGTAAATTGGGAAAGAGAAGGAACAACTGAATTTGAGGGTTCCAGATTTGTCTTTACCTTGACTGATCTACCTGACAAATCAGTACATGCAATTACGAATTGATTTCCCATATGTGCTTTTTTTAACTCAGAAAACTTTTCCTACGCAGTGGATTTCATACTTGATTCATAACTTGGAAATCCAAGTACATCTTGGTATGATTTTGGAATCATTGATTTTGATTGAAGCAAAAGATCACTTGCAGCAGTATCAAGAACATACGTGACTGCCCAGTCCTCTTCACTCCTAATTGATCTACCAAAACCTTGCAGTAGCTTTGTCATAGTCTGTGATTTGTACCACAAAGGAAACTTTTGCATCTTGTTCTTGGTTCTTTTTTCACTCAGGTTTGGATATGGAACCTTTGCTATTATCTGAAATCTTGACAAGTCATCTTTCAAGTCAACTCCTTCCCATAATGACGATGACAATAAGACACCATCTTCATCAAAAGAGTGTTCCTGCAATACCTCATCTTGAGTCATACCGTTCTCATTTCTACTGTGACATATTCTGATTCGCTGTCTATTTTTTTCAGAGAGATTATTTTTTATGTCTAAACATTTCTTCTCTGACGAAGTAAGTATCAGGCCTCGCTCTGTACCATGTTGTGACATTATATCATCAATTTTTTTTATGACCGCAAGTTCATCATCTCTACTTGAAGAATAACTTAGTTTTCTTGTATTAAGAAAATTAATTCTTCTCTTATCGGGAGGAAATGGAGATCTTGGAGTATCCACAAATCCCACTTTTGACGGATCAAGTCCTGCATTTTCACAAAAACTATCCTTATCTATTGTTGCAGACATGAAAACTTGATTCTCAATGTCAAAAAAGGCCTTGACATATTTTGAAATGTCAAGTGGCTTGATAGAGACTGATCTGAAATTTCCTCTTTCATCTTTGAATGGATCATTTACCACAAAATTATTCTTGTTTGAATTTATTTCTACATAGGAATTTGACATCTTTTCATATCTTGATTCTAATTTTGCAAGCGTAGCATAATCTGGATTTAACATAAATGCTCTGCTTTCTTGCAAATCAAGTATCTGTTTTGCATATGATTTTGCCAAACCCTCAAGCAACTTTGCTATTGTATCAATATCACCAAGATCATCAAACTTTTTTGCATCTATTCCACACTCTGTAAAGTATACATTGTAGATGTCTACACCTATGAACTGGATAATCTGGTCTTCTACCTTGTGTGCCTCATCAAAAATTGCTATTGGCTTTTTGACATATTCTTCATAGGCCTTTCTGTTGAACCTCATTAATTGAAAATATGCAGCATAATTCCAGATGGAGTGAGGCGAAGTTAGAGCACGATATTTTTGTTCATAATAATGACACAGTTCCTTGGTAATGTCTTGAGGTTCTCCCAGTTTTGGTTTAAACTGGCAAATCTCCTTGACTTTCTTTCCGTCCTTCATTGTTATCTCTTCACAGAGACCTTTCTCACAAGTAAGGCCCTTCTGGACTGCACTTCTAGTATCTGATTTTTCAATTGATTCCTGTTCCATCAGTTTAAGACACGCAAAATTTGATTTTCCCTTTACTGGCATGAGAAATTTCAAGTCTTTGGAATATTGATCCTGTAATTGTTTGGATGCAGTAACTA
The DNA here is from genome assembly GCA_036278495.1 of Nitrosotalea sp. Lineage (GTDB taxonomy): Archaea > Thermoproteota > Nitrososphaeria > Nitrososphaerales > Nitrosopumilaceae > Nitrosotalea. Next base: position 22,584 of record DASUKX010000013.1, read on the forward strand.
CAAAAGAGCTACCAAAATATCTTGCAAGAGTTGCAGCAATCAGAGATTTTCCAACTCCTGTTGGTGCAGACAAGATAATTGTCTTGTATCCTGATTTGATCTTTTCCTCTATTCCTTTCAAGATCTCTTTTTGTATTTCTCTTGGTTTGAATTCCTCTGGAAAGTGTTCAAGAATGCTCATGATAATTCAGATATAATAAAACATTCAAAGAACATTACTTAATCGCTTGTTTTGATATGTTACAATTTTAATTGTGTAGTCATGTTCTATATTTCTCGTACAAATAGCTAACTCAAATCTTGTTGAACTGTCTCAAACTCTTCCAAAGATACCATGTTGCTACAGTTCTGTGCGGCTTCCATTTTTGACCAAGTTTTTCAGCCTCTTTTGGTTTTGGCATTTCAGGTAATGAAAATAACATCTGGACACCTTTTCTCAAAGCAAGATCACCTACAGGAAAAATATCTTGTCTTCCAAGAGAAAAAATAAGAAACATCTCTGCAGTCCATCTCCCTATTCCCTTTACCTGGGTTAGATGTTCTATCACATCTTCGTCACTCATCTTTGAAATTGTCTTCATGTTCAATTTTCCTTCGTTGACATGTCTTGCCAAATCTTTTAGGTACTCTATCTTCATGCTAGATAGCCCAACTGCACGAAGTTTGGATTTTCTTGTAGCAAGAATCTCAGAGGCAGTAGGAAATTTTGGATACAGGCCCTTGAATCTCTTGAAAATTGCATCTGCCGCACTGGTTGCAAGCTGCTGAGAGATTATTGATTCTACAAGTACGGCAAAATGACCACTTCTCTTCTTTAGTTCATACTTGCCGACCAAATCTATGACGCCAGCCAGTGCTGGATCCTTTCTAAGAAATATTATTGCTTTATCTTGTGTCATTTTTAACTTGGCTCTGGATGTATTGTAACCAGGGCATTTTTTATCTGATTTTTTATTTTGTCTTCAATATCAGAAACAATATCGTGAACTTCTTCTATGGTGAGATCCTTTTCAAATGAACAGTCAATGTCTACCTTGAATATATCCTGCAGATGCAATGTTATCACTCTGCCAATTTTTTTCACCTTTGGATATTTCTTTATAATATTTGTGACCTGCTCCTCTATTGTTATGTCTTCTACTGGGGTGCTCTTTGGAATCGAAACATATGGTTCAAGATGAATTGTAATGTGATTTACATCTGCAATAGATTTTTTTATCTGTGATTCTATTTCATCTGATACTTGATGTGCATCTTCAAGTGACATGTTTCGGTCAACCATCACATGCAAGCTTATGAAAACACCATTCTCTGAAGAAAATGAGCTCACATTGTGGATCTCTTTTACTCCTTGTACCGAAGTTGCAACTTTGTTTATGATGTAATCCGCAGGTACATCCTTCCAAGTTGGTTCAAAGTGTACTGTTACATTGGAATTTGCAATGGCATTTTTGATGTTTCTTTCTACATTTGCACTAATTTTGTGAGCTTCTTCAAAACTTGATGCAGCACTCAATGATATTGTAATTTCTGTAAAAATATCGCTGCCTGATCTGCGTATCTGAACAGATTCTGTCTTCATTACTCCATCAGTGTTGCTTACAATGTCTTGAACTCGTTTGACCATGTTTGCAGGAATTGCATCAGTTAATTCAAGACCGCTCTTGTGGATTAGCTTCAAGCTCAGTGCAGCAAGCAAACCTCCAAGGATTAGTGCTGCGATATTGTCACCCTGGTAAAAGCCCATTATGACAAATACAATTCCTATCAAGGCAACTGATGTTGCACCCATGTCCATGAGAGCATGATACAGGTCTACTCGAAGTGTAGAGCCGTCTGTTTTCTCAAGGGCTCTTCTCAGGATTGCTATTCTAAAGAAGATGGACCCCAAAGTATACACTGCCGCTATTATGGCTAAAATTCCTGGCAAAACTAGGGGTTTTGGCTCTTGGAATCTTGATACTGATTCATAAACAAAAAACAATGAAATTACAAGAATTATGATTCCTGCAACAAAACTGCCCATTGTCTCAATTTTTCCATGGCCATAGGTGTGTTCCCTGTCCGGTGGTTTTGTCGACCATTTTGCTGCAACAAGCAAGACTACAGTTACAATAGAATCCAATATTGCATGAATGCTGTCTGTAACAAGTGCAAGACTGTTCGAAGAAATTCCAATCAAAAATTCTACTGCAAATGCAGAAAGTATTACTGCAAGTGAAATTTTTAATGCATTTGTCTTGATGTCTTGTAAGCTCAACTCTTGTCCAACCCCAACATCTTTAGGATGTCATCAAAGTTTTCCCTTGACTGATCATGCTTGTATTTTTTGAGAGGACCTATCATTTTTTTCTTGCTTGGTATTTTTATGATATTTTTGACAATACTTGAAAGAGCAGAGCCTATGAATATTGATTGGGTTGCAGACGTGACATTCGAAGTTCTTCTATTTGTGCTGGCACTTTCAAAATCAATTATGCATGGAGATTTTCCTACAAGCACATGCTTGTGGATGTAGCTCAGCTCGCCATGATCAAGATGAATCGTATCAAGTCTGTGACAATCTTCCAACACCTGTCTTACAACAGACTTGAGTTTTGCAGCACTTCCTCTGCCCTTTAGATCTCTTACCCAGTCAGTTATTTTTTTGCCCTCGACATATTCCATTATCAAAAAATTCTTGCTGCTGTTTACAAGCTTTGGACCAACACCTGCATTATTTGCAATTTTTAGAAGTTTTGCCTCACTTTTCATCTCTTGTCTACTTGAATCTATCCTGCGAATCTTAAGAGCTACATCTTTTTTGCCAAGTCGCGACAGTACCACAACTCCCACATAGCCTTTTCCAAGTACATGGATGTTGTTCAGGATTGTCTCCCCCTGGAATGAGACACCTGTAATTCCAAGTTTTTTCATCTCGGCGTGTCTTTTTACAAGTTCGCCTTTTGTTGCCTTGGGATATCCTAGTATGAGAGAATATGGTTCTTTGACAAGCTTACTTGCTGGAACCAAAGATGAGTTCATTGGTAGAGGTTAACTCAGCCAGAGCCTTTTTAATGGATTTGCTTGTCACCTGATGTCCCCCAAGCACCCTAAAACTACGCTTCATGTCAGGAATTATTCCACTTGGGATGCCTGCCTTTGACAAATTTTTCTTCAAAAGCGACTGTAAGAATTTTTTTGCATCATAAAACTCCCTTTGTTGTACCGATAGGATTCTTCCTTCATCGTCTACCCAAGTTAGCTTGTTCTTGGAATTTCGCAAAATAAAGCTCTCAGACTCTAATTTTCTAAATACGTCCGGACCATTTTTGACCATGGTCTTTTCAATTGTTGTAGAATGCAAAAGAAAAAGCATTGCAGCCTCTGATTTTTCATCTACTATGGTACCCTTGCGCAATACATGAAATCCGCCAAGTTCAAATTGGCCTGACAGTGCAGTTGCTCCTCTTTTTGCCTGGCCCCAAATTATGTCCGGACTACGATGTTTGTAACTGAACTTTACCACCAGGACATTTTGCAGATTCTTTACATCTGTTACTGGATTTTTTCCATTGAAAAATACCAATGATGGTTTTTTCAGGTATGCTCTTGCCGCAAGTATGAACTTGCCAAAATTTTGTGCAGAGATTGCAGTGCCAAGGTTTCTGTTGCTGTCTACAGGATCTATTAACACAAATACAGTCTCAAATTTTTTCGTGGGACTGCCAATCACTTGTCCCTGGACAAAGTTTGCCGCAGCCTCTAAAACTTTCATAAAACTACCATAATGGTAAATCAAAACTTCAGAAACATATCCCCCAAATCCCTCCTTTGCTATCTCTGCACCATAAATGTCAACTCCCCTTAGAAACTTTTTGAGCAATCGTACCTCGTTCTTTTTTTGCTCATCTAGTTGTTCCAGTATGAATCTAGTATGAAATGATGACCTGTCTGCTGCACTCTTCCACTGTCCAATTTCTACATCATAGCAAGGAACGACATTTACTTTGGTGCCTTCAACTACTGCCTCAACATATGGATGCTCAGAGTACCTTACATACGGACCAAACTTTTTCATCGATACCTTGCCAATCTTGTTGCCAATTTCTTCAAATCGCTTTTCATCTGTCTCTTTTTTGATCTTGACAAAAATGTCCAAGTCTAACTTGCCCTTGAGCCAAGTTCCTTTTGCAAAAGATCCGCCAATCTCTATAGATACAACCTCTTGATAATTTACAGCCTCTTTTTTTACCAAGCCAAGCAACTTTTCTGCAAGTGCCCCTATCTTTTCCTGTTCCTGTTTTTCAGGAATTGCTATCTTTCTTGCCTGTTCCAAAACGTTACTCATTGAGCTAAAACCACCTGTAAATCAGAGTATATCGGTCCATTAGGAGTTAAGATGCTTTGCTTGAACTTTAACTCTGTCATGGTATACTTGTCAAGATCAATTTTCTTGAATTTTTCTATCGTATGTGAAATATCATCTGTCCTGTTTTTGATTCTAAATATTGTAAGGTGTGCCTTGAAAGGCTTGTCTGACTTGAATCCAAGCGGTTCAAGTTTTTTTTCTACCTGTGATGCAAGCTCTACTAGTTGTCTTGATGATGTTTCATCTACTCCAATCCATATCACTCGGGGGGATCTTGGATTTGGAAATGCACCAACATGTGTAAACTTGACCTCAATTGGCTTGAATGAAACAGTAGACAAGGCTTGTTTCACGCTTGATGCAACATCCTCTGGTATCTCTCCCAAAAACAACAATGTAAAGTGCATATTTTTTTTGTTGACAGCAGTTGCCTTTATCTTAAATTCAGATTGAACCTTGGCAATTGCATCCAGTATTTTATCATCTGAAATCTCTACTGCAACAAAGGTGCGCATTAGTAAAATTCGGATTATGGCATCTATAATGATTTCCGGTAGCTTCATAGACTAGGGGATGAAATTTGTGAGTGTGAAACTAATCATATGTCTTACGGGAATGCCTGGTGCAGGAAAGACCACAATAGCTGAGGGCCTAAAATCAAAAGGGTTTGACAAAATTACAATGGGTGATGCAGTGAGGGCAGAGGCAACAAAAAGAAAGATAGATCCAACAGGGGCAAATCTTGGACAACTCATGATTGAGCTTCGAGAAAAAAATGGTCCAGGTGCAGTTGCTGAGCTCATAAAAGATGGCATCCAAAATTCCAAGTCTGATGTTGTACTTGTAGATGGCGTACGATCACTTGCCGAAGTTAATGTATTAAAAAAAATTGGCACAGTCAAAGTTCTTGCAATTCATGCATCTGGTGATATAAGATACAAATTTCTAACAGAGCGCGGCAGATCTGATGCCCCCTCTGATCGTGAAGATTTTACAAAAAGAGATTCAAGGGAGATTGGAGTTGGCATGAGCGAATCAATTGCACTTGCAGACGAAACAATCTCAAACAACAACATGACAATAGAAGAACTGGTTGGCACTGCATACAACGTCATAAAAGGCTGGATGACTTGAAGACTCCAAAAGTTGCCTGCAAAATTGAAGCCTATGCTGCAGTAAACCCATCTGAAGATCCAGACAAGGTAAGGCTTGCAGTATCCAAAGTCATACTTGAAACAGATTACCAGTACAAGGAAGGCAGCATCAAGGCAATATCGCATGAACTAGAATCAATCTCCAAGATCCAGGAAACAATTGCAAAGCATCGAAGCAGCAGGGTTTACCGGAGGCAGATGCGATACAACACCAAGGGAGACACCACCTGGTTTTACCTCAACAAGCAGGCAGCATTTGTTGATGTCATTGCAGTATGCGAGGAGGCAGAAGAGTCTGCCATGGGCCCAATCAAGGTGATACTTCATTCCAAGGATCTTGACAAAGTAATAGACTGGCTTGCCCCCGAGTCAACAGAATAGATGATAAATTTTATCACACTTGCTCAACTAGTGTGCATTTGCACTTTTTTATGAAGACCTCAAGACATGTAATTACTTGATAGGAAAATTAATCATAATTGGAATTATTATAGCCACATTAGTCATACTGGTTCCAAATTCATCAAAATTATTCCAGAATGTTCCATCACTTGATACAGTAAAAGACAAAATTGACCAGGCAACAAGTGACAAAGGAGTCATCAATGCTTCCAAGTCTGTCATCAAGGAAATAAGCATGGGAGGAAAACTAGATGCAAATTCAAATCAAACAAATATTGTTTCAAGCAACGCTCCAACTTCTGTTTACCAACTTGCACCACAATATGTAACACAACAAAACTTTACTGGACAAGTTTTTGAAAAATCTGGTAACACATGTCAGATCTCTGTTCCAGATTTGGCCCAGACAATAAATGGAAAAAAGCAACTGACCGGAATAGTTCAACTTGATCAATGTCCAGAAAAAGTAGGCGATCCAGTCCAAGTGGTTCAACTAACAGCAAAACCAAACTCTCCACCAGTCAACGTCACAAGCGGTCTTGTCATCTCTCCTTATTCTAGTGATGGTACAACATCAAACACTGAACCAAACACACAGGCCCTTCCAACTTTGCCATCTTATTACAATACAGTCCAGCTGACTACGACAAACCAAGGAAATAACGCCATGCTAAATTTTGATGACTCGTCTGGCCAGACAAAGTCAGTTACAGTTACAATGAAAAACAGCGACACGGTATTATTCACTGGAACGTTTTACTCTTCCAAGTTTACAGCTGAAGTAAAGGATGTTCCAAACACCCCGCATATCATAGAAATGACAATAGACAATACAGTTTATGGAATATTGCATGCATCTGCATATGCCCCATCTAACATGCAAAACTCTACCATAACCGGAATATTGTCAAAATAAGACCTGCACACATTTGATTTAGAATTTTATAAAAACATGAAAGGGTGTAATGGCGTGACCCTGTATAGGCAAAAGCATTCTCTTGCCATTCGTACAAACACATTGTACTTGACTATGTACCGTTTTTCGCAGGGTCACGCAAATTCATTTGTCATAATTTGCATCTTTCCGCATTGTTTCTTATACGATCTCATCTTATTTAATAATTAGTATGATTTATTGCATAAAATAATTTTAATTTGTATAAATTATTGTTATTGTACTTATAAAATTTAGATTTTGTCTCACACTTTATGGAATTATCTGAAAAAACAACCAACTAGGCATGCGATGATACCAAATCAACAAGTCCTGGAAGGGATTTTGCAGCACTTGTCCTCAAGGTCAGGTCCATTTCTTGTGACATGTGGGTCTGTTCCACATTTACCTCAACCAAAATGGCTCCATTTTGCTTGGCATATACAGGCAACAAATTTGCAGGAGATACTGCAAGCGAGGTTCCAACAACTATCATGACATCGCATGAACTTGCCTGTACCATTGCAGCCTCCCACACATCCTGTGGAAGAGCTTCTCCAAACCATACAACATCAGGTCGCAGTATGTTGCCACATTTGCAAAGAGGAGGAAGCTGCAAAAATCCAGATGTTATTTTATTTTTAAAATCACAAACAGTACACTTGATTGTAATTATGCTTCCATGCAATTCGTATACATTAGAGCTTCCGGCTCTCTGGTGAAGACCGTCAATGTTTTGTGTAAGAACTGAAACTGTCTTGTATTTTTCAAGCTCTGCAATGGATAAATGCCCAGGATTTGGACTAGCATTAAAAATATTTTGCCTTCTTTCCTCATACCATTCCCATACAAGTTTTGGATCTTCATAGAATGCATCTATTGTTGCCAATTTCATCGGATCATATTTTCTCCACAATCCATCTTTTCCGCGAAACGTTGGAATCCCACTCTCCTGGGAAATTCCAGCCCCTGTCACAAAAACAATCTTTTCTGAATTTTTCAAATCATCAGATATGGTATCCCACATTTTTTCACTTGATCTCTATCTCTAAAAGATCCCTTGCAGCAGTGACGGAATCATGAACTGTCTTTGCTTCATTTACAAGCTCGTCTGTCTCTTCATATCTTGCAGAAAAGTGTGTCAAGATTAAATTCAAGACGCCTGCCTTTTTGGCAAGCTCTGCAGCTTCTTTTGCAGTGGAATGAAAATTCTCCTTTGCCTTGTCCCGTAATACATCAGAATATGTAGAATCAAATGTCATGTAATCGCATCCACTGAAAAACGCCTCAAGTTTTCCAGTAGGCCTTGTGTCCCCTGATATGCCAACCTTGATGCCTCTGCGTTTTTCTCCCATCACATCAGACGGCTTGACAACCTTACCGTTTACTATAATCTCCTTGTTACTTTGAAGCTCACTCCAGAGTTTTCCCTCTGGGATTCCGAGGGCTTTGGCTTTTTCTGGGTAAAACCTGCCTGGCCTGTCTTTTTCAGTAAAACGATACGAATAGGCTGGAATGGAATGCTCTGCCTCGCATACATGCACGTTGTATCCAGAATCGTCAAGGACCAGTCCCTCCTTTATTCTTGTTATCCTTACAGGAAACGTTAATCCAAAATTTAGTATCTTCAAGTTTGCCGCAATAAATTCCTCAATCCCTGTTGGGCCATAGATGTCAACTGATTCTGTCCTGTTCTGTAATGACATGGTCTGCAACAACCCTAGTATTCCTACACAATGGTCCCCATGCAAATGGGTCACAAAGATCTTGATCTTTTTGTTCCATCCAAGCTTTGCCTTTTGGAATGCAATCTGTGCGCCCTCTCCTGCATCAAACATCAAAATTTCCCTGTCCAATACAAGACAGATGCATGTCATACCACGCTCTGCAGTTGGCTGCGCCGCAGATGTTCCCAAAAATACTAGTTTCATGATATCGCAATCACCCTTGTCAAGCTCTTGTGTCTGTAAATCTCGTATTTCTTTGCTTTGCTCATTTCATCCACTTCAAGACCTTTCTTGTATACCATTACAAGTTTTTTTCTTTTTGGTACAATAGATACAAAGTCTCGGACTAGATTCTTTGGCAAGACAGATGACCTTGATGATATGCCATATGGCAAGTCAGTGACAATTGCATCTGATTTTATGTTACACATCTCTTCAAAACCGGAATTTATCACCCTGGAATAAAACCCATTTGCATCAAGATTCTTTTTTGTTATTTTACACATCATACCATCAAAATCAATTCCAACAGACTTGATTCCCATGGACTCGGCCTCTAGCAAAATCGTTCCAGTGCCACAAAAAGGATCACACAATGTCTTTCCCTCCTTTAACCCTGACAGGTTCACAAGACACCTGCTAAGCTTCATGTCAAGCTCATGCGGGTGTTTGATTATCTTTATTGGAAGTTTTGGCCTAACTTGGCGGTCTGAATATCCAAGATATTTTTTCGAATCTGTAATGATGAGGTATACAGTAACCTGCGGGTCTGCAAGTGAAACCTTTGAACCCCATTTTCTTGAGAGTATCCCGCCGGCTTGTCTTTCAAGTGCAGACGAGCCAATATTTTTTGATGACAGGTTTATCGTTCTGCAAACAAATGACGCAGGTTTTGGTATGGAAAAATCAATTTTTGTTATATCATCAAATGTTGTTACAATCTTTCCCGAGTATCTTGCAAATGTTGCCCTGTTTGCAATTTTGTACCATGGAATTTTGGATGACACCATGACAAGTCTTGGCTCTGATGATATGGTACACCTGGAATCATAACTTTTTGATATTGAAATTATCTCGTCTCTTGCAAGGTCTTCGTATTGGCTTTGCAATACAAAAAAGCTTGACATTCAGGTTATTGCCTTTGCAATTATTGACGATACATCAACTGCAGATGTCTTGCCAGGAATGGTATTTGCACTGATTATTTTTGTAACTCCAGCCTTTAGGATATTTTTTTCTGCATCACCAATCAAGAGTGCGTGTGTACAGCAGGCATAGACCTTGCCGCTTTTTTGTTTCTTTAAAAATTCTGCAGCTTTTACAATGCTGCCACCCGTGCTTATCATGTCATCAACTAGTATGATATCTCTTCCTTTGACTCCATCTAGCCCCTTTGATTTTATCTGGACATTTCCAGTCTTTCTATCTCTCTGTTTTTCTAGTGCAGTATAATCCACGCCTAGAAATTCTGCAAAGTTTCTTGCCCTCTCAACTCCACCCTTGTCAGGTGATACAACAAGAGGATCTTGTAGAGACATTTTCTTGAAATGCTTTGCAAGCTCTTCTACCGCACTGATATTTTTTACAGGAAATGTAAAGTGTTCTAATGCAGTAATGCTGTGTATATCAATTACAAATACCTTTGATGCACCAGCAGACTTGAACATCTTGGCAACAAGTTTCATTGTAATTATCTCACCAGGAAGAAACTGCCTGTCTTGTCTTGCGTATCCCATGTATGGTATTATTATATACACTTGAGAGGAAAATGTCCTAGCTTGCGATGTAATGGATAAACAGCGAATCAGGTTTGAGTCAACTGGAGGATAGATTGATTGTACAACAAGTATCTTTCCGCTTGGTTTTCCCTTGAGTGTAATCTTGCTTTCCCCGTCTGGAAATACACGCAGATCGCATCCAATAAATTTTGATTTTAATTTAGAGGCAATCTTTTTTGCCAGTTGTTCTGAAGACGGGCCCCCGATAACTGTAAACTCTGTCATCAACCAAATCGAGCCGTGGGTCATTCTTAAGTTTTAAGGGATGAAATTTCAAATAATATTAAACTTGAATACATGTTTAAACTGTATATTGTTAGTTGATTCTATATGAGACTAGTCTCATTTCTTCCAAGTGCCACTGAAATATTGTATGAACTAGGGATGGGAGACAATGTATTTGCAGTGACACATGAATGCAATTATCCTGCAGATGCTAAAACAAAACCAAAAGTTATTCATTCTTCATTTGATCCACAAAAGATGTCAAGCCAAGAAATTGACAATAAAGTGATAGAACTTGTAACTTCAGGAAAAGATATCTACATACTAGATGAACAAGTTCTCAAAAAAGCAAATCCAGACCTTATCATATCTCAAGGAATATGTGAAGTGTGTTCCCCATATACAAGAGAAATAGACAAAGCAGTGTCATTACTTGGAGGCAAACCACAAGTTCTTGTTTTGGATCCCAAAAATCTTGACGATATATTACAAAATATAACTGAAGTAGGAAACAGGGTGGAAAAGCAGGAAGAAGCAAAAGACTTTGTCGCAAGATTGCAGAAAAGAATTGATCACATCAAAGACATTCCAAAAATTTCACAACCAAAAACATTATGCATAGAATGGCTTGATCCGTTGTTCTCTGCAGGCCATTGGGTTCCACAGATGGTGCAAATTGCAGGAGGTATAAACGGAATAAGCTCAACTGGGGACAAGTCAAGAAAAATGCAGATTAATGAAATTGTATCATTTGATCCTGATGTTATAGTATTGATGCCATGCGGATTTGACATAAACAGGACAATTATTGAATATGAAAAATTGCTTGAAAATGACAACTGGAGAAAAATCAAGGCAGTAAATACGGGTCAAGTCTATGCAGTAAATGCAAACGAGTATTTTAGCAAGCCCGGCCCAAGAACCGTAACAGGTCTTGAAATTCTAGCCAAGATAATTCATCCAGATACATTTAGAGATCTTCAAGTTCCAAAACAATCCATACAAAAAATAGATCCTGAATAGTAAATTGGCCGCATCCTCAAAGGGTAGCGATAATGAGGATGCAAGCTAATTGATATGTTGAAAGATCTGATTTATTTAATTGAGATCTAACTTTTACTTTCTTATTCTAAAATCCTAGAATAACCTTTCTGGAACAGTCCAACAAAGTCATAGCACATACAAAACCATCCGATAACACAAAAAATTTCAAATTAGGCCAAAAAATCACTAGTCTAGTGGACCTAGTTTTTTCTGATATTCATGCAGATCTGAATGCACTTGACTTGATAATCAAGACTGCATCAAGTGATGAATTTGTAAAAAAATATGGTTCATTTTCACGAATCATAAATCTGGGTGACCTGCTTGAACGTGGCATCTATCCAAAACAAGTAATATCAAAACTTAGATCCCTTGAAAAAAACTACCCGATATTCTCTGTGATGGGTAATCATGATGAAGGATTTTTGAGTGGAAAAAAAGTGAGCGCGAGCTCACTTGAAAGCATGGATGCACACGAAAGTCTTGATGATGAAGACCTGTCATTTTTCAATCATAACAAGGATGGGACGTTTGGCAACCAGGAGTTTATCGACACGAAAAATGGGCTATTTTGTGTTCACGGCGGTCCATTGGATCCAAAGAAAATAACCCCAAAGAATGCGGATGGTGAAGCCTGGCTATATCAACGAAATTGGCAGCGACTCACAGATGAGGGCTTTGAGTTCTTTAGCTATCATGGATATCATTACAAGGCATCATCTGCTTTTGGTGAGGTAGGAAGACACATCGACAATCACATTATTTTATGTGGGCACCAACACATGGAGGCTGCATTAGTTCATCAAGAGGGTAAAATTCGCGAAATCTATTCTAAACTTGAATCAAAAAAAGAAAAAATTTCAGGTCACGTATTGGAAAGAAAAGAAATAGACATACATCCGGCAAGTGATTATCTGATAAGATTAGGTCTTGGCGGGCCTGCTGGATATTATGGTGTAGGGTCATCTGTACCACATTTTGCCATAATACAATATGATCCAAAAAAAGTAATACTATTTACAGTAAACCCATAAAGCTAGACAGAATATGGATATGAGCGGAACTGAGACATTAAGAAACGACCACAAACAAATACGTAGGCTAGAAAAAATAGTTGTCAGGTGTTATACCAAACTCAATGATGGCTATGGTATTCCATTTTCTGACATTGACATGATGGTTTCAATCATGTCTGAATTTTTGGATGCGATACACTATGCAAGAGAAGAGGACCAATATTTTCCATGTGTTGCAAGTTATGATTCACTAAAGCAAGAGATCCGAATGTTCATGATTGAGCATGAATTTGGAAGGAGAATTGCATTAAACATTTCAAAACATCTACAAAAGTGGAAGTTAGGAGAAAACCAACGGGAACCTGTTGCAAGATTTCTCAAGGCATATGCAGTATATCTTAACGATCACCTAACTAAAGAAGACAAGTTCTTTGATGTCGCAGAAGATCAAGTTCTATCACAAGATGAGGAAAAAATGATGTATGAAGAATTTCGAGCAGTAACTGCAGTTGCGACAAAGCTTGATGATATGATAAAATCCCTAAATTATCTCGAATCTACACAATGGATGAAAGACTAGTTTTCAAAAACTGATCTTACTCTAGGATAAACTGATACTTCATTTTGCTCTGTTGTGAGTTTTTGTTGCATATTCTTACATAGTAATCACAATTATTATATATGATCACCATAGTATGATAACTATACATAATAACATGAGTAAAATAGTTAACCTGCGTATACATGTAGCCCCTGTAGGTTTTGAAATTGACCGGATTGCAATTCCTGCAAAACAGATGAAAGCAGATAGGGTGTGGCTGTTAATGCATGCAGAGCCATCAAAGGATCAAGCTCAGGGATACATGGAAAAAATTCGAGCTCAGCTAAAAAAAGAAAAGATCGAAGTGCAAATCGCACATTCTAACAGATTTGATCTCTTCAAGATTTTGAGGGCATTGCGAGAAATTGTACAAAAAGAAGATGGCAATGACATTTTTGTTAACTGTTCATCTGGATCAAAGATCCAAGCAATTGCATGCATGATGGCATGCATGATGTTTCAAGGAAAAACAAAACTTACTCCATATTATGCAGAACCAGAAAGCTATTCTAGTGTAAAAGGAGAACAGCTTTCATCAGGTCTTAAATCCGTTGTCAAGTTGCCAGCCTATGAAATTCATACCCCCAAGCCTATCTTGGTACAGGCTTTAAAAATAATACAGGAAAATGGTGGTAAAATAACTAAAAAAGAAATGGCAAAAATCGCTCATGAAAAAAAACTTATCATGGTAAATGCAAGAGAAGAGAATTTTCAACAAGCAAGATTTGCAAGTCTTGATAAAAATATCATACAACCACTTCTAAATGAATGGAGATTCATTGAAGTTGAAAGGGTTGGAAGAACTAGGTGGATTAAGACGACCCCGGAAGGGCTTGGAGCGGTAGAATTTCTTGGCTAACCGCGTGTGGTAAGCTCAGGCTTGAGTGTCCAGGCAACTGCCATTGCAATAAATGGTACTGAGATCAAGGCAGCTATTTCGAGATAGGTTCGAAATTGTTCAGACTGCTGTGGGCTTGGATTTGACCATATGAAAGGTACAGGCAACGCAGAAGCAAACCAAATGATAGAAAGCATGATGATTACCTTAAGTGCACTCTTCTTTTTTGGGGTCACGATATAACCTTAGGATTAGGTTCTATTAATTTTATTAGTATAATTATAAGGCTTTTCCCACATTTTCACGCCCATAATGTCCGATTAGGAGATGATAATTATTTAGTAATGACACCGCCGTCTACAGGTAAAATCGCGCCTGTAATCCAGGATGAATCATCTGAAACAAGATAAAGTATTGCCTTTGCAACATCTTCTGGCATTCCTATTCTTCCAATTGGATGTTCTGCTATTGCCATTGCTCTATCAACTTCATTTTCAAGATATGGCTTTGTCATGTCGGTTTCCACAATTCCGGGACAGACACAATTTACACGTATTTTATACTTGGCATATTCTATTGCCCATGCCTTTGTGAGCATAATCAGTGCTGCCTTTGAAGCAGTATATCCGTCTGCTTCAAAATTTTCAAATGATTTCAGACCAGCATCTGATGACACATTTACGATGCAACCATTTGTTTTCATCAAATGAGGTATTGCAGCCTTTGTAAAACGAAACTGTCCAGTTAAATTTATGTCAATTATGTCATTCCATTCTTCTTCAGAAATCTCATGCAGAGGTTTTACTTTGGGAAAAATACCTGCATTATTTACAAGGATATCAATTTTGCCAAAAATCTCTAAAGTATTTTTTACAACATTTTCTACATCTGTATTCTTTCTAATGTCACCAGAAATTGCTATTGTGTTTTTTATTTCCCTTGCAGTATTATCAAGACTTGCCTTGTCCTTTGATGTAATCACTACATTTGCTCCATGCTGTGCAAGTAGTATTGCTGTAGATTTTCCAATTCCTCTGCTGCCTCCTGTGACAATTGCAACCTTACCTGAAAGTTTCATCCATTTCTGATTTAATCATGTGCCAGATTAGTTTGTCGAAGATCAAAAACTGAATTTATCAAAATCTTCAAAAAAACATGTTATGATGATCTGATGATCATAGTTTCTGCCTGTTTTTATTGAAATATTTTATTAAAATATTTTATAAACATGAAAAAATATGTATAAAATAATAAATACAATGATGTATTATAATTAATAATGCAGAAAGATGTAAAATCTACTGCTTAAGAGAGCGTGGCTCCGTAGACGTAAATTGTGAATCCCACTTGGGTGGGATTGGAAGAGGTAATCTCTGTTTGTCTACGAACAAGGGCCACGCCATTAATTTCAAAATACTGAAAAGTAAAATTAATTTTTTAAAAATTTAAAGCTTGAGGGATTCCTTCAATCCCTTGTATCTATTTCTAATTGTGACCTCAGTTACTCCTGCAGCTTGGGCAACATCTTTTTGCGTCTTGTTTTCTCCATTCATAACACACGACAAGTATAGCGCAGCAGCCGCAAGTCCCATTGGATCCTTTCCAGCAGAAATCTCAATTTCAGCTGCATCTTTTAGAATCTGTAAAGCTCTTCTCTTTGTCTTCTCACTCAAGCCTGCTTTACTTGCAATTCTTGCAACACATTTTATCGGATCAACAACTGGCATTTTTAAATCAAGTTCTCGTAACAACAATCTGTAACATCTGGCTACATCCTTTCGTTTGATGTTAATTCCATTTGCAACATCAGTAAGTGTTCTTGGAGTTTCAGTATCTCTACATGCTGCATATAGTGCAGCAGCAACAAGTCCTGGAATTGATCTGCCCCTAACAAGACCCTTGTCAAGTGCTTTTCTGTAAATGTAAGCGGTTTTTTCAATTACTGCATCCGATAATGCAAGTTTGTCTTTTAATCTGTCAAGTTCACTGAAAGCCTGTCTAAAGTTTCTGTCTACTGGTTCATGAACTTGACTTCTACTATCCCAAGTTCTCAGTCTTTCTATTGTGCTTTTCATTGACGCAGAAAGTGGTTTTCCTGATGCATCTTTGTCAGCAGGGCCAATTATTGTTGCAAGTCCCATATCGTGCATTGCAAGTGAAGTAGGAGTTCCGGTTCTACTTCGATCCTCATGCTCTTCTTTAGAAAATGATCTCCATTCTGGACCAGATTCTTCTACACGTTCAGTAAGTACAAAACCGCAACCACCACAAAACATTTCTCCTGTAGTGTTATCAGTTACCATTGGACCTTTTCCACAACGAGGACAGCGTCCACCAGAACCAAAAGATTCACGAGTCATATAATATCTTATAAGAATTTCGATTAACATAAATAAAAAGGTTTAACTATAAGTATTTGTTCAATGAAATTGTTATTTTATAGCTATATTGTATAGAAATTATTCATTATACTCATTTAATATCAAAATATTACAATTTGTATATTGTAATCTGACAAAGCAATTTATTTTTTTTGGGATAGTAACTATGAGACAAGATCAAATTTGATCTTCTGAAATGATATTTTTTAAATAATTTTTTAATTTTTTAAATAATTATTTTTCAAAATTTTTTCAGAATTGTTTTTGTGGACTTAAGCAAAACCTTAAATACATTTGTTTTGAAGAACCCGCATTAAATAAAATGGAACAATGTCCACTTTGTTGTGAATCCCAGCAGTCGAATCAGGCACTGGCTATTCACCTAAAGAAAATCCACCCACAGAGAAACACTGCTATTCAAATAATGCAATAAATCTCTGAGGGGAGGATTAGTCGTAGGATGTATCCAATCAAGGTTATCCACGAATTTTTAGTTTTTATTAAAAATGAGAACTGAGCGTGCGCTGAATTTTGTTTGTTATGTCTTGTCAGCTAAATTTAGTATACTGTTAACCGTATTTCACACCTGAAATTAAAAACCAACTTTATCAGTGGTATCCATGACAACATTTACAAACAATTGGCAAAAGCCGCAAACACCAAGTCTTGGTGAAAAATTTAATGATGTAATAAAACCAAAAGGTGCGCTAAAACCACGATTAGAAACTGGAATAAAAAGACTCCAGACTCAAATTGGAAAACTTGACGGAATGATTACAAAGCTAAAACAAAGAGATGAAAAATTATTCAAAAGAATTGTGGTTGCAACACAGAACCATGATATTACCACTAGCAAAGTTCTATCAAAAGAATTATCTGAAGTTAGAAAAGTAACAAAGCTATTAGGAAATGCTAGAATTGCTCTAGAACAAATTGAGCTTAGACTAAGCACATTCCACGATCTAGGAGACACAGTTGTAACAATCATGCCAACAATTGGCTTGATGAAGAACCTGAAGTCCTCTCTAGTCAAATTCATGCCAGAAGCAGACCGTGAGTTAACTGGAATGACTGAGATGCTCGGTGGTCTTATGACTGACACATTCCACAGTGGTGACTTTGGAATTGACTCCAGTGCTACAAGCGAAGAATCGGAAAAGATTCTCCAAGAGGCTTCAGCAGTTGCAGAGGCAGCAATCAACGACAAGCTGCCCTCTATGCCTGTAGGTCAATCTTCCTCCTCCGCTCGTTACGTCTAGATCAAACTATTATGCGA
This sequence comes from Nitrosotalea sp., assembly GCA_036278495.1. Taxonomy (GTDB): domain Archaea; phylum Thermoproteota; class Nitrososphaeria; order Nitrososphaerales; family Nitrosopumilaceae; genus Nitrosotalea. Next base: position 40,311 of record DASUKX010000013.1, read on the forward strand.
TAGTTTGTAGCGGAAGTATGCTTGGTATAAGATTAAAGATACCACTAGTATGGCTGAGGCAGAAAGAAACATAACAGCATATCCAAGAAACTTTGTCAGCTCTCCTGTAACTAGTGAACCTGCAAATATTCCAACTCCTGTTATTGCACTATTTACTCCAAGATATTTTCCTTCAAATCCTTGTGGAATACTCTTGAAAAATATCACAGAGCTAGATGTGCTAAAAATTGAGAATGCAATTACCATCAAACAAGATGAGGTAATTGTCACTGGAAAACCCAAAGTTCCTACCATAGAAAGTAAAGAAATCGCAGGAATCATTACAGCCAAAATTCTAGGTATGTGTGCTAGAATGGTTGATCGCTCTTCCCCAAATCTTGATATTATTTTTGGAGCAATGAAGAACACTAGTAACATAGTTATCATTTGAATGGTATAATTCAAAAAGACATCAGCATTTGAAAAATTCTGATTTTTTAAAAATGGTGTCCATGCAGTAAAATACATGTTGCTTCCAAAATAGAAGAAGAAAGATGCCAGATAGAATATGCCTATTTCATTGCTTATCCTTCCTTTGAATAGTGTAATTATGTGTCTAAAATCATATGCCTCAAGAATTTTTGGGAAAACAAAATGATGATGACTAATTGAGTAGCGTAAACCGTGTAAAGAGTGTGCAATGCTACTTCTTTCAAGATGAATACCGTCTCCTCTTACAGCTGTACTCAAAACCATAGCAATACCACTTGATGCTGCACATACCAAAAAATATGGTCTTAGATCAAAATAAAAACTCCCAACTGTTCCAATTATCATAGATATTAGCATCCCAAGAGTGCTGATAATTGATGTACGTGCAAATAACCAACTCCAGAGATTCTTTTGCACTGATTCCATTACAAGAAGTTGTGTAACTGGACTTCTTGCAACCATAAAAAAACCAAGCATTATCACCAGTCCATAGAGAACATAAACTGAATTAGTAAAATACATTCCAAGACTGCAAAGTAACACAAAAAAGAATGAAAGAAAAAGTATTGGTCTTTTAGAATGGAATCTATCAATTATTCTTCCCCATGCTAATGAGCCAATGGCTATTGCTCCATTTTGTAGAGCAGAAATTATTGCTACTTCTTCTATGTCGCCACCAAGAAATATGACATACAATGGAATTACAGTGCTTAGTCCTTGTGCAGTAATCTGAGCTGGTAGTAAATACCACATCCATCGCTTATTTTGAAGCTGCATTGTTCGAGGTAATCAGAGATTAGACATTATTGTATAATGCATTTGAAAAATTTCCATAGTTTTGTCTATTCTTTGCTATTTATGGAAAAATTCTATCATGCAGAAGTGTGGAAACCACACATCATGTCTGAGTGTGACACACTCATAGCCTGCTGACCTTTGTCATCATTTCCTTCGGGGGTACCTTGGGATGCTATATGTGCAGATTTAGCCCTGCACATCACACTTGTCTGCATGATACCTATCTGGGAGGATGTCCTTTGATAGGGAGTATTAGTACGTGAATAAAATATTTAAGGTTTGTGCATTATTTCTACTTAAAATTTTGAATTTTATCTATTACACAAAGTTGTTACATGATTTTTAGAATATTCTAAAATTTTCATATGAAAGCTTTTATGATACGATGTCGTAATTTAGTCATGAAAAAGGGTGGGGATGTGTATCAGCTTATTTATGAATCAAATCTGGACAGTAAGCTAGAACAGATTCTAATTGGATTGGTAAAAGACAATCCTTCTCCAAAGATTGAATCCATAATTAGGAAATTCCTTCTGTATGTTCAACACTCTACAGAAAATTTCTGGACTACTTACTATAGTGCAAAAACATACGAAGAAAAGCTAGATTGCTACTATCAATACTCAAAGAACCAATGTCTTGCAACTGAAGTGTTAGTAAGAGATCTAGGCTCATTATCCTCAGATGATGAAATAAAGGAAAACTTGGATGCTCTAGTAAAAGAAAGTTTCACTTTCTAAGTTAGAGAAGATTCTGACTTTGGTCTAGTCTCTTTGAATTTCGCTATCTTTGTGCCTTCCTCGTTTACCACTTGATCAATACTGATTAGTCTTTCTCGTAGGTTGGTGATCATTACAGCAACATCATCTGCTTCTTTTTCAACCTCGCCTCTTTTCTGTTGCAATGTCTTAATACCTTGTTTTTCTTCTTCTATGTATTGGCCTACTTTGACAAGTTTCTCTTTTAGATTCTTGATATCTACTGATTCATCCTCAATATTTTTTTCTAGGTTGGTTCGTTTGTCTTTGAGATCCTTGATCATAAGACCTACATAGTCTATGGCTTCTTCTAACTTGGTTCTCTTATCCATTAGTGCCTTAATTCCTATATCTTCTCCTGATGTGCTCATACGAGTTTGTTGAATAGGTTCGGGTATTTTTACTTGTTCTGAAGGGCGAAAATGTGACTCTTCCATGACTTCTGATGTTTTTGTACCATTTGTCTCCTTTGGGTCATATTGGAAAATCTTACCTGATTGATCGATTTTACCCTCTACTCCTGAAGAAATAGAGTCAAATTCATCCTTTTTCTTTCGGAATTTATCGAACATATTGCCTTACGGGTTATTGTTATTTTTAATATATAAAAAGTTAATAAGTAAAAATCTGGTCACGCGGAATTCAATGTTGGTCAAAATGGGATTGAGATATATTTAGAGACTTGAATCTTTGGTTCGAGTTGAAGAATAACAAAGTAAACTTGCTCCCAATAGTGGAAGATATAATTGGATTAGATCCAATGATGAGGTTTGCAGCAATAATAGATCTAAAGGGGAACATATCTGAAGCAATAATGAAGGAAGGCAAGACTTCATTAAAATCGCAAAAAGAAGAGGAACATTTCTGTAGACAAGTAGCCATGAGAAGAAAAATTAGACAACAGTTTGACAAAAGTCTTGGACCTGTAAATTATGTACACATTGAACGGCTAAAGATCACTCAGATTGTAGTTTATCCTAAACGCAAGACTGTTTATGTTACAATGGAACCAAATATGGACATAAAACGAAAACTGGAAATTGTAGAATCAATCAAAAAGAAAACCGCAAAATTATAAAAAATTAAGGAGAAAAATTTCTCCAGATGATCAGATTTACTCTGTTGCTGGCCCTTCAGGAGTTCCTTCGCCTACTACATCAGCAGTAGCAAAGCGTCCGCCTACCTGTGTAATCTTTATTTTTGTGTTTTGACCTACTTGCCCGCCTTTGACAAATATCACAAAGCCTTCTATTCTTGCAATACCGTCTCCTTTTCTACTGATCTCAGTTATGGATACATCGTATTCCTTGCCAGTTTCTACTGGTTTTGGTCTATTATCTTCGAATCTTCGACCGCCTCCATATCTTCTATCTCTGCCGTATTCTCGGCTTGGGCTTTCACCAAAACCGCTGTCGTTAAAGCTCACCGTTGCACCTCCTTCTTTGTCCATTACTCTTTTTACCATATAAAATCCCTACTTGATTTTCCTTCCCCCGCTTCACAATAATTGAAAAATGGACCGTTTCAAGGCATGAAACTGCTGTTCCGCTAGGCGTTCCGCTATGAAATTTCATGCCGTCCCTGATAAAACATCGATTCTATAATACCTCATGTCAAAACAACAATACAGGTCCGAAATGGGCATCATAGCCGATATCCTTGGTGTAACCATGGATGGAGGAACACAAGGGGTTATTGTCTCTGCCATATCAAGAAGAGCAAATCTATCACATTATGCAGTACTAGAAAAATGCCAGAAACTGATAGATGCAGGGTTGGTAGAATCCATGAAAGCCGATAGAAATAGGCTCTTTAGAGTTACGGAGAAGGGCATAAGATTCTTCCAAGAATTCCAAAGGTTCCAGGGCGTAATGCAGGGACTTAATCTAAGATATTAGATATGTACCAAGAATACCCAATGCATGAGGTACAAGAGGTATTACCGGAAGGAATGATTTTTGTAAGGATAAATTCTATCCTCACAACAATGGTTCGGGCTCCAGTTGTAGCTGCATGCTTTCTTTTGATTACTCTTTCTTCATTTGTCCAGTACGCTATAGGCAGTCCAAAAGTTCTTGATTTTACAATTTATGCAGATGGCACAACTCATGTTTTCTACCAAACTGATGTAGATCCACAATCCCCAGATTTCATTTTTAATGCATATGGTAATAGTGTTGAAAACCTAGTTGTACAAGACGAAAATGGAACATTACTTTCAAGCAAAATAAATGCAAATACTGTAACGGTAGCAACTTTGGGAGCTTCTGCTATAAAAGTGGATTATGATACTCCTGACTTGATATCAAAAAATGGGAAAACATGGACTTTTCATGTAAATTCTCTTACTGATTATTCTATTCTGTTACCAAAGAATACTGTGATTGTAGGAATGAGCGCATCTCCATTAAACATGCAAATATCTGATGATCAATCGCTCATATCGTTGCCAAGTGGTCAATCTGATATTAATTATATTTTTGGAGTTTTGGGTACAAGTCAGACTGCTACTTTGGCAATTCAAAAAGCTCAAGATTTTATTAATACTTTGAATTCTACAGGTGTAAAAACTCCTATGGCTTTGGCAAAACTTGAAGAAGCCAGATCAGATTTTGATCAAGGTAAATATTCTGATGCAGAATCTCTTGCCAATACTGCAAAAAATATTGCACTTCAAGAACAACAAATTATTATTTCAAAACCATCCACTAATTCATCTGAGGATCATGCGACAATTAATTCGTCTAATGATCTATCTGCCTATATTTTGACTGGCGGCATTATCGCCGCAGCCATGGCAGGAATCATAATAGTGAGAAAAACAAGAAGATCCAATAGTGTCATAACTTCAAATGAAATTTTAAACAACAATTACATCCCACCAGAAAAAGAAACAATTTACAGACTAAAACCAGAATTACGACAAGATGACAAGGAAATTATTGCATTTATTTCTGAAAAAGGAGGTCAAGTATATGAGAGTGAACTACGTAAGAAATTTTTAATGCCACGAACAACAATGTGGCGCGCTGTTAAACGACTAGAAAGAGAGGATGTTGTTGAAATTGAGAAAGTTGACCAACAAAATCTCATTAGACTTCGAAAAATGGAGGATCAAAAATGAAAAGTCTGACAATCATTATTGCCGCATTAGTTGGGACGCTGATCTTGAACGGCCCAATTCAATCTTATGCAGATCCTCAACTTGATACATTGGTAAATATTGCTACGCAAGCAAGAAACAGTCTAAACATAAGCATATCGCAAATTCCTAACGTTTCTGACAAGATTACTTCTTTATACGAACAAGGGTCATCTGAAACAGATGCCCTAACCCAGGCAGCAAATAAACAAGATATAGCATCAGCTAAACAACATTTCCTTTCCGCAATGAATTTCTTCAAGACCACCAATGATGAGATAAATTCTCTTAATGCTACAGAAGTAAATGATCAGCAACGTGTCAATATTATACAATTACAAAGCGAAATCACAAGATTGGAAAAAATTACTGAAACACTTCAAACTATAGCAATAACTAACCATATTGATTTTAACTTTACACAACTTGATACATCAATTCAGAAAGCAAAACAAGATCTTGATGCTGGTAATATTGGAGATGCATCAAAATTAATTGATTCTGCAAATCAATTGATTGTTGATGCCCATCACTCCCTTTCAGAAACTGCCCAACAAATGACTACTGATAGAGCCAAAGATTTTACTGAAAAACAAATTGAAAGATATGATAAGATTGGTGATCTAAATACTACAAATTCTACAATGCTTACTTCAAATGTCACCGTGGCTAAAACTGGCTCTAATCTGACATCTGCAGAAAATCCAGGAGAAATGATTGCCAAGTTGAGAAAACTTGTATCAGAAGGTAATGTTGATGAAGCTTTGAAAATAATAAAATCCCTTGATGCATATCAAAAAGAGACATTAAAAAATAATGAAAGTCAGACAGAATCTCAATCTAGTATCAATATACAAAATAATACGGTAGTGAGTCCGAATTCTAATTCTACTACAATTTCATCTAATGTTACAACAATAAACTCTCCAATTAACAATACATCAAACACCACAACAGCTAGCTCCGTCAAGATGAATTCATTTCATCGAGAAAATTCTAATTCCTCGTTTACAAATCCATCCAACATCACAAAAACTATTCCTCTGATTACACCTCATCCAAATATTGCCAGAGATAATTTTGTTAAAACAAATTCCTCTAATAACAATAATTCTACTCAATCAAATAATGATAGAAAAACCGATAAAACAAGTTCATTTCATGGTAATCTTAATCAACAAAATAAAGACAATAACACTACATCTCAAATGATATCGCCCAAAAGTCTTGATTCCGGGCAACAAGATAAAACACACGAACAACAAAATCATGAAAAAATACTAAATAAACAAAATAAAGAAAAACGAAATCACAATTAATTCTTAATCCTAGTAATGATCAAGTTGTTAGATTTAGTATCATTTTGTCTGTTTGTAGATTAAAAACAATAGGAATTAACAACTTACAGGATTGCATAAAATTCATATAGATTTTTATCAGAACCAAGGGATATGGCTTCAAAGCAAATTTCTGTAGGTATAGGAATTCCAATGATAATAGTCGGAGTTATACTTGCTTTCATTTTAGCACCATTGCAAGCCGATCTAAAAGATACTATAGAATTTGTAGGCAGTCTCATAGGAATTCTTGGGGTATTGATCTTCATAGCAGGATTCCTTTCAAGAAAAGTAACACCAATTACATCTTAAATTTTCATAACCCCAATTGAAATGAGGTGTTGAATAGATGCCCAAAAAGTATTGTCATCAATTTGACCCGAAGACCATTGTCTTACATTTATCTTCAACCAATTTGGAATTTTTACAGTACCATCTTGACTCATTGATGGTGTTTTGATTAGACCTTGGTTTATCATGTATTTTGTTGCTTGTGAGAAATCATTCTTATCTAAAGCTCCCTCAGCCCACCAAATGATTGTATTTTTTATCCAACTAGGTGCATTCTTGTTTGTTTTGTTGTATAGTGAAAATTTTTGTATGTTGTTATTTTTGTCTACAACATAGATATTATCTGTAGCATCAATTGCAAGTCCTACGGGTTGTTCGAATTGACCTTGCCCATTTCCTTCTGTACCCCAACTCAAAAGAAAGTTTCCATTAGAGTCAAACTTTTGTATTCTATGATTACCCGTATCTGCTACATAGATATTGTCTTTAGAATCAACTACAATTGCTGATGGATTGGTAAATCTACCTTCTTCTGTTCCTATTGAACCATAAGAGTTTAGGAATTTTCCAATATTGGAATATTTCAATATTTTATTGTCTGTAGAAATGGCATACAGATTATCTTGTGAATCAAATGCCAATGCTTTGATACCTGAGAAACTAGCTCCCTCTGTAAGTGATGAATCTATCTCATCTCTGTAGTTACCCTTGGTATCGAACAGTTGAATGGCTTGTCGTTCTATATCTCCCACAAAAAGTTCGTTATTGTGATCAGAGTTTATTGATACTGGTATTTGGAACATACCTGGATTCTTACCATATGTGCCCCATGAATAAACAAAATTTCCAGTTTTGTCAAACATGATTATTCTTGAATTTCCGGTATCTGTTACATACACATATTTTTCATTTACAAATATGCCTGATGGGTTTTTGAATTGGCCATTTAGAGAACCAGCATCACCCCATGAAAGAATCATGTTACCCTTTATGTTGAATTTCTCTATTTTTGAATTCCCCGTATCTGCTACATAGATATTGTTGTCATTGTCAATTGCAATATTAGTTGGAGACTTGAATGTGGTAGAATTGATTGCTGAAATAAAAGTGGGAGTACTATATTGTACACTATCAAACATTTTTCCACTATCAATGGGAGAACCATCTACGTAAAAAGATGAATATTTTATAATTCCATCATAATTAATGTACATCTTCCACTGCCCCTTGATATCGTTTTGGGCAATTTTATGGGGGATGACAATTTCAGTTGTATATACTGGCAATAATATTTCCTGACTATTTTTACCATCCGGACTTGTAACCCATGTTGTTATTGAATTTGTAGTAATGTTTGATGTATGAATTTTGAAGTTAGCCATTTCTCCTGGTCTATAATTCAATTTGTTTGGAAACATGTCTAACTGGATATTGGGTAACTCGTGAGAATTCTGTACTACTTTGAAGGAACCTGTTTCCATCACACCTGCATAATCGACTTCAAACTCATAAGTGCCAATTATTTTTGGCAAATTTTTGAGTACGATGGTATCATGTACAGATTGTGGATGAAATTGAGTACTAGTTGTGTTTCCTAACGGATCTGTTACTTTTATTGTACCTGTTGATTCTGTTAATTTGGTAAATATTAGATCAAGTGTTACATCATTTCCTGGATAATAGGTAGCTGCATGTTTTATTGATAACTCGATTAGTTTGTTTATATCTCCTAAAAGAAAGGGTATCTCGCTTACAGAATTAAAGTACTGAACTTTTAACTTGTATAATCCCGGTGGATTGTATTTAGCAAGTTGTAACATTGGAAAATGGTATAATATACTAGGTCGATCTGCTTTTACTTCGATCTCTGTTACACCAACTACGCTATTTCCATCTTGATCATAAAAATCTAGAAAATAAGAATGTGCAAATTTGGCATATGGAGTATAGTATGATGAAGTAATGTTGATGTTCATTATATCTGGCTCATAGTAGGTTATCTTGTCTGTTATTACAGTCAAATCAAGAGGTTTGACAGTAAAGTGGGCTGTTTGGTTAATACCTCCATATTGATAATTAATAGACCATGGACCAAATTCATTATCATTAGCATCTCGTATGATTTGATGTGTTATTTTTTCTGATTTTATTTGCTGTTCAATTATTCCTGATATTACCGAATTATCGGGTCTGTGGGCAATCCAATTTATCTGACCCCCATTGTATCCTTGAATTGCAATATCCACCTTTATCCAATCATTTGCACTAAATTCTTGTTTTTGAGGAACAGCATTTATTGTTAAAGCACTTGCATTCTGGCAAGTTACAAATATCAAGGCTGCAAACAGAAACAAAAGAACTAATTTGTTCACTGCTGATTATTGTATTTACTATTATATCCACTTTGGCGAAAAATCATTCATAAGAAGATCCAATTAAATAAATAATGAACAAGCACAGAATGAATACTTGAATGTAAGACTTTATGAGATATTTACATCTGTTGAGGGCGAAGGAATCTTGTACGGCACCAAGACTCTTTTTGTACGATTGGCAGGTTGCCCCTTCAAGTGCTTTTACTGTGATACCAAAGATGCACTTCCTATGAATTCTGGAAAAGAATATTCAATTAGTGAGGCAAAAGGGATAATCAAAAAAAATCTTAAGAAAAATACATACAAGGTAAATTTTACTGGTGGGGATCCACTTGCTCAATCAAAAGCTGTGGCAGAACTAGCAAAGTTTGTCCAAGGAAAAAAAATCTCTACTTACTTGGAATCCTCTTGCTATGATTCGTCAAAGTTTTCCGAAGTTCTTCCTTTTATTGATTTTATAAAAATTGAATTCAAGACTCTAGAGTCTGGTTTTGTTGATTCAAAACATTATTCTAAACTTTTAGAAAACGAACTTGAATGTTTACGACTAGCTAAAAAATCTAAAAAAACAACATATGTAAAAATAGTAATAAGTTCTAAAACTCAATTGAATCCATTTAAGAAACTTCTTAGGCAAATATTCAAAATAATATCAAAAACAGAGCTTGCAGGATTTATAATACAGCCTACATATGGTATTTCAGAGCCTAGTTTGGAACAACTATTCAGCTTTTATGATTCAGTTTATGCTTATGATGATCAGGTTAGAATAGTACCACAGCTTCATAAATTCATAGGTGCACCTTGATGAATAAAGAAAGAGTAAAGCGATTAATTCGTGAAATAATTGCAGAGATAGGTGAAGATCCAACAAGAGAAGGTCTAGTAGATACTCCAAACAGAATAGCAGACATGTATGAAGAAATCTTCAAAGGATATGAAGGAGAATCAGAACTATCAGTAAAGTTTTCTGAGGATTCTGATATTGTAATTGCAAAAGACATTCAATTTTATTCCATGTGTGAGCATCACATGTTGCCATTCTATGGAAAAATAAGTGTAGCATATGCACCAGATGGAAAGGTGTTTGGAATATCTAAATTGGTTCGTCTCGTAGAAAAATATTCTGCTAGATTACAAATACAAGAACGAATTACAAAAAATATAGCTGATGAGCTATATTCAGAGGGAGTAAAGGGTGTAATTGTCATTGCAGAAGGTGAGCATCTTTGTATGAAAATGCGAGGAGTACGAAATGATGCTATAGTAACAACAATAGCATCAAGAGGAGTTTATGATAAAAAAGAAGCAAGATCAGATGTTTTGAATTTGATATACAGTGGAAAATCTAAACCAAGCATTAGCTAACCTAAAAAATTAAATAATAACATCTAATGCTATATCGTTGTGGGGGTACACAATAACATACATGTTCCAAAAGAATCTTGGCCTTCCTTCATGTGGTATGCTATAGAATTTTTTATTACGCTTGGGGCAGGATTAGGAATTTCACTAATTTCCATGGATTATTTCAAGAAGATGGGTTTTAGTGATGCAATGACAACATGGTTGTTTTGGGGAATTGATGGTGCAGTATTACTAGTCTATTATCTAATTGTCAGACCAATAATATTAAGACGACCAATCTTATCCAAAATCTAAATATCTAGTTTTGTCAAAGATTTTAGATTTGAGAAATGCTATTTTTCTATTATTGCATGATTCACATTTTCCACAATGAATTTTGCCATTTCCGTAGCAACTCCAACTTTTGAAAATTTGTTTACCTAACTTTCGATGTCCCTTCTTTAGAAGGTCACTCTTTGAAAGATTGTCCATGAATGGACTCCAGATCTTTATCTTCTTTCTGAGACCCAAGTTTATTCCATCAATTTCTCCCTCATTCAAGGCCTTTGTAAATAATTTTGTGAATACCGGTCTACAATCTGGATACTTTATATCTCCAGTATGCGCTCCATATGCAACAATTTCAGCTTCCTTTGAAAATGCCCATGCCGAAGCTATGCTCAGAAAAATAGCATTTCTTATTGGAGCTACTATAGTGTAATCAAATTTTGAAGGAATTGCTATCTTGGAATTAGTTAATGCATTTGTATTTTCGTATAGATCTTTCATAAATCCTATGTCGACTATCTTATGTTCCTTGAATTTTAATAATTTTGAAAATTCTTTTGCAATTTTTACTTCTTTGTCTGCTTTTTGACCATAGGAAAAAGTTATTCCGTAAAGATCATATTGTTTTTGGAAATAGGTAGCAGTACATACTGAATCCAAACCTCCGCTAAATACTATGACAGCTTTCAATTTGAAAATAGTTTGATTAGACCAAATAAAATGCTTGACTAGGCAATAGAGAGTAATATTGCTCCGGATAAAATCATGACAGAACCAATGACAACTCTAAGTATATTGCGTTTTTGTGCTATTTCCTTGAAATACAAAACTCCCCAAGACACTGCAAAAAGTGTAGCAGTTTGAGAAATTGGGTAGGCTACAGTGATTCCTATTGATACTATGGCTGTCAAAACAAATAGGCTGCCTGTATTGAATAAACTTCCTGAAATTATTCCTGCCGCAATTTCTTTTCTAATCCATCTACGTGATAAAATTAGTAGTGGTATTCCTATTGCAAAAATCGATAAACTAGATGAAAAAAATCCAGATTGAAGAGTGTGTGTTGCTTGCATTGGTATGACATAGGAACCTCCAATGATACCTGATGCTGCAGCTATAAGATACCCCTTTCGTTGCACAGTCGAAGTCTTTGTAGCACCTGTAACAAATGGCAAACCAGCTAACAGTAATCCAATTGCCCCAATTGCTAATATCATATAACTAAATTTTTCTTCAAAAAACAAAATTCCCCAGAGAAACGAAACTAGAATGCTAAAACCTGCAAGAAATGGAGAAGTTCTTGAAAGTCCTATCATCTTGACTGAATACAGTGCAAGTATATTTCCTACTGTCCATATGACTCCACTGAAAAGTCCACTAGGTAAAATTCCAAATCCCCAGAAAAAACCTACTGGTATTGCAAAAAGCAGAACTCCTATTCCGGTAGATCCCTGAAGTTGCCAAATGCTTGCAACGTTGACCTTTCTAACTGGCACAAAGAAAGTGCCCCAACAAACTGCCGAACCAACAGATGACATTAACCCAAATGGATTCAATGATGGGTTCACAACAAGAGTGACAATATAACTCGTTTCTATCTAAAGTGTACCTCTAAAGTTTAATTTCGACTAGAATATTTTTCTTGTATGACATATCTGAAAGTTGAACGAGATGAAGATGTGGTGCAAATTACGATCAATAGGCAAGATAAACTAAATGCAATGAATTTGGATGTTATGGATGAATTTATCTCGCTACTTGATAGTCTGGAGAAAGATTCTTCACGCGTTATAATTATCACTGGTGATGGTCCAAAAGCTTTCTCTGCTGGTGCAGATATTGAATATATGAGCAGTATCGGTCCAACAGAAGCCGAAAAATATGCACTTCGGGGACACGAAGTTTTGAATAAAATTGAAAAATTAGAAAAACCAGTTATTGCTGCAGTAAATGGATACGCCTTGGGAGGAGGATGTGAGCTTGCACTTTCATGTGATATCAGATTTGCATCACCTAATGCACAGCTAGGCCAACCTGAAGTTACACTAGGAATTTGTCCGGGCTGGGGTGGCACACAGAGATTATTACGAATTATTGGTCCAGCTAGAGCCAAGGATCTAATATTTTCTGGTAGAAAAATTACTGCAGAAGAGGCATTTTCAATGGGATTGATCAATAAAATATTTCCTTCTGAAAATTTACTTTTTGAAACTAGAGCATATGCAAAAGCAATATCTAAAAACAGTAATTTTGCAATAGGAGTTTCCAAGATGCTTGTAAACCGAGGAAATGATGCTAATCTTGATACTGGATTGAAACTTGAAATATATTCTTGGGCAGTATGTTTTTCAACAAAAGATCGAGAAGAACGAATGCGTAAATTTGTTGAAAAGAAATAGCTATAGCACAAAAGCGCCTTTACTTGGCCTGCAGATTATTGTAGTGCATTTTGTATCAGCTGTAGCAAATCCTTCTTCCATTGCTTTACAGATCTTTTTGTGATCTGCAGATTTCGATGTGAATGAAATTACTGATGGACCTGCACCGCTTATTGTTACACCTAATGCACCAGCTTTTAGTGCACCTGATTTAACTTTGTCAAAACCTGGAATCAGGTGCTTTCTTGCAGGTTCAACAATTATGTCTTTTATTGAATGACCTATCAATCCAACATCTTTTTTGATAAATCCTGTAGTTATTGCAGATGCATTAGCAAGATTCTTCACATAATCTGATAATTTCACTTGTTTGGGAAGTACTCCTCTGGATACCTCGGTTTTTTTTTTCGGAACACTAATTTTTGGTATGGCAACACATAACACCAAATCCTTTGGAGGATCAATTCTTATCACATCTAATGGATCGGTTCGTACTATTACAAATCCGCCTAGAACTGATGCACTTACATTGTCGTAATGAATAGATCCTGCACTAGCTTTTTCCCCAACTCCTGCAAATTTTACTAAAGCATTATGATCAAGGTCAAGATCAAATAATGCGTTGAACGCAACTGCAGCAGACGCAGCAGACGCAGCACTACTGCCCATCCCAAATCCTGCCGGAACTCCCTTCTTAATTTTAATCAAAAGCCCGGATTTTATCTTGAATTCTTTTGCCATTTCTTTAATTACAAGCCCAGCTGAATTTTTTTCCGGTTCTAGAGGAATAGAATCTGAACTCTCGATGATGATTTTACTTCCTTTTATTATTATTTGGACTTCATCATAATATGCGTCAAGGGCTAGTCCAAACACATCAAAGCCAGGACCCAAATTAGCAGTAGAGCTAGGTGCTCTTGCAATTACGCTTTTCATTAATCTTCTACCTCTTCGCCCAAATTAAGTACGCGACTCAGTGCAGCTTGTAGGTTTGCCATGCCTTCCCCTGTAACATTGGAAATTGGAATCATTCCTTGAGCGAACCCGCCCAAATTCAAACTTCTAAGAATGTTGATTGCAAGAGTATAATTTTCACCGTCAGCACTTTTCGCAAGAGCATCCTCCAGACTTGTCATATTTGTTGACCATTTTAGTACGTCTTTAATCTTATCTTCAATAAGATCTATCTTTGTCAAGACGTTTATCTGAGATAAACCAAGTCTTAATTTTATTGAGGTTGCAAGTAATGCAATTGAGACAAAATTACTGGGCGATGTCATAAGTGATCCATCATGAAGAAATATGGAAGATTTTTCTTCTATGTTCAAATTTTGTATGATAAATGGCCCGCTTGCTCTATATGCAAATAATTCCACCTGACCAGGTGTATCTATGATAAGGTAATCTGGATTTACATTATCTATTTCATTTTGCAACTCGTCTATTTTTGATGCAATAAGATCATTTGCCATTATCATTGATCCATTAGGACCAAGATCATATTGTTTCATAATTTGTACAACATCGACATAATCTCTAACATCTATATCGCATGTATATGGTAAATTCTCAACACCTGGATCCAAATTCAGCATTCCTACAAAAGCGCCATTTCTGGAATAATAATCCAGAATTTTGGAAGCTAGCAACGATTTTCCGGCTCCCGCGGTTCCGACTAAGAATATTGCCTTCATTTTTCTAATAATTTATTTTATGTTGAGCTTATATTTCCATCCATGAGTAAGGCAGGCAATGAATTGGAAACTTCTTGCAATTCCTGTTAGCATAATTCCATTTCTTATCATTGCTGCTACGTTTAATGTTAGTTTTGAGAATCTTCTCGCAATTGGTATTCTGCCCTTCATAGGAGCTTCAATAGCCATGGCTGGTAAATTATTCACTCAAGGACTAAAATTCAATTATCTTGTAAAGAAATTCTTAGGTCCTGTAGATGTAAACTGGAGGACAATCTCTGTACGAATAGGCAGTGAATTTGTAACATCAACCACTCCTTCCTTTGTAGGAGGTGAATTGGTTAGAATAATGTGGTTGGGCAAAAAAGGTGTTCCCATAGGAAAGGCATCTTGGGTAACAATAATAGAAATTGTAACCGAAGTGCTAGTTTCTGGAATATTTGCAATTGCTGCTGCAGTAATTTCATTTGCAAATGGATCCTATGCTATTGGAATAACAATTCTTGCAATTAGTGTTCCTATAACGGGACTCTGGTCCACCTTATTCTTTATGTCATCAAAAAGAACATTCCAAATACCTGGGTGGGCATCACGAATTGCTACTAGAGTAGGAAAAGAACGTTCGCTAAAATATATTGATAAAACTAATCTCTGGATGAAAGAAATCTGTGACATGAGTAGACAGACTCTTCATACAAAAGAAATCAAAAAAGCATTTACAGTTTCAATAATAATTTCTATATTTACATGGTCACTTTACGGTCTTTCATTTATGATAATTGCAAATGGTGCAGGTTATGTGATAAACTTTTTCCACTCTCTTATGGCTACAATGGCATCAATTGCAGTTGGTAACCTGCCAATCACTATTGGTGGTTCTGGTCTAACTGAATTTTCAATTTGGGCATACTTGGGACACCTGAATAGCTTGACATTTGAAGCTGCAAAGAATAGTCTTCAATGGAATATTGTGATTGGATGGAGAATAGCTACCTATCACGTTGGTCTTGTGATAAGCTGGCTCTTCCTTATGAGAGTAGTTTATCCTAGCATAAAGAAAGCAAAAACTGTATAGAAAGCACTTTATTTTCAGGCCTTTAATTTTTAATTATTGGATTATGCTGGTAAAGTAGTTGTTATTACAGGTGCATCAAGCGGGATTGGAGAACAATCAGCTGAGGAATTTGCAAAGTTGCACGCTAATGTGATACTTGTATCTAGAAATGAAGCGCAACTACAAAAAATAGCTACAAGATTATCAAAATATCAAATCAAGACTTTTGCTTATGCATGTGATGTGTCTGATAAGAATCAAGTAGACAAAATGGGAAAAATTATAATTGAAAAATTTGGTACTATTGATGTACTTGTAAATAATGCAGGTTTTGGAATATACAATACTGTGGAAAAAACAAAAATAGATGAACTAGAGTCACAAATGTCTACAAATTTTCTTGGAATGATGTATTGTACAAAGGCATTTCTACCACAACTGCTCAAACAAGGATCTGGGCATATTGTTAATGTGGCATCTGTGGCAGGAAGCATTGGCATTCCTGGGATGGCAGCTTATTGCGCATCAAAATTTGCTATGCTGGGATTCTCTGAATCTTTATCTCATGAGCTAAAGGGAACAGGTGTAGGAGTTACTGTAGTAAGTCCAATAATGGTAAGAACCAATTTCTTTAACCATGAGTCTTTTAGCAAAATGCCACGATATTCAACTACATCACTTGATCCAAAAACAGTAGCAAGTGCTGTTGTCAAAGCTGCATCATCACACAGACTTGAGATTGTTGTTCCACAACTTGTACGAATTGCAATATGGATGAAACAAACTTTTCCATATCTGATAAATCCCATTGTAGGCAGAATCTTTAGAAAATCAATGAAACCTAGCTAGACTAGGCTTATTCTTCTGACTCTTCTTCTCCTGAAGAATCCGAGTCCACATCCATTAACTCCAGATTTGTCAGTTCGAATTGATAAATTGCATCCATGTCAATTTCCATTTCCTTCTTCAAAAATTCTATAACTTTTTTACTTAATGGTGCCTTGAGTGAATTTATTGTAAATTCATAAACAACCCCTTTCATGAGGCTTGATGGCTTTACTTTTTTTGGTAAATTCATTCCTTCTATTATCTTTCTTCCATCTTCAATGGCCTCATAAAGTTGAGAATCTATCTTCATGTCTTTTTCATAAATCTCAAGTATGTAGCCGGTTCTTGTAATGGATTCTGGCTTGCCAAATTTGGCATCTTTTATTTCGTCTTGTACCCACTTTGGAATTTCTTTTTCTTTTCCCATTATAACTCACTGTAGTTTAGCCTTGTTTGTCTTTTTTACTTGTTGTCCACCAATCACGATATTCATCATGCTTGTCTTCACGTGTTTTCTCTCGCTTGTTTAATCTGTATCTTATGTCACTTACTTGTTCTCTAGTAGCAAACAAACCGCATTTCTTACAAATGAAGTGTTTTGTATTAGCATCAAATTTCATTTCTATGACTACTTCTTTAGCTGCACATTCGGGGCACTCAGTCAACGACGGCGATCATCAAAGTTATCCATAAAAGCTTTTGGTCAGTTTCTGGTACGCGGTCTATGTCTTCATCCCTAAAAGGTCAGTTCGCCCATCTAAGTGCCGCGTACCAGGAGATTATGTCCAATTTAAAAAATTATAATTCTTTCTAGTTTTCTAACATCTCGGAGATTATCTTTACTGTATTTTTTGTACCTCCAGTATTGTAGTTTCTTGAAAACTCTGAAAGATTCTCCTGATACTTGTTGTAGTCATTGTGTATCCGAGAAACTGCTTTAACAGTCTGTTTCACAGTTGTAGCTAGAATTCCGAGGTTCTTGTCCTGTGCCCATTTTATCTGATTTGTATGTTCATCGTAGACTGGTATTCCTATGACTGGCTTTGCTTTTCCTCCTAAAATCTCACCCATTGCAGTATGGGAGCCGTTTATCACGGCATATTTACACAAATCCAGAACCGTGTCCTTTTCTTGTTCTGATAAGAATCCTACATCTATCTGGATCCAATCTATTTTTTTTTCAACAGCTTCAGCAAATGAATATGTCTTTCCATCCTTTCCTAGAACTTTGTCTAGGGAAGGATCTGAACTTGCATGTGAAATTAATCTTCTTTCTTTGGTCATCTCAGAACTATTGAAGGATGTTTTATAATTTTCCAAAGTTATCTTCTTTGTTGATTTATTTCCTGTTATCATCCAATACCCAAAGCTATCTGCATTTTCAATTAGTTTTTCCACATTGGACTTGGGTTTTGAGTGTACTATTCCGCCATTTGAAAAATGACCTACATACACAACTTTTTCTTTTATCTTGTCAGTAAAATTCAGATTGTATTCACAAATGGTATAGGGTGGAGGAGAGTCTGCAACTATTATCTTCATTGCTTTCTCAATATTTTTTGATACGTATATCACACCAGGATAAAGATAAAATCTAGAAGCCCAAAGCTTTGGTCTGAATTGGTTTGTGATAAAAATACACTTGATATTTCTCCTCTGCGCAATTGCATTTGAGCCTACATCTCCATCATTTATGACCAGATCAAATTTCTGATTATTGTAAAGATTACCTTCCTTTCTTAGATAGTTAGTCACAACTGAAAGTAGAGGGGGCCTTCCAGACACTGGCAAGAGAAAATTAAGTGAAGACAAGGTAATACTAGGACCCTTCTTGCCGTCTATTGGTGTGGGCATCTCAATATTGTGGATCCTGTCTTTATTTTGAGGAAATTTTTGTAATAGTTTTTGATAAATTTCACCACTGCTTGTATAATGCATTTGAACGTCATCCTTCATTGTATCTTTAATTGCTTCATCTAGATGCATCATTCTTGTAAAATGGCCATTTCCCCAAGGATAGATAAATCCGCCAATCTTTTTCATACATGAAAGTAAATTTGACCTGTTTAAATTCTCAATGATTTGATTTTAATGAATCAATTATGTCATGTATATTTTTTGGACCGATGGTAACTGGGATGTGTTTGAGAGTCTTTAGCGTGTCCTTTGCATACTTTGTTACTTCGGACATGGAAACTCTCTTGTAATTGAGATGTTTTTTACAAAGATCTTCTAAATTTGTAATGTATTTTTCAAGCCCTATCTCTCTTGCATTTTCAAAAATTTCAGAATCTATGCCGGAAAGGGGAATCCATGGGGTGATCTTATTCTGTAATGCCAAGTTTAAATTGAATTCACAGAATGATGCGGGAAAGATCATGGGCGATATTCCCAAGGAAATCCTCTCAATTTTTTCCTTTAATGATATTGATATCATAACTTGGGTTATTGCAGTGATTGTGGTCAATATTCCAGATGACCAGTTTATCTTGCAGGTGTAAAGAATGATGTTTTCTTCAATAATCCGTGGCAATATTTTATTTAAGATCTTGACTAACTTGAGCAAGTCCGATTCACTACGGTAGCAAACCAGTATCTTTACCTCAAAACCCATCTTCATGGTTTGAAGACAAGATATTGCAGAGAGTTCATCATGAATACAACATAGGATCTCTTCTTTTTGCGAATAATACGGAAGACCGTTCAATCCTTTGTCTACAAAAATACAAACATAGACATGAGAATCTGTCAAATATGCATAGACTAGTCTGTCGTGATTTGACTCTGAGCCAGGCCTTACCTCAAGGGTTACACTCTTGTCTACCAATGTAGTAGTTACTGCCATCTCCAAATCTTTTGCTAGAAATTTTCTTGTCTTGCCATCAACCTTGACATAAAATTTTTCTCCTTTTACGAATAAACTCAGAGTAGTATTTGTGATAACTGATAATGCCGAGTCAAAATCAGTATCTATTTCCCGTGCAATTGCAATCTTGTCTATCCCAAATAATAAATTCACTGCAGATGAGGCAAGCACTGGATCAGTTGCCTCTACTATAATCAATGATTCATTCTTTCTTATGTTTTCATATGGTTGATTTTTTATCTTGAGAATTTTTGATATGTTTGTTGTAAGGTTATTTATTTTATTCAATGAATAGATAGAAGGAAAAACAACAAGCACTGTTTTCTCTGACATTATGTTTTCATTGTTTGGCTCATTTATAACTCTAGAATGAATGTTTTACCTAAATAATTATATGACGAATGATGACAATTTTCATCATGCCAAAGTTTACTGCTGAGCAAGTACAGCAATTAAATGCAAATCTAAAAACTCCTCAAGAAGTTCTCAAGTGGTCATTTGATAATCTTCATCCAAAGTTAGCCATGGCATCAAGTTTTGGTGCAGAGGATGTAGTTGTAATTGATATGATGATGAAAATAAACCCTAAAGCAAGAATCTTTACTCTTGATACGGGCAGACTCAATCAAGAAACATACGATGTAATGGATGAAATACGCAAGAAATACAATACAAGCATAGAAGTAATGTTTCCAGATCAGAATGAAGTAGAACAGATGGTTCGTGTAAATGGCTTGAATTTATTTTATCATAGTGTTGGCAACAGGAAACTTTGTTGTGGCATAAGAAAGGTTCATCCACTCAACAGGATTCTTTCTACACTGGATGGGTGGATCACCGGGTTGAGAGCAGATCAAACTGAGGTGCGATCAAATGCAAACAAGCTAGAACTTGATGAACAACATAACGGTATAATTAAGATAAATCCTATAATAGAATGGACTTGGGATCAAACTTGGGATTACATCAAGAAAAACAACATTCCGTACAACAAACTGCATGACAATGGATTTCCTAGCATTGGATGCGAACCATGTACACGTGCAATCAAACCCGGAGAATCATTACGAGCTGGACGATGGTGGTGGGAATCTGATTCTCAAAAAGAATGTGGATTGCACGCCGACCACGGAAAGTGATATAATTGGGAGGTACTGGTGTAGCAAAACCACATGGTGGTAAATTAGTAAGTAGAATTACAGAAAAAGATCCAGGAGAATTATTTTCTATTTCTGTTAGTGCTGATCTTGCAAATGACATTGAAAACATTGCTGATGGAATTTTTAGTCCGCTTGAAGGATTTCTAATTCAAGATGATTTCGAGAATGTAGTTTCTCAAGGTAGACTGGCAAATGATTTGCCATGGACAGTTCCAATCATACTTGATGTAGACAAAGATACTGCCGCAAAGATGAAAGATGCAGGAGATGTTGCTCTAAGTGTAGGGGGCAAAAATTTTGCCATTCTACATGTAGATGATGTTTATAATTTTGATAGAAATATCGTCTCAACCAAAATCTATGGAACATCTGATCTAAAACACCCGGGTGTTGCAAAAACCATGAACATGAAAGAATTTCTTGTTGGTGGAAAAATTGACTATGTAAAAAGACCTGATGAAACTCAAATCAGAAGATACCGAAAAACCCCTACTGAAACAAGAGATTTTTTTCAAAAGGCCGGATGGAAAACAATTGTAGCCTTTCAAACAAGAAATGTACCACATATAGCGCATGAGATGCTTCAAAAAGCATCCCTTAACACAAATGATGGGTTATTTGTTAATCCTCTAATTGGAAAGAAAAAATCTGGAGATTATACAGACGAGGCAATTGTTACCGCTTATGAAACTCTCATGGAGCACTATTATCCTCTAAACAGATGTTATCTTGGTACATTACATACAGAGATGAGATATGCAGGACCAAAAGAAGCAATACATCATTCTATAATGAGAAAAAACTTTGGATGTACTAATATCATAATAGGACGAGATCATGCAGGTGTAGGTACATACTATGATCCCTTTGCTTCACAAAAAATATTTGATTCATATCCTGATATTGGCATAGAACCAATTTTCTTTCCAGCATTTTTCTATTGTAGAAAGTGCTTATCATTTGCAAGTGAACGAAATTGTCCTCATGGCACAGAATACCAAGAAAGTCTAAGCGGAACTAAACTTAGAGCCATGATTCTTGATAAGCAAAATCCATCTGAGTATTTGATGAGGCCAGAGGTATTCAAAATACTAACAAAATTAGATAACCCCTTTGTGGACTAGATTTTTATTGAAATGATATCATTCTAGATCATGCGTCTCTTGCTCGTTATACTTTTGCTAGCGGGTTCATTTTTACCTGTATATGCTCAGGAATCAACCATGAACAAGTCAGAGCGTTATGATTCTGTTCTAGTTCCATATAGCGCATTTAATGTATATGCCAAAAATGCAACAGTTTTCAAACTTGATCATGAACATGTAACTAACTGGGAGCTTGAAATGCAAAACAAACTCCAGTATACAAATCAAGAGGGAAATGCAGTAGTGCGATTATATGAAGATCTTAACACGCCCAAGTTTATAGAAATTGGAATGGGTGGTCCACCTGACTATAGATTCTGGGTAGCGGTAAATACTCCTGAAGATGGATATTTTATAATTCATGATGAGAAAAAAATAGGCTGGACTCCTGACAAACTCATAACTGCAACTCATTCAAGTAGTGGTGGTCTTACTGTTAGTGTTGGATCCAAGGATGCAGTATCTAACTTGGATGTTGCAGGGTTCACAATGAGGGAATTTACTGTTTCTGGAATGAATTCTGCTTCTGACTCTCCTCCAGTAAATTCTGGAGCATTAACTTTTAGTGTTATTTCTGGAGATCCTTCTGGAAATCCAATATTTTACATGCCATTTATGGTACTTGCAGTAACGTTGGTCTTGATTGTAGTACTGTTGAAAACTAAAAAGAGATCAGCAGAATCAAAAAAGATACCTGAGAATAAATCATCCTAGTTTGCAGTCTTGTAATACTTGCAATCTTTTTTTATTTTACAAACAGAACACATCGGTGAAATTGGTTTGCAAATATTCTGTCCATACATGACAAATGTATCATTTATCCTAATCCACTGTTCTTTTGGAATTATTTTCATTAATTCAATCTCTGTTTCTTCTGGAATTTTTGTCTGCACCAATCCAAGTCGATTGGAAATCCTGTGCACGTGTGTATCTACAGGTATTGCTGGTTCATCAAATGCATAAACTAGAACACAATTTGCGGTCTTTCTTCCTACTCCTGGTAAACTCAATAATTCCTCCATGGTTTTAGGGACCTTGCCTGAATATTTTGAATTTATAATTGAGGCAACTTCGATTATTCTTTTTGCTTTTACATGATAGAAGCCTGTCCTTTTGATTATTTTTTCTACATCTGATAATTTTGCACCTGCAAGCGAGCTTGCTGTTTTGTATTTTGAGAATAATATTTTAACTACAGATGCAGTGCTTTCATCTCTTGTTCTGGCAGATAGTATTGTTCCTATTAAAATACTCAATGGGCTTCCATTTTCGGCCTCGCGTAATTCTCTGAGTGCGGTCATGCGTGGTGGCTTTACGGAATTCATTGTTGAGATCATACCATCTAAAATTTTTTTAATTTTTTCCAATTGATTTTATGTTAACCACACAAGTATTATATCTGTTATAACAAAGCAGATCATTGGAATTAACAAAAGAAGAAGAGGATGCACTAAATGGAAAACAAGGTGAGACACTTGCACTTGCATATCGAACTCTTGTGGCAATTGGAGAAGCATCAGGTGCTGATAGATTAATTCCAATAGAATGGGCTCATCTGTCTGGAGTTAATTATAATACAATAGGTGATGCAGGAAAGGAATTTCTTTCACATCTAAGTCACGATGCTACATTCAAAGTAAAAACAACAGTCAATCCAATGGGATTTGATTTTGATTCAGTTTCACGCTATAATCTGGATGACAATTTTATTGAGAGCCAACGCAGCATAAAAAATTCATATGAAAAGATGGGGGCGATCCCGTCATACTCTTGCATTCCATATGAAATCTTTGACATTCCAAAGCAGGGTACTCATGTGTCCTTTGCAGAAAGCAATGCTGCAATATTTGCAAATTCATTTTCTGGACTCAAGACAAACAAAGAGGGCGCGTTTAGCGCGCTTGCAAGTGCAATAACTGGCAAAAGTCCATGTTCTGATTTAAGAGATGATGATATCAGAAAGCCAAACCTGACAATTCGTATGAAAGTAGAGTCGCGTGATGAGTTGACATATGGAATGCTTGGATACTTTGCAGGAAAAGTTGCAGGCAGCTCAGTTGCCTTGTCTGGTGTAAATGATCTTGATAAGCGCAGCTGCAAGTCTTTGTGTGCAGGTATGGGAACTTCTGGAGCCTGTGGCATGTTTACATTTGGAGAGGAAGAAGGCGAAAAAATTGATTTTGATAAAAATGAGATGCAAAAAATTCATGATGAACTCAATACTTCTGAGAGCGGAGATTTGATTACACTTGGTAGTCCTCAACTTGGTCTTGAAGAGATTGGCGACTTGGCTTCAATGCTAAAAGGAAGATCATTTCAAAAACGCTGCATGATCTT
This sequence comes from Nitrosotalea sp., assembly GCA_036278495.1. GTDB lineage: Archaea > Thermoproteota > Nitrososphaeria > Nitrososphaerales > Nitrosopumilaceae > Nitrosotalea. The sequence continues at coordinate 64,580 of DASUKX010000013.1, forward strand.
CTGTCCTAGTGCAATCAAGGGACAGATACGAAATATGGGTTATGCAAATGAGATAGAACGAGCTGGGGGAGAGTTATTGTTTGACTGTTGCACCTGTCTTTCCCCTCTTGTTGACAACAAGGAAGTAGATTCTGTTGTCACAAATAGTGTAAAGGGTGCATATTATTTGAAAACTTCTAATCAGGTTGATGTGAATTTGAAGAGTTTGAAAAGAATAGTGCAAGAGGAAACAAGATGAATGTCAAAGTAATAGTGCGGGGAAAAGCACAAGGCTCTTTGCTTGTAGCTAAAAATCCGATAAACTTTCTTGGTGGAATTGACAAGAAAACAGGAATAGTGCATGATAAAAAACATGATCTTTATGGAAAATCAATAGGCGGTAAAATCCTTGCATTTCCTTTTGGGGTAGGCAGCAGTGTGGGGGCGTATACTCTGTACTCTTTAAAATATAATCACTGTGCGCCGCTGGCCATTATCTGTCTAAAAGCTGATCTGACAACTGCATCTGGATGTGCAATATCAAACATTCCTCTGGTCATTGCAAGCAAGAGTGATTATGATATATTGCAAGAAGATAAGGACATAACGCTTGATGCAGTTGAAGGTATCATTCTATAATTCCAGTCTCTTGATTTTTCCATTTGGTTCTATCTCTTTGAATATGATTCCCTCAAATTTTAGAATCTTTGTACTTTTTTGTTTCCAGTGATTCAAAGGGGCTCCTGCTTTTTCACATGTGTGATTGAGAAACTCTTCTTCATTCCATCCATATTCTACGGGAACCTGGGGAAGAAGCAAGCCTGTCCCAAACTCCCATTTTAGGATTAGTCCGTCCCTGCCTATCTTTATCATTCTAAGATATTCTGATGGATCCTTGACTTTGATCTCAACAGGTGGAGTGAGAACAGTTACTTCAAACGTGATCTCATCCAATTCTTCAACCCTCACAGGCGGAAAACGTGGATCCTCTGTTGCAGATGCTATTGCAGCATCTACAAGAGACTGGTGCAGTATTCTGTCAGGAGTGGGGAATCCTATGCATCCCCTTAGGTTTTCTTTTTTGTTTAGCGTAACAAATACTCCGGATTTGAATGAAAACCTGGATTTGATCTCTTTTGGCAATTCTGTTTTTTCACCTTTGAGATATTCTGTAACAACTTGGCGTGCAGTCTTCACCAATACCTGACCATCATCATCTGATAAAATCAATTCATCATGTCATTTAGATTGGTTGCAAATTCTTGAAGTTTTTCAAAGTGGGTACCTTCCCAGTAAATTTTTTTACAAGAATCACACATCCAAAACTTTTTCTCTCGTTCTAGTATCCCCTCTGGAATTTTTCCTATGATCCTATACTTTTCAACTGGCTGCAAGATTCCATTGCAAAAGATGCATCGAGAATTATTTGTATCTACAACAAACCTATCCAGCTTGATTCTTGCATTTATCTGCATAATCTGTTCGGATTCATCGCTTCCCCTGATTAGAACAAAACCGATCTCCTGTTTTGCTGCCTTTTTTGTAAGTTGTTCATCCTTTGTCAAAATTATCCGTTTTTCATTTTTTGCTATCAAAATTAGTTTGTCATCCTCAATTGAGGAAAAGTATTTTGAATCATATCCAAGAATCCTTAATTTCTTTGCTAAATTACCCAACATTGCATCTACTACAAAAATCGGTTTGTTTGTGCTCAATCGTATGCCTCTCCATGACCTGATTCCACTATGTGGCTATCCCCTGCAGGAAGCATCCTGATAAAATCGTCAAGGGAAATTGCTTTGACTATTTCTTCCTTCTCTTTGAATTTCATGAATTCTAATTTTACTTTTCTTGCCATCTCTGTCATGTCAATTCCAGATGGTTCTATTGTTACATAATAGATGCAGCGTTTTTTAATTGGTGCTGGCGGCCCGCACATCAAGAGATAACTCTCATCTTTTTCATACAGACCGATTGTCAGCTGTAATGCGGTTACCTGCACAAAATTTCTAGAACCTTCTATTACAAACGATCCTTTTGCAATAAACTGTCCGCTTGGAGCGGCGGTCTTGACCTGATCCGGTTTTATCCAATATGCGTTTAATCCGTATACTCCTGCTCTCCATGCCCTGCTGAAACATACCGTTGCTTGTGCTACCTCCTTTGCACTGGAAAGATCTTCTTCTGTACTCTCTCGTAAAAGAAAAAATGGTGATCCTACTATTTCTGCATGGAACACCATGTCATTTTTGTTAAGATGTTTTCTTATTACGGCTGAATTTGAGGAGGCATCACGTCCTCCTATTGCTAGATGACCGTCAGAAGTGATAAACCACCTATATCTTTCAAACCATTCCTTCTTTTTCTGGACTGCAAATACTATAGAATCCTGTGCAATGCTTGCTTGTTTTTTGACAAGTTCCAAACTCTTTTCCGTTTTTTTCTTTTCCAGATTGATTGTGTCAGTAGCCCTCATCTGTTTTTTTGATTCGTTAAACAACGTTGAGGCAATTGCCTGCATTGATGACTGGGGGTCAAGCTTTATTTTTTCTCCATTGACATTTATCAGAAAGATGCCGCTCTCTCTTGCAGTGTGTGAGTTGTACTTGTTCAATAATGGATTTATGGCTGGGTCTTCAATAGATGTAATACCAGTGTATGATATTTCCAGAAGGGCTTTTGCTACGCCAGAAATAGAACTTGATCTCTCCTTGACAAGCAAGATTGCTTTGTTTTGTTCCTCAAGTTTGTGCTCAAGCTCGGTGATCTTCTGATTTGCAGTGGTAGACTGGGATGACTTGCCATGCTCTAGGAGATTCTCTGAAAAAAGTGAATCAAGTCCTTCCATGAAACTAGATACCTTTACTGTATTGGTTCTTGTACTCATGTCCCCAAGAGATATGGGAATGACATCTGAATTTTTTACATCGCGTATTATGTATGCGTCATGGTTTCCTGTAATTATTTTGTCAATTAGTCCCTTTGTTGACTGGAAAACATCCTCAATTTCTTTGTCGGATAATGTATTTCCCAACTTGTTCGGATCCAAGTTGCTTGTCCTGATGATCTCTTCTGCATATTTTCCTGGCAACCCAAGTGTTCTTCCTATCCATCTTACAACTGGGGTGGAACTTGTTTTGATCTCTTCGATATTTTCTTTTGTTACATCAAAGATGTTTAATCCGGAAGAGGGAGGTGGAATGTAATTCAGGCCAACTGCAAGCTTTCTATGTCTTACATCAATTGAATGCAAGAGGGAGAGAATCTTCATTTCTTTGTTGCATAATATGATGTTGCCATCTCCGAAAAACTCTCCAACCAAGATAAATTCTTGGTCAAATCCTGAAAATGTTACATAAACAATCCGTTCGCTTCCAAGCTGCTTGATCTCTGTTATCTTGCTGCGCAAAAGATCATTTCTTAATCGTTTTATCAAGCGGTTCTCCTCCATTTGATTTATCTTTATTCCCGTTATCCATAAACCAAAAGTGGAGAACATAATGAGCAAGTCTGGTTTTTCTGCATGGTGTAGTTTGAAAAGAAGGCTGTTGCGACTTACACCGTAAATGTTGCTGACATAATAGTCCTTTACTTGTTTATTCATCTCCGTAATCAGGTAACGCAGTTCTATACCTGCAAGTGTCATGATACCTAATTCTTCTGGCCATTGATTATACCTTTACTATTGGAATTGCAACCAAACATTTTAAACGGGATTAAACCGAGTGATTTTGAAAATTTAGTTGGCAAGACATCCAAAGAAAAAGGGAGATGAAAACCCAGATGTTAATGATGATACCAAGGACAATCCTACAGGGTTGCCTAGCCAGACAGAAGAATCGAAGATAAAGGGCGGGCTGGATAAATTATTTTGGTTAAGAGTAGGTCTTGGAGTATTAGCAGGAGCTCTTGCCGCAATCATTGGAAGTAGTCCTGGATTTTCTGATGAATCATCTAGAGTAGGGCTAGGTTTTGGAATCATGATAATTCTGTTTATTGTTTCATATGTGATAGCAAAATCCTTGAGGATTCCTATTGCCATATCAGACAAGAAGAAATTGATCACTACTGGATATGGAAGCTATTTTCTGATGTTCATCTTCTGCTGGATTCTGGTGAATACTTTGATTCATCCAGATGTGGGAATTGCAACTGTCAGGTAATTCTAAATATCAATCACCTTTGTAGTAAATTCAATGTGGCAGCATCGCACTCCGGGAATTCCAGACGAATTATTTGACAGAGTTGAAGATGTACCAATCACAAAAGAAGAGGTGCGTGCAATTCAGGTAAGCAAGGCAAGGCTATCGTCTGGACAGGTGGTATATGATGTTGGATGTGGGAGCGGATCTATATCTATCGAGGCTGCAATCCAAGTTGGGCCCTCTGGCAAAGTCTTTTCGATAGACATTGATCCAAATGCGGTGGAACTTACAAAGAAAAACCTGGAAAAATTTCATGTCTCAAATGCATCTGTCATTTTGGGAAATGCAACACAAAAAATTGACGAGCTTCCAATTGCCGATGCTATATTTATCGGAGGTACGGGTGGGGAGACTGCTGATATAATAAAACTGTGTGAATCAAAACTAAAACAGGGAGGCAGGATAGTAATAGGTACAATTCTTGTTGAAACACTATACTCTGTGCTGAATACTATCTCAAAATTAAAATTCTCGTCAGTTGATATTATCCAGGTAACAATATCCAAAAGCAAAAAAACTTCGACAGGTACGATGTTTCTTGCAAGGAATCCTGTTACTATAATATCTGCAACCAAAATCTAGAGATGTTTCATAAGGATTTTTTTCATGCCTGCTATGAAACGTTTCCCAGAAAGCTAGATTTTGGTTGCAGATATTATGGTGACAGGATTTCTTGCAAGAAACATGGTACCAGTTGAAGTTTTTTTGCTTTTGGATATTGTTACCTGGATAATATCAACTGACGAGAATTTCAATTTTGAGATAGTATTCAGCACAGAGTATAGTGTTTCAACAAGAATTGTACCTATTACTATCCTG
>DASUKX010000014.1:0-3317 GCA_036278495.1 Nitrosotalea sp.
GAGACGTTGTTAATGCAAGCAACATCAAGGTATTACAAAGCCAAGCAGATGCAAATGGAGTTCAAAACACTACATTGATTCTAAACTTAGGAACAGGTTTTGCACATAGCTACCAGGATACAAGTCAAGTAAGACCGTTTCTCGAAGTCTTGGCATCACCAGTTGAATACAACAAGTCAGATACGGCAATCACCCCAATAATTACAGATTTTAATGGTTTCAAGAGAACCAGTATTGCAGCATTTTATTCTAGTGAAAACAGTACATCAAAGATCGTATACGATATTCAAACAGGTATTTTGCTAGAAGAGCATTCTTCATCAATTGTCACAATTAGTGGAAATCCAATAATTGTTGATTTTTCAGACAAGCTGTCAAGTACCAACATGATAAATTCAGATTCTGATGGGATCAAAACTAGTAACGTCTCAATACCAAAATGGGTCAAAACCACCGCAAAAAGCTGGTCTCAGGGAGAGCTGCAAGACTCTGAGTTTACCAATGCAATCCAATATTTGATATCAAAGGGAGTAATGCAGATTCCACATGGCGTATCAGTAGCTAGTTCCACTCAAAAAATCCCAACATGGTTGAAAAATACCACCGGAATGTGGGCAGATGGTCAAACCACTGACGATGAGTTTGTACAAAGTATCCAGTGGCTCATCTCAAAGGGCATAGTCCAAGTAGGAAACTAGAGTTAAATAAAACTAAAAAATGGTTCAAACATGAATTGTAAGAGATGTCACCATACAAGTGACGCGCATATACCATCCCAAGAATCTAAATCGCTTGTAAAATTTGGCAAGTGTCTTGTAAGAACTTGTACTTGTTCACAATTTTTAGATCCTATTGAAGAAATTGACGATGAAATGATGTAGTTTTTATTTAGAAGTCGAGTTTACTGCGAGATTCTCTGAGAGTGATACTGTTTTGGTATGGTTAGAAGACGTATTGTTTGATATGGTTGCAGTCACATTTGCAGTCATTGACAGACTACTGTTAGTGCCTGCTGCCAAGCCAGGTGATGTACTTGACGAATTTGTTTGTTTGATACCAGTACTGTTGGTTATTGTTGCAGTAGCATTAATGGTTGTAACATTTTGTGAAGCAGGTATTGTTTTTGTAGTATTAACTGGTACCACTGGAGTTGGTGGTGGCGGAATCATTTTTGCTGGCATGGACTTGATTTGATTGATGTTATCTGTTACAAGTTCAGGACTATAGTTTGAGCCAAGTATCTGTTTCAAGTTATCATCAAATGACGAGGTAAAAGTGAGTATCTGCACTTGTGTATCTACATTTGCTGAACTGTATCGTGCAGAGTCATTTACCGCGGCACCAGATGATGAATCAAGTGTTTGCGAAGCAAGTCTTGCACCTACAGGCATTACAGTATTGAAAGAGACTACGTCATATCCAGATGTAGGAGTCATGGCATACACCTCAGCAAGAGAAACTGAATTTGTATTATTTTGAATGGATTTATCAAAGATCAAGACTTGTCCTTTCTGACCATCATAGTTTGGAGTATACTGCTGTTGTAGTTTTTTAGCATCTTCAAATGTACCTGCAGAACCTAAGAGTTGGAGCTTGGCGCCAACTGGTTGGGTATAATCAAAGACAACTATTGTGTAACCGTTCTTTGGTGTCATGGAATCAATCTCTTGTTTTGCCATGATATCTCCTGAAAAGTGATAATTGTTACCTATTGCCAAGACTAGCAAACCTATGAGAACTAACGATACTGAAATTACAATCAGGGAATAGCCAACTTTTCTGTAATTATGCGGATTTTTGTCTTTTAGGACGGGTTTTGAGCTGTCTGATGGTGTTGTAGGATGAGACATTTGTTTCCCAACAATTGGGGGCTGAATTTAATCTTTTATTGCAGTGACTCAGGACACACAAATACTGGATTAAGGTCTATTTTTTGCTTGGTCCATTTTGAAGATCTGCACCATCATCAGATCTAGTGCTTTTTTTAGATGTTCAAACTCGTCAACAAAGTGTTTTTGATTTTCCGCAAGTATTTTTAAAACTCCCATCAGGGATTTTTTTTCTTTATCAGCAGATGATGCCTCTAACGCACTTATCCGTGATATCAAAATGTCTAGCTCTTTTTTGAGTTCCTCACCGTGAGACTTTTTGTCCATAGATGTGGTTTTGCGTGACATGTTATATCAACATATAAAATCAAGTCATGCAAAAGAGCACATACCATGATTGAAGAAAAACTAGAGTCACTTGGTATCACACTTTCTACACCGCCCAAGCCTGCAGGTTCATACATTCCGGTTGTAAGAACAGGTAACCTGATCTTTGTATCAGGACAGATTCCAATGAAGGATGGTCAGGTACAATTCAAGGGCCAAGTGCCAACTAGTATATCTGTTGAAGATGCACAAAAGGCAGCCAAGCTATGCATAACAAATGTTTTGGCCCAACTAAAAGCAGAACTTGGCACACTGGATAAAATATCAAAGATTGTCAGAGTTTCAGGGTTTGTCAATAGCTCTCCAGAATTTTATGAACACCCAAAGATAATCAATGCTGCATCTGACCTGCTCTTTGAAATCTTTGGAGAAAAGGGAAAACATACGCGAATTGCGCTAGGAGTTTCAAGCCTACCTCTGAATTCTGCCGTAGAAATTGATTTGATTGCAGAGACTATTTGAGTTTTGAATTAAATTTTTTCAAGAACATACCAATCTTTGCTTTTGGTATGACCGCACCGCATGCCTTGTCATGTCCACCACCAGAGCCTCCAAGCTCTGTTGCCAATTGGTTTACAATTCTGCCAAGATGTACCTTGCAGGATTTTGCCCCTCGGACTGATACGGCATAGATTCCTTGCTCTTCTCGCAGCTTGTATGAAACCCCGACTTCTTTTCCAGACAATCCTAGAACAAAGTTTACTGCCATGCTTGCACCAGAATCTGTGACTTCCATGTAAGAAAGATTTTTCATCTTCTTCATGTTGTCTTTGACTTTTTGTATCACGCCAGAGATTCGTTCTGCCTGGATTCTTGCAAACTCAAATGTGTTGTTAATCTGATGTGGGTATTTTGACTCGCTTAGCTCATCGACCAGATATAACAAAAATTCTGGATCTTTTTGATGACTAGTAATTGTAAATGTAAGAACTGTTGCCTCCAAAAGCACAAACTGTCTGTCAAATCTTTGCAATTGTGCCGCACCGATTGGCCTGTCTTCCATGTAATCAGTCACTGCAGCGCATGCTGCAAGAAAAGAACCATAATCAGACAGCTTTGACTTGAATGCATTATACACCTGTACTGTTGTGCATTCGTTAA
>DASUKX010000015.1:0-3109 GCA_036278495.1 Nitrosotalea sp.
AAACAAATTCAAGGAGATGATCAACATTACATTGATGGAAATCAATTATCGTTGAGTGTATCACTTCCTCCAAACCTCAAAAATGGCATATACACAATCTCAACAAAAGTACTTGATCAAACAGACGGTCATGTTACAGAAGATGCATTTGCTTTTGGAGTAGGTCAAGAAGTTCCAAAGAATGTTGCAAATAATCTAACAGCAAATAATTATCAAGAAGTCTCAATACCTGAAGCAATAGCAAGATTTCCTGCTCTTTTAGGTCAGGTAATTGTTACAGGCATTGCTGCATCCACATTATGGTTATGGGGACCAATATCTAGAATACCAAGACTGAAAGATTCACTGTCACAGATTCGGGCCAAGATAGATGCAAGTATGGCAAAGATGGCAGTAATTGGTTCCATCATTATTTTAGCATCGGGCTTTGCAATGATAATCGTACAGGCGTATTCAATAAATGCAAGCATCCTTGATGCCATTTCTACAAAATTTGGAAACATGTGGATTCTGAGAATGGTTGCATCATCGGCTTTGTTTGCCATATCACTTGTATTGTATCAAAAAACAAGAAAGACCCCAAGTATAATTTCGAAAGGACAGACACTACTGTTACTCGGGGTAAGTTTTACAGTGTTGTTAACTACAAGTTTGATAAGTCACGGTTCTGCAACTGGCCAGATAGTTCCATTACTGCTTGATTTTTGTCATAATGTCTTTGCATCATTATGGATAGGTGGAGTGATCTATCTTGCGTTTGTAGCTATGCCACAGATTAAACAAATTACAAATTCCAACCTAAGCTTTTCTACAATATCTGTTCTCATTCCAAGATTCTCAATACTAGTGATTGCGGTACTTGGTGCAGTGGTAATTACTGGCCCATTTTTGTTGTATGTGTTAGAGCAAAATTTAGCACTGACTTTGGCATCATTTTATGGTAAAGTCCTCATAGTAAAACTCTCACTTGCTGCTGCAATGATAGCACTTGGAGCATATCACCAAGTATCTGTCAGTAACCAGGCAATGGTGACAATTTCAAATAAATCCGTTAGGAATGCCATAATTCAGAATGAAACATCAGATACAAGACAAATTCTTTCCAGATTTGACAAAAGCATAAAGATAGAGGCACTCATTGGCATGGCATTAATTGCATCAGTTGCAGTATTGGTAGACTCTGGCTTGCCATCAAGTGAATTTCAAAACCAGTTGCAGTCAGTACAAAACAAAGTATTTGCATTGACAACAAACGACAACTCTAACACACACGGGTTTTCTCAGACAGGATTTATCGAAAATGGAAGTAGGGTAATACTATCCATGAACCCATTTGCAACTGGAAGCAATGCGTTTACCATATCATTTTTGGATTCAAGTAAGAATCCAATAGACATGAAATCAGCCCAGCTTAAACTCACTCAAACAGATAGTGGAATAGGACCAATCACTATTGATACCAACAAGACAGACACTGGAACATTTACCACTAATACAGATTTTGGATTTCCAGGACATTGGACAGTAAGAGTTGAAGGAGTACAAAACAAAGAAAACTCACTCAATCTAGTTTCCTCATACAATTTGTTTGTAAAACCAAAGCTTAGCAACCTGCAGATAGACATCAATGAGTACAAGACTCCTGGAAATAGCAGTGCTCCAAGGTATCCAGTCTATGACAGCAGTAGAGACAAGATATGGGTAGCAGATACAACTCTCAATAGTAACAAGATTCTTGATTTTGATTTAGGAACAAAAAAAATTACAGAACATAGAATTGATGGATTAACAGGTGCAGTATATTCTGCATTAGACTCTCACAATACCTTATGGTATATTGATTATACAAAAAAAATGTTAGGCCATTACAATCCAGACGATAATTCAAACAAAGAATATCCAATTCCAGATCAAGGAATTCTTACAAGCATGGCAATTGACAACAACGATACAATTTGGATCACATCTACAAACTTGCATACATCTACAGCAAAGATATTGAAATTTAACAGCGGTACAACAAAGTTTGACTCGATAAGCTTACCAGACAAGTCAGATCCGCAAGGAATGACAATTGACAGCACAGTAGGCAAAATATGGATAACTGAAGGTATTGGAAAGATATCAAGTCTAGATATTTCAGACAACAAAGTAACAGAGATTACGCCACCTGAAAATTACACCATGAAAACCCCTACAGCTATAATCATCGATCCTCAGACTGGAAAAATATACATTTCAGAACATGGTGGTGAGGCGATTTCAGTCTTTGATCCATTGTTCAAGACATTCACCAAGATACAACTTGATCCTGACAAAGCTAATCTTCCATATGGAATGGCTTTTGACAAGTATCACAACCTCTGGGTTGCACAACATGGGATTGACAAGATTTCCATAATCGATCCAAGGACTGGAGAGGTTATTGAGAAAAATATTCCTTCACCAAATACAAGGGTACAATGGTTAACATCTGATTCACAAGGAAATATCATAATGGCAGAAGAGGGAGCAAATGCTACTGCCATAGCAACAATAACAGCAGGACAACCACAAAATAATCTACAAGACAGTCAGGAAAATATTTCATCTGTAATTCCAAACTTGGGCTTTGACTACGTACAAGTTGTGGCTCCATCCGTTACAGGATTGCTAGTCATCGTAGCCTTTTTCTATTGTAAAAGCATAGTCGATTTGAGAAAGGTATCAAGCCAAGTAACAAGCATGCAGTCATTTTGAGCCATTAAATCAAGATTTCCCAAAAACAAGGGACATGAAATATTATTTCAAAGTCACTGACTTGAACGTCAGAAGTTTTGAATTGTTTTAAAATAATAAAAATTGAATGCACCTAAAAAAGCGGTGTCTGTATTTATCCACTCAGTTTTTTGAGTCCTTCTACAATGGAGAATGTTGATGTGTTTCTATCCCCAAATGTGATTGGGTCGTGACTGGTGTTCACTATAGCAAAGTCAGTTACGCCTTGTGGTGTTCCAATATCAAAGTGGTACAAACAATTTTGTCCAGGAGTTGATAGCTGAGACAAATACTCTGGATCTACCGGAGCCAGTGTATTTACACCAACATCTACCATACCCTGTAAGAATGA
>DASUKX010000016.1:0-5039 GCA_036278495.1 Nitrosotalea sp.
GAAGAGTTGATTATAATTGAATGCACAAAAATCAAGCCCTAATATGATTTTCTTATAACAAGTACACCTAGTTTATCTGTAAAGAGATAACATTGATGTTATTGAGATTTCATCATGTGGTTTATGCTGTTGCTATAGTTACTATCTTCTATGCTGCATCTGCTGCAAACGCGCAAGCACTTGATACCCAAGTGACAATACTAAATGATACATCCAACAATCATTGCAAGCCTAGCACGTCATGCTATACACCATTTCAGGTAAATATTGCTGTAGGAGATACGATCACATGGATAAACCAAGACAACAAGACCCACACTGCTACAACTGGAACCTCAAACTATGGTCCACAGGGCGTTTTTGACAGTGGAGACATACTGCCTGGCAAGTCATTTACCCAGTTCTTTGGCACTGTTGGAAAATACAGCTATTATGACAAGACTGACATGCGGCCATCTGGAGTTGTTGTGGTAACAAAAGAATTCTCACATGCCGAACTTTCCTGGGTTCCAGATTCACTAAAAATTGAAAAACAAAATTATACATCAAATGGTATTGTGATAACAAAGCAGATCCAAAACACTGGAAATGCTGATGCAAGTTCCATAATATTTACACTAAAAATAACAAACCAGTCTTCGCTCTTTTATAATGGGCTTGTCAAGTTGGATGTACCTACAAAACAGAGTGTTCCTGTAACATTTACGTGGAGTAACCCAGTAAATGGACAATACCAATTGTTCTTTGAGGCGAATTCTGCAAACACTGCAGGTGACATGAATGCAAATGATGATAGATCAATTGATCTGATATCTATTCCCAAGTCAACACCTGTTCAAAACCAATCTACTCCAATAACGCAACAAAACTTTACAATAAATGACAATACTGCAAGCGTTCCAGAGTTTAGTCACATGTCATATTTTATTTTAATTGCATCAATAGCATCTATTCTGGTACTGTCAAAGTCTAGTTTGAATGTTAAACTATTTTCTTAATTTCTGTTTTGCAATCTCTATTATCGAATCTGTCATCTGTGTTGTAGTTGCATTTCCACCAATGTCAAATGTGACATACTTGCCTTCATTGATAACTTGATCAGTTGCAGCAAATATTGCATCTCTGATGTGAGTCTCTCCGAGATATTCTACCATCCATGCTCCTGATAGAATTGCAGCAGTTGGGTTTACCTTGTTTAGTCCCTTGAATGAAGGTGCGCTCCCATGAGCTGCCTCAAACATGGCAAACCTGTCTCCCATGTTTGCAGAATAGACCAGTCCTATGGAGCCAATTATGCCTGATGCCAACTCTGATATTATATCCATGAAGAGGTTTGTGCTTATCAGGACTGAACCGTTGAACTGTTCTGGTTTTATGACAAGCTGCTGGGTCATGTTGTCTATGTATAGTTCTTCAACTGATATTCCAGGATTTGCCTTGGCAGCCTTTTCTACTTCTTCCCAAAAGATTCCATCGGTAACCTTGAGAATGTTTCGCTTTGTTATTGCAACCATTTTGTTCATGTGATATTTTTTTGCCCATGATACTGCAGAATTGATAAAACGACTACTTCCCTGTCTTGTTATTTTTCTAATTGCAATTGCAGCATCATCTGATATCTTGAACTCAATTCCTGTGTAGAGACCTTCTGTTGCCTCTCTAAAACACACAAAATCAAGTGTCTTGTCAGGCGTAATTCTCTTGTATGTCCTAATTGGTCTGATGTTTGCATATAGATCAAATTTTTGTCGTAAAGTTACTGCAACACTTCTTGGAGAATTTGGTTTTGGAATGGTAGTTGTAGGTCCCTTGAAACCTGCATCTGAGTTTTCTAGGATCTTCATGGTAGCATCTGGAATGTATGTCTCCCCACCATGTTTTTCCCATTGTTCAGAACCTGCTTCGCATAAAACCAATTCAGTTTGAGTGTTACATGCCTTCAATACTTTTAACATTGAATCTACAATCTCTGGGCCTATACCGTCTCCTCTGATTATTGCCGCCTTTTTTCCCAAATCAGGCGAAATTGTAGTAGCAGTATATTTAACTTTAACTAGAAAATTGTTTGAAATTTTTTTATTATAAATCCCAAAGCTTAAACTCCTCATTGATTGGATATTTTGTTATGAAAATAGTACAGATTTCAGATATTCATGTTGGTACACAATTCAAAGAAGAAACATTTGACCTTGCAGTAGAAGAGATAAATCAATTAAAACCATCAGTCATTGTTGCAACAGGCGATCTTACAAATGAGGGACTCCTCAAGGAATATGAGAAATGCAAGGCCAAGTTCTCACAGTTTGACACTGAAAAGATAATTGCAATGAGTGGAAACCATGACTATAGAAACACGGGATATCTCTTATTCAAAAAATACTTTCCCTTTGACTCTGTAAATGAGCTAGAGGATGATACTGTGCTTGTAACGCTTGGAACTGCAAGACCTGACAGGGACGAGGGTGAGATAGGTTATAGACAAAATCTGTGGCTTGAAAGAACCATGAAAAAATATGAAAACAAGACCAAGATACTTGCAATGCACCACCACCTGATAGGAGTTCCTGATACTGGCACTGACAGAGTAACTGTGATAGATTCTGGAGATGCATTGCGTACTGCACTTGCAAGCAAGATAGACTTGGTCATCTGTGGTCACAAGCACAGACCATGGTTTTGGAATTTTGGAAATCTGTCCATTGCAAATGCTGGAACAGTCTCTTCTGAAAGAATGAGAGGACTCTTTGAGAACACATACAACATCATTACAATTGAGAAAGGCAAGATCAAAGTGGACTTGAAGATTGTAGGTGGAGAAAAAATTCCTCTCAAGGATCTTGTGCAAAACTACAAACGTTTTGGAGAAGAATAGAAAAATTCATTCCAGCTCTAGTTCCAAAGTTATAATAACAGTTTAAATTTCAGCAACATCTGTGCGGGGGTCGCCTAGCCTGGTAGGGCGTGGGATTGCTAATCCCATGTCCGTAAGGACCCGTGGGTTCGAATCCCACTCCCCGCGCTTTTTGCGATCTACGCTTAAACTTAATAAACCGAATTTCGCGAATTTATTCAATGGTAAGGAGAAAATCAGTAAAACCAAGATCAAGCGGTCCAAAAAACGTTACAACCGGCCTCTGTCCTAAATGCGGTACAATCGGAAAAATTTTGATAATAGGATTGATTGGCAGCGAGAAAGGCAAGTGCCAATCATGCAACGGCGAATTCACACTATAGAAAATACTGACAAAACCCTCAACAAAATAAACCATAAATTTTTAAGATCATATCTAGTGAAGATTAAACATATGGCAGGCGAAGACGAGTCCATTTATGAAAGAGTAGCTAGACTTGAAGATGAGGTAGCCAGCCTGAGAAATGAGATTGATGTTCTCAAAGGAACTATGCGAAACAAGATTGTAAGATACGAACACAAACTAATCAAAAAAGGAAAAGACGTACAATCAATTATTGACTAGATTTCTCTTTAATGCTTTTAATCATCTCTAATACATCATCAACATCATCTGCTTCTGGTGCAAGCTCAAGATACTTGTTAAGAGATACTAGAGCAAGATCATTTTGAAGCAGTCTTGACTGGACTATTCCTTTGTCCCTGATATCTTCTGATGAATCTGGATCAAGACCTAGTATCATGTTGATACAATGCATTGCTTTCTCATAACTAAAGGATTCAGTGTAAGATCCCTTTAGGTTTCTTAGAATTCTTATAAGTATTTTTTCTGGTTCTATATCATTCAAATATTCTGGATCAAACTCTACCCCCTCGCCATATGTGGAATCAAGTATGTCCTGTAGATCTTCGACATCTAGCAGGCTGCCCCTGTTAAAGGGATCTAAGATGAGCTCCTCTGAATATTTCACAAGGAAATGTCCTGGAAATCCTACTGGCCTGAGCTCAAGCCCTATTGCCTTTGCAAGTTCGATGTAAATAATTGATAATGTGATTGGTATTCCAGTACGTTTGTCCATGACTATGTTGAGAAAGTTGTTTCTTGGATTATAGTAATCATCACTGTTTCCTTCAAACTCCAAAATGTCAAACATGTACTCGTTTAGCATGGATACAAGATAGATTGGATTTTTGACATCAGATATGTGGTCATGCAATCCATGTTCAAACGATCGTAATTTTTTGACATATTCTGTAATGTCAAGATCTGGAAACTCTAGTATCTGAGATAATTTTAGGCACTTTTCAACTAGTGTGTATTGTGGACTTTTTGCATAAGAGACCCACTCTGCTGCAAATGGATCGAATTCATTCATTTTCTATTTAGATAACTCTCTGGGTTTTTGAGTTCTCGAGTTGTGGGAGGATTTGCAATCAAAGTTTTGTATGTATTCTTGCCTAATTTTGCAAAGATGTGTTCTGTAAAGTCTGTTCCCATGCTCTTTCTGACCTGGTATGATGAGATGTCACTGTTTGCAAATGTAACTAGATAATTCTTAAAATCTTGATCATCTTTTAGGATGTTTTTTACTGCAAACTCTGCCATTCCCTCCATTGTTGTAAAAGCTGCATGGTGCGCCTGGATTGGCTTTAACCATCTCTGATAAATGTCTAAAAGTTGTGGGATCATTTCCAAAATTTTCGGATCCACTGTTACCTTTGTAAATGTCATAACATCTGGACCCAAGACCTGAACTATGAAATTGTCTGGATTTAATATGAAAAACAAGTTTGCCCTCTTTGCAACTGGATACTCGTCTGGAACTTCTGGTAATTGTAAATAATTGTAAAGATTCTTTGTTGCTGTATCATCAAGACTTAGAATAATCTTTGCAAGCTCTTCGTTGATTGCATTTACTTCAGATACAGCATTTTTGTTAATGTTGTAGAGATTATTTTGTATTGAATGAATCTGTTCCTCAAGTATGGTCATCTTCAAGGCTCCGATATATCCAGAGTTTACCTGATCAAACCTTGACTCGTAGGGTTCACCTTGCTTGTGTAGTATTATCTGGGGGTAACTCGATAAAATGAACTTGTTGAGGTATATTACAGATTCATAAAAATC
>DASUKX010000017.1:0-6991 GCA_036278495.1 Nitrosotalea sp.
TTCTACCACAAAATTGTCCACCATACGGACAAATTCGTCATCCCATTGACTCATTTCTACCAATTCATGACAAATTTTGCTATAATTACCAAAGTTGTTAGATTAGACCAACTGCTTAATTTTTTATTTACTAAATTAGCAATAATTTAATACGTATTTTTTCCATTGTATCCCGTGCAGACAAAGAACATTGGCCTTCGAAACATCGAGGTAGCAGATACCAAAATTTCTGCAATAGACGGTATCAATGGCAAGCTAATTTACAGAGGATATGACATACTAGACCTTGTAAAAAAATCAACATTTGAGGAAACAGCATGTCTTTTGCTCAACGAAGACCTACCAACACAAGATGTCTTGACTGCCTTTTCAGACAAGCTTGTATCAACCCGAGATATTCCAGAGGGTTTAGAGAAGACACTTGGAAACATACCCAAGACTGCAAATCCAATGGACGTACTACAATCTACAGTATCCATGATGGCAGTATATGATACCCAAAAAACAGATGACCGAGAAACTAACTATAACAGAGCAATTGATCTAATTTCAAAGATTCCAATTATTGTTGCATGCTGGGACAGGATTAGAAACAACAAAGAGATAATCCAACCGTCAAAGAAGCTAAACCATGCAGGCAATTTTCTATACATGCTCACAGGAAAAGAGCCAGATACAGAAGCCGCGAGAATTTTTGACATTTGTTTGATTTTGCATGCAGAGCACAGCTTTAACGCATCAACATTTGCAGCAAGAGAAGTTGCATCAACGCGTGCAAACATGTATGCCGCAGTCAGCGCAGCAGTTGGTGCATTAAGTGGAGAGTTGCATGGAGGCGCAAACTTTCAGGTAATGAAAATGCTTTTGGAAATTGGTGCAGAGGACAAAATAGAGCAGTGGATAAAAGACAAGCTTGCAAAAAGTCAAAAGATAATGGGTATGGGCCACGCAGTATACAAGACATTTGATCCAAGAGCAGAGGTCCTAAGGGAGCTTTCAAGAAGGCTTGCTGAAAAAACCGGCCAGCCATGGTATTCAATAACAAAAAGAGTAGAAGAAGTCACAGAAGAAGAGATGAAAAAGATCAAGAGTTCAGATATTTTTCCTAATGTTGATCTTTACAGCGCATCAGCATATTACATGCTAGGCATCCCAATGGATCTGAACACCCCGATATTTGCAATATCTCGAGTGTCTGGATGGACCGCACACATCATTGAAGAAAAATTTGCAGAAGCCGCACCAAAGCCAATGCTATACAGACCAAAGGCAGTATATGTTGGAAAATATTGTGGACCATCAGGATGCGAATACGTATCAATTGAGAAACGTCTATCACAAGTCTAAATTTTATTCCATTAGAATCATTCTTGAGGATTACTTTTTGCATTTAAAAAAATTGTGCGAGTATAATGTATACAAACTATAGAAGAATTTCACCACGTCTTTAGATAGAATGAAAACATCACAGATGGTATTGGAAGACAAATTTAGAACAAAATACAGTCTTGGCAAAAACGTGTTTGCCATAGTGTTTGCATCTATTCTGTTGGCATCACTTGGCATATCAGCAAATCAAGCATATGCCATGGGTCAAGCACCATCAACATGCTCCAACAGATATGATGGTACAATTACTGCAATGAAAGTAATTGTTGGGCACAGAACCTATGACCCAATAGCAAATCCAGGAGTGACATTTCAGCTGCGAAATGACAAATCATACGCAGTGACATTTACCATCCACACAGCAAGTCAAAGCTCACAGAACAACTCACTTGCTGGAGACACATGGTATGATACAAGTGCTCCAGGATATCAGTTGGGCAAGTGTGTTACCGGTGCAGGTCCCAACCAAGATGTCACAGTAACTGTAACTGAAACACATCCAGGAAACATTGCCCCTCAGACAACACAAAATGTTTCATGGAAGACTCTAATGCCAGGAGAGGCAACATACAGCATAAAATGGGTAAATCCATAGAATGATGCTTTGGATGTATTCCATTAATTTTTATTTTTAAAATATGAATAAATAATTTGTAAAAATCCTGTGATTTCTAATTTCTATTTGCAAGCCAGTCTTTTGCTTTTGAGTCAACATCATGTCTGTGCAGTACATGAAACACCATTTCATAAAATGTAATTCCACGCTTTTGTGCCTCGCCGTCAATCCACTTTAGTCCCTCTGCAAGCTCTGGATCATATTCTGAGAAATCCACTAGTTCGTCGACCATATTTGTAAAGAAGGAATTTGCTTCTAGCACGATAAGCAAATTTTCATTTTTCTTATTCAGTAGTATACAGAAAATATATTGACATATTTGGTAAATATGTTGACATGGAACACATTTACTTTTTTGATGGTGATCAAAAAAAGATCTCATGGACAATTGAAAATTCTCAGACAAGATCAGATGAGCACAGAATCCATGCAGAATATTTTTACGACATTGTAACACCAGAACAGTCAAAATACATTGCACTTCATGTTGGGATTTTTTGGAGCATTGGAAGGTTCATAATAAAAAATGGTGACACTGTCAAAGTGATGGTGGATCAAAAATCAATGTTTGATCGTCTTGCAAATAATCAACCAACAGACGATGTGTTCATAGAAAAAAGAATGAGGTTCATTGATCAAATAATCAAACAAAGAGATCTGGATGTCAGATACCAGTTAGTAGATCCTAACGAAAACAAGGCAAGTAAATTGCTACTTTCGTAGTATGATTCCAACATCCATCAAGTTTGTTCCAGTAGGACCAGTCAGAATTAACCCACCATGCTTTTTGAAAAAATTATACGAGTCATTGTTGGACAAATATTGTTTTATTTCATCTAATTTTCGATCCGATTGCAGAATTGCACCTGCACAACCAGTTGTTCCATCAATCCCATCAGTGCCAACCGATGCTACAATGACATCTTTGTGTTTCTTTGACAAGCAAGATGTCGTGTACAAAACTAGTTCTTGGTTTCTCCCACCCTTTCCTTTTCCAGTAACAACAACAGTACTTTCACCACCAAAAATTATACAGTTCATTTTCTTGCAAGATATCATTTTAGATACCTTGGAACCTAGATCTTGTACATTGCCAGATGTACCATACATCACTTTGGTTGTATAGTCAAGATCTTTTGCACGCAATTTCATTGCATCAAGACAGTTTTTGTTGGTTGCAATGACATAGTTTTTTATCGCTGCCTTCTTTGGAGTCTCGGAAATTTTCCCTTTGACGCCCAGAGATATGCGGTGTAAAACAGTATGCGGGACAAGTTTTTCCAGATGATATTTTTTTAGGATCTTGAAAGCATCTGAAAATGTTGTTTTATCATAATAAGTCAGGCCAGATGCAATACTTGAAAGATCATCTCCTACAACATCAGACATGACAAGGGATATCGCATCAGATCGTAGATACTCTAGAATCTTGCCACCTTTGATCTTTGAGAGATGTTTTCTGACACAGTTGATTTCTTGTATACTTGAGCCGCATCGTAACAACTGACTAGTTGTTACCTGCTTGTCTTGCAACGAAATACCATCAGGCAAAGCAATAAGGGACGATGAGCCTCCAGATATCAAAAAAATTACAAGGTCGTTATGGTATGTATTGCCAAGAAATCGAATTATTGCTTTTGCTGCAACTATGCTATTTTTGTTTGGGATAGGATGACCTGCACTAATTATCTTGAATTTTTTATTTAATGCCTTGACTTTGCCTGGAACCACGAGTATGCCACTATCAACACGAGTCACAGAGTCCAAGACACTAGTCATGGCATGTGCTGCCTTACCTACTGCAATGACATGGATATGATCATACTTTGCAAGTTCAATCTTTCTTCCAGGTACAATCAAGTGATTATTTGTAACAATTTGTCGAATGTACTGTCGCGGATCTGCAGCACCAAGACCTGCTTCAAGTATAGACAAGGCATCTTTTTTTGCAGAATTTGTCGATAATGATTGAAAATTTCTAATTATCATTTATTGTCATCGTACAACAAACAAGATTTGGTCAATTTTGAGTCTTTTTATTGACATTTTAAAAAATCAGAACCTGCATGCATTACCTTTGTTACACTTTTTTTATATATCACAGGATCCAAACCCTAGTATGTCAAGAAATGGTGTGAAAGGCTCAGCGGTAGTATTACTTGGGGCTTTGGCAATCATGACAGTTTTCATGGTTCCAGCTTATGCAGATCCAATTGTAAAACCATCAAGTGCTGGAACATTAAACATCAGTTTTGAGACAAATCCAGCAACTCCAAATCCAGGAGACCAGACAGAACTTAAGATAAGCTTTCTTAACAAACAAAATACAGTCCAACAACATATCGATTACAAGGTTTTTCTAACACAGGGTGATAATCAGATATTTGGAACACCCGTAACCCACACTGCAGAAGGATCTGTAAGCATACCATTCCAGTTCCAGACAGCAGGAACATACAAGATGACAGTTCAAGTAGTCGGAATACTATTCCAGCCAATCCCTCCAGAGACAGTAGATTATACAATCAATGTTGGAAATGCACCAGCAATACCAGAATTTGGCCCAATGGCAGGAATGATAATTGCAATATCTACAGTCAGTGTGATTATTCTATCAAAGAAAACCCAGTTCCACATTTAGACTGCGCCAAGGCAATAGTATAATAATTGTTTCAAGTAATAATTTTTTCATGAATACAGTTCGAATGCCAAAGACAATTAATTTCGGTAAAGACGCCTTGTCCGAGACACAATATCCAAAAAATGCCCTAGTTGTAACAACCGCACCACCGGATGTATCAGCCAAGTGGCTTGCAAGAATGAAAATTCAAGATTATATGCTATATGATAAAGTAGAGCCAGAACCATCAATTGAGACAGTCAATAAAGTAATGGCAGAATTCAAACCAAAGAATCCATCTGCAATAATTGGCCTTGGTGGAGGAAGCTCACTTGATGTTGCAAAATATTCCGGAATGGAGATGAAAATTCCAAAGATACTCATTCCAACAACATTTGGAACCGGTGCAGAGATGACAACATACTGTGTACTAAAATTTGATGGAAAGAAAAAGCTCTTGCAGGATGAAAGATTCCTTGCAGATATGGCAGTAATTGATGCATATTTCATGGATGGAACACCAGAAGCAATTGTCAAAAATTCTGTTTGTGATGCATGTGCACAAGCAACAGAAGGATATGATAGCAAACGAGGAAATGAATTTACCAAGATGTTGTGCAAATCAGCTTTTGATGTTCTCTATGATGCAATAATGAACAACAAGCCAGAAAACTATCCATTTGGCTCTATGCTTTCAGGAGTAGGATTTGGAAATGCATCAACCACATTGGGTCATGCATTGTCATATGTCTTTTCAAACGAAGGTGTACCACACGGATACTCGTTATCATCATGCACTACAGTTGCACACAAATTCAACAAGTCCATTTTCTATGACAGATTCAAAGAAGTCATTGAAAAACTAAAGTTTGACAAATTGACACTAAAGGCACCTTATGACCAAGCAGCAGATGTAGTCATGACAGACAAGGGTCACTTGGATCCAAATCCATTGCCAGTGACAAAACAAGACGTTGTCCAACTGCTAAAAGATATTGTAGACGGAAAACTCTAGTCTACTTTTTCATTTTCATATTTTTGTACAAACACTTGATGCAATATTTTTTAGAATTCAAGTGTCATAGGGCCCAAATGGACAACTAATATCATAAAATTACTAGACTTAAATACATCTAATTTGAGACAACTATAGAAGGATTTCATGGCGCTAAAATTTGGAATTCAACAGGGACTAAACGTTGCAAGACTGGGATTAAACGAAGATCAAATTATCACAGCTTGTGTTCTAGCAGACAAGACTGGTTATGATTCCATTTGGTACATGGACCACAGCAATGTTCCACAATGGGACAAGGCCATAGTAAACGATCCATGGGTCATGCTTTCTGCAATTGCAGCAGTTACACACAAAGTAGAACTTGGTACCTGTGTCACCGATGCAGTAAGACGACATCCATCAAACATTGCACTTGCATCAATCACACTTGACAGAGTATCGCACGGAAGAGGAACTCTTGGCATTGGTGCAGGAGAAGCACAAAATCTTAAAGAGTTTAAAATTCAATGGGACAAGCCAGTAGGAAGATTTGAAGAACAGTTACAGGTTATCAAATTACTTTTTGACTCATCACCATCACACAGAGTCAATTTCAAGGGAGAATTTTACCAGTTAGAAGAGGCATGCCTGCAGGCAAAAAGTGTCCGCAAGCCAGCACCACCAATCTACATGGCAGCAGGAGCACCAAGAACACTTGCACTATGTGGCAAATATGGCGACGGCTGGATTCCAATTGGTTACACTCCGGAATTGTATGCAGAACATGCAAAAGCAATCAAGGCATCCATGAAAGAAAATGGTAGAACGGATGAGAACTTTAACTATGCAGTAGATATAGATGTGTACTTTTCAGAAGATGCTGAATCAGCATGGGCAAAAATGAAAAATGCTGTAAAGGTCAGTTTATTCAAGCCCGAAGTTCTCAAGGTTCACGGCATACAAGACATTGCAGGTTTTGATTTCAAGAAATACTTTACAGAATATTCCATGTCAAACCAAGAATGGATTGTAAAGATGAGAGAAGCCGCTCAAACAATTCCAGACGATGTTGCACGATCATCAATCGGAATGGGAACACCAGACGATATCATCCCAGTCTTTGAAAAGTTCATGAAGGCAGGTGTCAATCACTTTATTGTAAGATTCTGGGGTTCAGGATACTTTGGCTCTGTTGATAAATTTGCGTCAACTGTAATGCCGTACTTTAAAGAACAGAACAACCCAAGAAAGTAATTTTCCCAAAGGACCCTTGAGGGGTTTTGTTCACTTGATTCAAGCCCCCCTCTTAAAATACGAGAAGAAAGAGGAGAACTTCAGAACGAAATAATTTAGAAACTGATTTTATATA
>DASUKX010000018.1:0-11811 GCA_036278495.1 Nitrosotalea sp.
CTGGGACCGACAAGAACACACACGAGATTCATGCACAGGGAAAATTTGGACAATTCTCAGTCAAGGTGGAAAATGTTCCAAGCCCTAGCAACCCAAAGACAAGCAGGCTTGCAACACTTGCTGCAATAGAATGTCTAAGAAAGATTTGCGGTACCTCGCTTAACATAGGCACCTAATGGTAAATTTTGCCATTTAGATCGATTGTGGCAATAAATTTGTCAATATCATGACGCTTTAAAGATGATTCAATGGTATGATATGTGTACTATGGACATCAAGTCTGAGATATTAAAACTCAAAAAAGAAAAGGACGTAGTTATTCTTGCTCATAATTATCAATTACCTGACGTACAGGATGTGGCTGATTATGTGGGAGATTCACTAGGACTCTCAAGACAGGCTGCAAAGACTGACCACAAGACCATACTTTTCTGCGGTGTCCACTTTATGGCAGAGACTGCCGCGATAACTTGTCCTGACAAGACTGTATTGATTCCAGACCTTTCTGCTGGTTGTTCCCTTGCTGATACAATCAATGCTGACGAGCTTCGAAAATGGAAGTCAGAGCATCCAAAAGCAGTTACCGTTGGATATGTCAATACATCTGCCGAAGTCAAAGCAGAGCTTGACTATTGCTGCACTTCATCTAATGCTGTAAATGTAGTAAAATCAATTCCTGAAGAACAAGAGGTTCTGTTTTTACCAGACATGTTCCTGGGCTCATATGTTGCCAAGATGACAAATAGAAACAACATGTTCATCTGGGCAGGTGAATGCCATGTTCATGCAGGGATACGATCACAGGATGTCCAGGAAAAACTCCGTGAACATGCAGGTGCAGAATTTCTGGTCCATCCGGAATGCAGTTGCACTTCATCTGTTATGTATGATATCGCATCAGGAGATTATGGTTCAAGACAAGTCCAAGTGCTATCAACTGAAGGAATGATGAATCATGCCAAAAACTCGCCATCAAAGCAATTTGTAGTGGCAACTGAAACTGGTATACTATACAGAATGCAAAAACAAAACCCAGACAAACAATTCATCCCCATGTCTGAGAATGCAATATGCAAGTACATGAAAATGATAACACTTGACAAGGTGTATGCATCACTACAAGAAAACAAGTATCAAGTCAAGGTGCCAAAAAACATTGCAGAAAAGGCGCAACTTGCAATAGAGCGAATGCTTGCAATCAATTAACTTCTAGGCTAAGATCCAAACCTGCAACCGAACTAGTCAGTCTTCCAATTGATATCATGTCTACACCTGATTTTGCATACTGGACAACGTTTGAATGATTTATTCCACCTGATGCTTCTATCTTGACTTTATTTCTCAACTTGAGTTGGGCAAGTTTTTTTATTATTTTTTTAATTTCCCCAGGAGGCATGTTATCGAGCATGATGATATGTGCCCCTTCTTTTGCTGCAGTTATTGCATCCTCTAGATTTTCTACTTCAATTTCGAATTTCTTGTGCTTTTGTCTGGCACGTTTTAGCAAATCATAAAGTGAGTCTGATGCTGCAATGTGATTGTCCTTTATCATCACCATTGTATCTAGTGACATTCTGTGCTTGTGTCCTCCTCCTATGAAAACGGCATCCTTGTCAAAGATTCGAAGACCGGGTGCAGTCTTTCTTGTAGAATACAGTCCGGCTTTTGAGCTAACAGCACGAATCTTTCTAACATATGCCCTGGTTTGAGTTGCAATACCGCTCATTCTTGACATTAAATTTAGTGCAGTCCTCTCACATGACAACACATCATATGTATCGCCAAATATCGTCATTATCTTTTGATTTGGAATTACTGACTGTCCATCTTTTTTGTGTACTGTAACCTTGCATCTTTGTGATGTAAAAATTTCTTTTGCATATGAAACCCCTGCAATGATTCCATTTTCACGAGATATGATATGTGCTGTAATTTTTTTTCTTGGTAATAATTTGCTTGTAATGTCTCCACTCTGGATATCTTCAGCAAGAAATTTTTCTAGTTGTTTTTTTGCGCTTGACTGCAACCTATGTTACCTTGAGGGCATACTTGCCTTTCTCTTTAATTCCAAGAGACTTGGCAACAAGAGAGTTTGTTGGGTCTACAACAAGAACTGAGCTACTCCAATCTGGACTCAAGTCAGATGATTTGCATATTGGACAAACTTTTCCTACTGTAACAAATTTGCATTTACGACAAGCCAGTTCTCTAACCATATGTCATCACTTGTCAGGCTTTTTTCCTTTGTCTGCTTCTGGTTTCTTTGCCTTGTCTGGTGTTGTTGCGGCTGCAGCAGCTGGATTCTTGCTCTTCTTAATTTCCTCTTCAATCCATTCATCTGCGCCCAAGAATGGTTGTCTGCAAGTGATTCCAACTTTCATTGCTGCTGTCTTGCCAATTGATACTGCAGTGATTCTTGCACGAAGTGTTGTTCCAATCTTCATTGTTCTTCCACTCTGGTTTGCAAGTATCATGCCAGACTTGACATCGCTTTTGAGATAGTCATCCATGATTTGTGACAAGTGCAACAATGCATCTGTTGCACCGATTCTGACAAATGCTCCAAAGTCTGTAATCTCGACAATTTCTCCGCGGACAATTTCCTGGAGTTTTGGTGAAAATGTTAATGCTGTAAATTCTACCCTGTGATATGTTCCGCCGTCTCCTGCGATGACTTTGCCCATCTTTTCTACCTTGGTTTCAAGTATCATGATGACATAGCCAAGCTCTGGATTTATCATACTCTCATATTTTTCTCTAAGAATTGTGATTGCTGCCTTTTTGAGTGATTCTCCAAATAGTTTAGGCGGTATTCTAACTACATCAGTAAGGGTCGATATAGAAAACATGAACCTAAGCAAAGTCACAAAAATTGAATTTATGAATCTTTGGGTGACTATGATGATATCTTACCTATGTTTAAGGGTACGATCAAGTTGGGGATTGAAAGATCCGATCACTTGTCTTGATCACATCGACTCGACAGTTGTTGGTCCCTTACTACCAATTCTGTTATCACCGCTTCACTTGTGATCCCGTCTGGCACTACCCGTGTGCCTCGAAGCAAGATGTTACACGCCGCATTGACATCTCTATCAATACATGTGTTGCAGAAAGAACATGACATCTGTCGGTGCTCTTCGGGTACTAACTTTGACCCACATACCGCACACTCTGAGCTTGTTCCTCCTGGCCTGACATAATTTACAGACAAACCGAACCATCTTGCTTTATACTCGATCTGTCGTTGTAGTTCGTAAAATGGCCAAGAATTCATTTTTGATCGGTATTTTCTTCCTCGTCCATTTCCTTTTCTGTACCTTTTACGAATTCCTTTGATGTCCTCCATTATTATTCCTGAATTTTGTGATGTAATCTTCTTTGAAACACAGTGTAAGATGTTGTGGATTCTATTTTTCTGTAGTCTTCCATATTTCTGAAATATTTTTTTGCCAATTCTGGAATCATTACGTCTAAATTTGCTTTTTACTATTTTATAAGATGCAGTAATTTCTTGCGCTTTTGATAGATCGTATACGATACAGCTTTCTTTGGAATCATATGTTGTAACATTATCTAGGTTTCTATCTATTCCAATAAAATTGGCTGATCTTTTTTCTATAATGTCTTTGGAATATGATATTATGATCTTCTCATCTGTAATAGTAACATTGCCAAGTTTTACATTCTTGATTTTTTCATAAACATACCGTGTTAATCTAATGAAGATGTATTTTCCAGCTTCTGTTGGAATTCTAATTATATCCTGTTTAATCTTGTATGTTTGATTGTTTATTATGAGGTGGTTTTTTATCACATGTGGTTTTTTTGCATCATGTTTTTTCTTGAGTGTTTTTTTGTATAATTTTAATCTGGAAGTAGCGCATTCTAATGCACCGTATACATATTTGGAATGAAACTTGGAATCTAGGCGCAATTTATGATACATCTGATAATGTAAGTTGTACATTGATGAAACGTTCTTTTCAATGCCTATCCTGATTGCCTCATTTGCACAGTACTTGAAATAATCAAAGATTGGTTTTAGATCATCTTTTTTGTCGTGATATTGCCAAACACATTTTGTTACTTTCACGGTTGGGACCAAAAGGTGGCTTTCTTTAAAAACTCGTGGTAATTATGACATGCTGGAATAGATTGATAGCGTTAGTACAACTCCCACTTATGTTTAAATATCGTACTCAGAGTTTTTTACTTTATGGTATCAGTTGATCAAGTACTTTCTACACTAAGTACAGTAATTGATCCGGATCTAAAAAAGAGCATCGTCTCAATGGGGATGATAAAAGATCTCGAGATAAACGGCAGCGAATTAAAATTTACACTAGAACTTACAACTCCGGCTTGTCCTTTCAACGATGAAATCGAACAAGATGTCAGAAAGGCAATTGGAACCATCAAGGAGATATCAAAACTTGATCTCAATGTTACAGCCAAGGTCATGGAGGGAAGATCCCTTAGCGTTGACCAGATGCTGCCAACTGTAAAAAATATAATTGGCGTTGCAAGTGGAAAAGGCGGTGTAGGAAAGACTACGGTATCTGTCAATCTAGCACTTGCACTTGCAAAGACTGGCGCTAAAGTTGGCTTGCTTGATGCAGACATTTACGGTCCAAGTGTTCCATTGATGCTTGGCATGGATAAGGCTGCAATGGAAGTTGACAATAATAAATTGCAACCAGTTGATTCACATGGAATCAAGGTTGTATCATTTGGTTTCTTTGCAGAGCAGGCCCACCAGGCTGCAATCTACAGGGGACCAATAATTTCTGGAATTTTAAAACAATTTCTTGTTGATACAAATTGGTCTGACCTTGATTATTTGATAGTCGACCTTCCACCTGGAACAGGTGATATTCCTCTAACACTTGCACAGACTATACCAATTACTGGAATTGTTGTAGTTACCACTCCACAGGATGTTGCAAGCAATATTGCAGTCAAGGCATTTGGAATGTTCCAAAAGTTGAACATACCAATCATGGGAGTAATTGAAAACATGAGTTATTTCACATGTCCAAAGTGTACTGAGAAACATTACATCTTTGGAAAGGACGGTGCAAAAAGAATGAGTGAAAAACACGAATTGCAATTCTTGGGAGGAATTCCATTAAACCCTGGTATCATGGAAGGCTCTGACAGCGGACGACCGGTATTAGTATCTGATCCAAACTCTACCATGTCTCAATCATTTATGGCTGTGGCACGAAACGTTGCTGCAAGGTGCAGTGTCTTGGCATCTCAGCTAAACGATGAGACAAAAGACGCTGCAGCTAACTAAAAATAGTTCAAAGCAAAGGTTACCTTGTGCGACTGCCTGAAAATCTACGGTCTCAATTAAAAAAACCATTTGGGGTTTTGATTCCAGATTCTGAGGTGACCAAGCATGGTATGTCTGATAAAATTTCCAAAGATAAATTCGTAATTACCGTGGGTGATGCCACTACGGAAAAGATGATTTCATTCGGCCTTGTTCCCTCACTGCAAATCGTAGATTCTCTTGAAAAAAGAAACAAGAGAGACTTGCCAGCAGGAGAGCCCAAAACCATACTGACATGCACAAATCCTGCTGGAGAAATAACTGGTGAAAGTATTGGTACAATCCGCAAAGCACTTGGCATGTTGTTCCCAGTGAGGATTATCGTAACCGGGGAAGAGGACTTGCTTGTACTTCCAGTTGTAGTCTATGCTCCTGTTGATTCTGTTATTTTGTATGGACAGCCAAACGAGGGGCTTGTCCTGGTGCACCTGACAGAAGAGGTAAGAAATAGGGCTAAATCCATAATGGATTCAATGTGTTAATGGGGAATGAGGAGACGGTGGCTGTATGATTTATGATTAACCTAACGAAATTTCTGACCCCATTCACTTACCACTAAAATGGTTGAAACAAAAAAATCCACCAGTGCCAACACGAATTTTGACAAAATGAATTAAACTCGGATTCACAGTATTTTATTTTGTGAAGCTAGACTCTGATCTGCGTTTTAAGATACTTGAAAAAGTTGGAATCTATTGTGCAAGGTTTAGCATTTCAGAACCAAAGATTTTGTTGACAACAAAAGAGGTACTTGAGATGCCAAAAGAAATCACAGAAGGAAGAAGGACTTCAGCTTACAAGTATCTTGGGGTGTCATACATTCAGGATAATGTCGTGTTTATCAACGTAAGAAAAATTCCTGATGAGAAAACATTGGAAAATACCATAGTGCATGAGTTGATTCACATGCGTTTTCCATATCTGAGCCATGGTAGACGATTTAACAAGATGGTTCGACGTGGTCTGGCAGGATGGACATTCAAGCCGTATGCTAAAAGACGATAATTGGATATACAAGTAAATCCGGAAATAGAACGTAAAACATGTTATTCTTGTCGATCATATCTCTGATCTCTCAGATCGCTAGTTTGTTATTTGCAATAACTTTGTCAGCAAAACGCTCTATGAAAGTATTATAACGATGTTGCAGAAAGTAGGGTAATGGGAATGTTCAAGGAAGTAGAATATTCTTCAATATCCGTAAAGGATTTACTTGGTCGTACATTAAATGACGTCGAAATAAAATATGCACCTAAACTACTTCATATCGCAGGACCTATGGAAATTCCGTTACCTAGGCCCAGAGTTTCAATAATTGGTTCTAGAAAAGCATCAACAAAAGGACTTGAAGCAGCTCAAACAATTACAAAAACTTTGGCAGAAAATAAAACTGTGATTGTTAGCGGATTGGCAGAGGGCATAGACACTGCAGCTCATCAGGCTGCTATTGAAACTGGCGGTAAAACCATTGCGGTAATAGGAACTCCGTTAAACAAAGTATATCCACAAAAAAACTTTGGCCTTCAACAAGAAATCATGAACAAGCATCTAGTAATTTCACAATTTCCAATTGGCCATCCAACAACTCCGAAAGATTTCGTACTTCGAAATAGGACAATGGCATTAATCTCTGATGCTACAATAATTGTAGAAGCTGGAGATACAAGTGGTTCATTACATCAAGGTTGGGAAGCACTTAGACTAGGGCGACCGTTATTCATATGGAAATCCGTCTTTCATAATACTCAGTTAACCTGGCCCGAGAAAATGTTACAATACGGGGCAATGGAACTTTCGAATCCAGATGATATGTTTGAAATTCTGCCATCACATCTGGAAATCATTGATGTATTACAGTAACAGTAATCATGTACCTTTCCACCGTTGAATTTGGTTCTCTTTTATCTTATTCACCAAGAGGAAATTCAGATTCTCAATGTCGCTCCAGAACTATAACTATGGCACTCAAGACTGATCAATATGTGAAATTGGGTTCAAATCAAATTCTAATGTCTGATTATATTGCACAAAACATAGAAACAGAGATTGCTAAACTTCCTTTTGTAAATTACTTCAAAGTAAATCCAATTTTAGTTCCTGTTCCAAATAGTTCATTTAACAAATCCGGAACCCTTTGGGTTCCTCAACGTATAGCAAATGCGTTATTTAAAAAAGGTCTCGGGATAAAAGTAGTAGAATGTCTCAAACGTGTAAAACCACTGCAGAAATCTGCAACAAGTTTAGCTACTAATAGGCCCAAAGCATCTGCTCATTTTGATTCTTTGGAAGTTGAAAAAATATTGTTTGAACCTCCAGAAATTCTTTTAATAGATGATGTGATAACACGTGGTGCTACTTTACTCGGTGCCGCAAATAAGCTATTAGATGCATACCCTGATGCCAATATTCGAGCATTTGCAGCAATCAGAACTATTAGCACTCCAGAAAATTTTACAAATATTTATGATCCATGTATCGGAACAATTACTCTTAGAGGGGAAGGGACACAGAGACTTCCATAGTAAGAGTATTACTATGTGACTAGTAAACATTATTTTTTTGAAAATGACATAATATTTTTAACAGAAATTTAGGCATGATGATTCCAAAAATAGAACGCAAAACACGGCTTACCAGGCCCGATCCATTCTTTTTTAAAAACTAGAAGAAATCTACACCAATTTTTTAAACGATAATTATTTTTCTTCAACTACTGTGGTCATGTCAAGCTTGTCAATCTGGGATTCGATTGTATGTTTCATGGACTCGCTATGCTGGGAACAGAACTTGAAAAAACCGTCAACTGTCTCAAAACAGCCACATATCCACCTTGTCTGGATGTCGCCTTCTATTGTTAATCTGTTATAGTCACTTTTCTTTGCCATGAAATGATTACCAAGCGTGACGCTATTAGAGTTTTTTAAAAATAATAAATTGAGTTAAAAAATTAAGACGGTATCTTTACGGGCAGCCTTCCATCTTTTGGATGAAGTAGCCTTTCTTTTGGATTTCATTGGCAATGGGCTCTGGTGCACCTTGTGAGTGGCAGAACTGACATTCTTCCGTTGAAACCTTTGATTCGCTTTCCCCAATGGTCTTGAGCCATTCTTTTGCATACTGGATTGCCTTTTCGTGATCCTTCTGGCTTGTGATGACGTCAAAATGCATTGTGTGGCCGTCTTTTGCCTCTACATATGTATCGTATACGTGAATTTCCATGATTGTTGTTCTAAAAAAGGGATATTTAGAGTTTGTAGGTGATCTGGTGTTGATATAATATTAATTTGGAATTCACAAAGCCAAAATGCGATCTAATTGCCTATTTGTACGGTGTACTAAAAATGACTCATTCTATCGATCTTTTGGTGCAAATTTCACCAAAATCTTGTGCGTAGAACCTTCAAAAACTATCCATTTTTGTCCATTTATCTCCATTTGTTTGATCGTATACTGATTTCTCATGTATTCAGAGTATGTTTGGTAATCCTTTTACGTTAGTTTGGGTATAATCTGGCGATGTGGGGCGCAAAAGCCGAATTCAAATGCAAAGATTGTGATACCACTTTTACAGACAAGGATCATCTAGAACGACACAAACACGTTCACAAAAAGTGAAATTACGAAATCTTTACTGGGACTGGGACTAGGCCTGAATCGTAGATGTATGCCTTGAATTCATTATTTTGATTTGAAAAAATAACCCATGCTACGGGATTTATCTCCATGTATTTTTTGTCAGTTGATGATGGATATGCAACAGAATCAGGATGTGAGTGGAATATTCCCACAACTGAAAGATTTTTCTTTTCTGCTGTATCATATGCAGATATTAGTTCCTCTGGTGAAATGGTAAAGTTCACTGGAGAGTTTTCCATATTTTTTGTAAGAAAGACTTCGTCTACCGAAACTTCGCCGTTGATTGTATTTCCAAATAGTATGGCACATGATTCATTTGGAATATGTTTCTGTGCATGATTTGCAAGAATCTGGACTTGGGATTTTGATAAAATTACGGCTTTGGGCCCAGTCATCCTACTGTAACTTTTCCAACCATCCACGGGTGGACTGAACAAAAGTAATCCTGTTCTCCTGCTTTTGTAAATGTAAACTGGAATGTCTTTCCTGGTTTTATTATGCCAGAATCAAATACGTCTCCTGAAACACTATCGCTTGGCTCGCCACTTGTCACTGTGTGTCCTACATTGTCACTGTTTGTCCAGGTTACTGTAGTCCCAGTCTTGATTGCAACTGGATTTGGAGCAAAGCAATTATTTGTTCCAACACATGCTGCACTTGCACTGACTCCTGCACCGCTTGCAATGGTGACATTGGCAAATACTGGTTTTGCAGGTGCAGTAATGGTTATGTTTCCTGACATTATCGGATGAACTGTACACAGATACTGGTATGTTGTAGCGTTAAGCTTTTGTGTATCAAGTCTGAATGTATCTCCTGGTTTTATTATGCCCGAATCCCACACTGTACCATCTTGACTGGTTACGGTATGAGCCACTTTGTCATTATTTTTCCATTCTATGATATCGCCCTTGGGAACTGATATTGAATCAGGGTTGAAACTTTGATGTCCTGGCATTGATGCATTTGCAGGAATTTCAATTGATATTACTGGAACGTTTGATGCAGCAGGTACTGTAGAGTTTGTTGAATTTTGGACCATTGGCGAGAAATGAAATTGTGCACCTGGACCAATAAAACCAAATGCAGTATACGAACCAATGCCTACTATCATTGCTGCAACAAATATTGTTGCCACTGGCTTGAAGTATTTTGGTGACTTCATTGAAAAGAATGCTAGAACTATAGTTGGTATTAGTATGATGATGAGCAATCCTACAAATGCTGGTAACGATGTGATGACTTTATTCAAGCCAATGGCATAAGCTCCGACCGAGCCTGCAATACCAAAGATTACCAGCGTTGTTGCCTTGGCTCGTGGACTTGTAGAGACTCCACCACTTAGAATTCCTGCTGACAGAAATATCATGCCTACAAACATCGTTAAACCTGATAGGGCTTGCATTCCTGTAAGGAAGGTGTTTGCAATGCCCAAATATGATAAAATAACTCCTGCCAGACCAATTGCTGTTAGTCCCATTCCTGGCATCATGAGGTCCCAGTCACTCATTTGTGGATGTTCCATGAAGTGACATACTTAATTCTTTTGAACTAGACGGTAATCTTCGAAGAAATTAAATTCCCTGTGGCTTGGCTTAAGATCGTGGGATTAAAGGAAGTACTTGAAGTATCAAAACCTAGAATCATAGTTTTACTTGTCATTACAGCAATCACTTCAATGTATGCTGCAAGCATACTGATCGCACACAAACCTCTTGATACCATGACACTTGTACATCTTATTGTTGCAGGAGCATTATCTTCTGCAGGATCTAGTGCTCTGAATCATTTCTATGACAAAGATATCGATCCATTGATGAAACGTACCAGTGCAAGACCAATTCCATCTGGAAGAATGTCTGCACGCAGTGTCTTGTGGTATGGAATTGGAATAAGTTCATTATCTGTAATTTATGCTTGGTTTACACTAAATCCTGTATCCACATTTTTCATCGCACTTGGAATATTTTTCTACGTCATTGTGTATACTGTCTGGCTCAAGCGCAGTAATTGGTCAAATATCGTAATTGGTGGCTTTGCAGGAAACTGTGCATCAATGGCAGGATGGGCTGCAGCTACTGGCTCTATGGATATACTTGGAGTATTGGTTGGCATGCTAGTCTTTGTCTGGACACCTTCACACTTTTGGTGTCTTGCAATGAAGATACGGGACGATTATGCAGAGGCCAAAGTTCCAATGCTGCCGGTACTAATTGGCATGCAAAAAACTTCCAAGTATATTTTGCTCAACACTGCAATACTTGTGCCATATTCTGTTGCACTTGTTGAATTTGGTCTTGGATATGTTTACCTCGGAGTTGCGTTAGTGTCAGGTGGCCTGATGTTGCTTTACCACTATAAATTAACAAAGACGCCAACATCTGACTTTGCATGGAAGGCATACAAGGTGACTGCTCCATATCTTACAATCATATTTGTTGGAATTGCACTTGATGCAGCATTTCACTTTCCAGTGATAAAATAATCATCTACTAATCGGACATTATTGGAACAAAATAATGTCTCAAAAAGCCAAAATTTTGCCCAAATCGGACATGATAATTTTTTAAAATTGTGCTGTCTAAACGAGTTCATTAACTATGAGTAAAAATAGAATGCCCGTGTTTTAGGCGTAGAAATCCAACACTTCTCGTAAAAGTTAAGATTCTCAACTCTAAAGAAACAGTGTGAAATAATTTTAGATTATTTTCAGATCAAGGGTATGGAATGTACTTGACCCCAATTCCACTCAAACCCACAATGTGATAGTTATAAAATTGTGCAGGACAGTAATACGTGCCGCCATACCATGGGAAATCATTTGGAACAAAAGT
>DASUKX010000019.1:0-19083 GCA_036278495.1 Nitrosotalea sp.
TATCTGAGAAATCCCTTTACCCCTGCAATCTTTAGCCTGATTGTTGCAGGCTTTTTTCCTAGCTTGTGTAGGTATACCACAAATTCGTTTAACATCTTGTAGACATCCGGATCTCCATTTTTGACGCGTACGATTAGTTCATGAACTGTGCATTGGTATTTTTCTCCAGTAAATTTCCCAAAATCATTCAATCCATATTTGTAGGCCTTGACAGTTGATGCACTGTTAGATATTAGACCAATGGAATCTAGGTATGAAGAAAAAAGACTATCTTCATTTTTTGAACTCATAGTGAACCGTAGACAGAAAATCTTCCTTAAAGGTAGAGGTTATCCACTTGATATCCAATGATTAGTATCTATTATCATCTGAAGAAGGTTTTTTAATTGAACAAGCCCCGTAGCTTCTAGATTTGATAAGTAAGGGAAGACTAGTCATAATAGCATGTTTTGCTGGCCTTGGCGCAATGATGTTATTCTTTTATCTTTACGCAAATTCTTTCCAGGGTGATCTTGACAAAGTAATAGTAAACATTGACAGCATCAAAGTTCTTGATGAGAACAAATTAGACAAACGTGCACATCTTGATGTAAGATTTAATCTTCAAAATCCTACTTCTCTTACATTGACAATTTCTACAATCAACTATCAGCTATATGCAAACGGAAATAATATTGGAGAAGGACATTTCACAACAGAAGATATTCCAGAAGCCGGAAGACCTGCATTGTTTGCCAACAGCAATCTCACTTTACCTACAACATTTGATCTTGTAAACAGCGACAATATTGCAAAGGAATATTCCGAAATAACAACTGGCCAGCCAATAAAATATGAAGTAAAGGGACAGGTAACTATCGAATCATTTCTGACTGCAATTATCAAAGACTTTGATTTGCCTTTTGGCTAGCCCAAACCCCAACTCGTTTTAGTTCTTGGAGTAATTTTTACAAATGGCGCTTCTTCTTCCTTCCACGGATCCTCTCTGACCCAAGCAAACTTTTTGTAAAATATTTCGTACAATCGCTTGAATTGCGGACCTTTTTCAATGAAAACAGTAGAGCCCTGCACAACAACAGCTTTGTGTTGACTGGGCGAGTAAATATCTACAGAGATTGCAATTTTGTTATTCTTTTTTAGATTTGCATATTTTTTTGTATCATAATCTGTTGCAAAGTAAAAAAATCCATCCTCAAAGTAATATGAGACAGGAGCAATATGCGGTACATCACTTGTACATGTAGCAATTCTGCATCCCTCATTTTCTTTTAGAAATTCTGTTTCCTTTATTGTAAATTTTATCACAAAATGTAATCAAATACATTGAATAAAAAGAAATGGGCCGAGAGAGATTTGAACTCTCGACCACCTCCGTGTCAGGGAGGTATCCTAACCAGACTAGACTACCGGCCCAATAGAATTCGACCTTACTTTAGACGTTATTAACGTTTAAGAAACAAGAATAATATGCAATGCATCAAGTGAGTACAATATGATTGGTGATTTTTCACCAGAGGAAAAGGATGGCTTTTACAAAGCAGTATTTTCAAGACGTGATGTTAGATCCCATTTTACTTCAGAACCAATTGATGAACAAGCACTCACACGCATACTCAATGCTGCACATCACGCCCCATCTGTAGGATTCTCTCAACCGTGGAACTTTATTCTAGTTAAAAACAAAGATACCAGAAAGCAAGTCAGAGATTCATTTGATAAAGAACGAATTCGCTCTTCCACACTTGTTGAGGACCCAAAAAGATCAAAGTACTTGTCATTAAGACTAGAGGGAATTTTAGATTGTGCAATAAACATCTGCATCACATATGATCCGACAAAGTTTGGCCCTTTTGTAATAGGAAGATCAAGCATTCCAGAGACTGGAATCTATAGTGTTTGCTGCGCAATCCAAAATCTTTGGCTTGCAGCAAGAACAGAAGGAATTGGTGTTGGTTGGGTCAGCATACTTTCAAATGATGATCTCAAACGAATTCTTGAAATTCCAGAACATGTGGTACCTGTTGCATATCTTTGTCTTGGACATGTATCAAATTTTGCAGACAAGCCAGATTTGGAAAGCGCAGGTTGGCTACCACGTCTTGGTCTCAAGGATGTTGTTTTCTATGAAAAATGGAATAATGCTAGTGATCCCAACTGGCAACAAATTCGTGAGATGATCATCTCGAATCTTGATTACGCTTAAATGCTTACCAAGTGTGATTTTTTTTGGGCTCGTGGCGCAGAGTCATACATTGACGCGAAACATGGATAGCGCGGTAGCCTCCTAAGTTACAGGTCGAGGGATCGAAGCCCTCCGAGCCCGTTTATCTTAAATTAAAAATTTAGGTTGAAGTTGTTCCAGGTGTTGGAGTTTTCACTACAGCTTTGTAGATGTTTACTGTGTAATCACCCTCAAAGATGTGAATTACCTTGTCACCTTCAACAGATTTTACCCTAAAGTATTGTTCATAGGAACCGTCATTTTTCACATCAGTTTGTGCAACATAAACTGGTTTTTCATCTCCAGCTTTGTATATCTGAATTACAACAGGATAACCTGGTGCAGCATTTTGTACTGTTCCCCAAACGCAACCAAATGGTAATGGACTATCTCCTGAAATGTGCATTGAAACAATATTTTTTTCCAAAACAACATTTTCTTCAGGCACTAACTTCTGATCCCATTCCGCGCCTTGCGATGCAGGCAGTGTAAGACTTGGAAGTAAGAGTATGAAGAATCCAAGGATTGCGCCTAATAGTAACTTCATGTCAGAAATTCCGTATTGTTAAATATTAAGTTGACGCATCTATTATTCACACCAATTGATATCAGAAGAGAAGCTAAATGACGGATGCAAGTGCGATTGCCATTATGGCGGAGCAATAAGCTGTCCATCATGTAAAGAAAATCACGGTAAACATTTTTGCGCACACTGTAAGTAGCTATTTTTTCTTTTTGTTGTTTTCTTTTGCTGCCAAAGTCTTCAGGTTAGCAAGATCTACTTTTAGCTTCTCAATCTCAACTAATGTATGAAGACTAGATATCTCAGATTTTAGACCTTCAATCTCTTCGTCCTTGTTTCTCAGTGAGCTTCGAAGTGAATCCAATTCTGCATTTAATTCAGACTTTGCCTGGCTAATCTGATTTGATGTCATTTGCAGGGTTTGGCCGCTGCTGTGGCTAGTTAGCTTTTTTTTTTCTTCGTGCTCGTGGCCCTCATATCTGTGCATATACTGAGTGCTTTTTAGAGCCAACCAACATATGGCTACTAGGAACCATGAGATTACTGCAAAAACTATGAAGATTTGTTTTGTAGCCTCAGGCATGACAAAGTACATGATAGACATTGCCACTGCAAGGCAACTTGTCACAATTGTAGGAATATCATATTGTCGTCCCATGAATTTACCTCTCCGGCGCTTGAATATAAATAGTAATGCAGATTTTCAGGATTAAAAAAAATGACTTTGTAAAAATGAAAAGGGGTAATGCTAGTCAGTACTTTGAGCAGTCTTTCCTTGTGCAATCTCCATTTCTGGAACTTCAGATTGCAGGATCTTTATTTTCTGTAGCAGCTCATTTCTAAGATCTCTAGCTACTCTTCTTACTGTTGGTCTTGGTACCCCGAGTTCTTCTACTACTTTGGAGTAGATATCTTGTTTATCTGTAAAGCCCTTGTCAAGCAATTCATTGATTGCTTGTTTGATGCTTGTGCTTTGAGTAGTACGATTCACGAATTTTAATTTCCAGATGTTCTATATAAGACTGTTACTATGTTTTTGGTAATATTTTTTGATACTTGAAAGTTTGACTTTGACACAAAAACAAGATTACGTGTTTGTATCACAGGATTATAGTTTTTGAAGAAATTTTACAAATAAAAATTTGTTATCTAAAATGTTTTTATTTTACTAATTTGTTATGACCATGCAGAATTAAGAATTCATCCGTCCCACTGTTGAAGTAAGTGGAGAAAAGTTCTTATGATTAAAAATCAGTTGTCAAGACGTGTCCAAGGCAACCGTTGAAACAAATTTTGGCAACATAGTCTTTGAATTATTCCCAAATATTGCTCCAGAAACTGTGAGAAACTTTACCAAACTAGCAAAAAGTAACTTTTATGACGGCACATTGTTCCATCGCGTCATTCCTGGTTTTATGATTCAGGGCGGGGACCCAAATACAAAGAAGTCAGACAAGAGCAATTGGGGCATGGGAGGACCAGGATATACAATAAAGGCAGAATTTAGCTCTAGGTCTCATCTCAGAGGCATAGTATCCATGGCACGAGCAATGGACCCAAACAGTGCAGGCTCTCAATTCTTCATAGTAACAACAGATAGCACATTCCTAGACAAGCAGTATACGGTCTTTGGACAAGTCTTGCAAGGAATGGATGTGGCAGATAAGATTGTCAATCTTCCAAGGGACAAAAATGACTGCCCACAGCAAGAAGCAAAGATAATTCGGGTAAGTATATCAGAGTAGGAAATAGATTGAAAATTCTTCTGAGCCTTCTCATCATACCAATACTAGTTCTTTCAGGCTCCTATGCATTTGGCCAGCAGGTATCTATGGGTGTACCTCCTAACGAGGTCATCAAAGTCACAATTGATGAAACTGGTACTGCACATGTTACACATGAAATCAATTCTACAACTTCATATCTAAAACCAATCCAAGTCGATACAATAAGCGGTGACATGTCTAATCTTTCTATTACAGACAATAACGGTAATCCCGTAGAATATGCCAAGATCCAAAAAACGCCATTATCTGTAATCATTAATGCTTCACAACGAAACATGACTTTGATAAAATATGATCTGAATAATGTTGTAACAAACACTGATGGAGTGTGGAAATGGAATTACTATGAACCACAAGATACTGATTTCACCGCATTTCATTTTCCTAAAGGGGTTGACATGGTCTGGGCAAATGACAGACCAGTATATCTTGGAAATCTAGGCCTAGGCCAACATGGAAATGGATTCACATTAGAGTACATCATAAATGAACCAGTAAACATTCAAACTGTTCAATATGCAGGCAAGAGCTTTGAAGTAGGAGTAAGAACTGTTTCAGGACTTGGAGATTATGCATTTGATCCATCATCGAAAGCATACTCGTTTAATGTGGCCAAGGCAAATACACCAGTCACTGTCATAATGCCACAGGATCTTTTGTCAGGTCCATATGATGTGACATTAAATGGAAATGCAACCCTGCATCAAGAATTTCACTATAATGCAACACATGCATGGATTGGATTCAAACCAGCCAAAAGTGGAACTATAAAGATAACAGGCGGAGCTGGCCAAGGGCAAGCTGGAAGTACATCATCTGGAGGCTCATCAGATACTTCTACCGTAGGAGGTAGTTCATCAGACAGTTCAGGAGTAAACGGAAGTGGACTAAACGTCCCATCAGATAACACAGTCTATCTTGTAATTGGAGGTATCATTGCAGCAGGCATAGCTGGAATCATAATAGTACAAAAAACAAGAAAGAAAGTTGCGCCCAAGCCCTAAAATGTTTTAGAAAGAACAAGATCTTCAATTCAGATTATTAATAGCAAAAGATCATCAAACCATATGCAATGTGGGTGTCATTGTATAAAATGCGGCAGCATGGAATTATCATCCAAGCAAATAGGAGAGGTTGAAAAGGATGGATATTACGACATGCACCATACTTGTCTTAAATGCAAAGCACACTTTGACCACCTAGAAGGCGATGTCTTTGACTCGTGTGAAAAGTGTGGATTTAATGCCTAATTGACTTGAAGTAATTTTACTTTGGAGTAGTAGCTGCGTTTTTCTCGCAGGTCTCGTTGGAGTTCATGCGTAAAGGCCATGTTTGTAAGCACTTTTGATACATCTAGTGGAACTGCAGACCAACCATATTCTCTTAGTTGCTCTACTACCTCTGAAACCGTTCTTGCCTGGTCAAAGAAAGCATCCTCAATTAGTGTCTCCATTTTGTTTCTAATCTGATCTTTGTCGATAAATGTAGGCTTGGTAAATTCAGGCTCATGAACCTCAGCATCCTCAAGTGAATGTAACACTCCAGCGGTTGTTTGTGTAGGATGTTGATCGTATGAATATTCAAACTGGGCGTTGTTACTAGTGGAATCCTTGACAAATGATGCCAGATTGCATATGACCTGCTCTACGCTTTCATTGTCTATATAGAAGTCCTTTGACTCTATCTCAATTTCATTTTGACCGTATTTTATCTTAATTCTAGCCATTCTGTAACTTCAGTTCCGATTGATTTGATTTATTTTGTTAGCTCTAAGTAGCTTAGAAAACTGATCAAAATATTTACACAACTTATTTGGATTTTTTTTCTGTATAGTACTAAAAGGGAATATTTCAGTTTGTTATTGTGGAAAGACGCTCAAAGGTAATAATCATAGCAGTATGCATTGTCGCAGCAGTAGGAATATTTACTTACTCACAGTACATGTCTGCCACGCATCTTAGTATTTCCATACTTGAGAGCAAAATAATACAGAGAAATGATAATAATTCACTTTACAACATGACGCTTCAATTCCAAAATCCCTCATTACTTCCCATTAACGTAGGACAGACAGACTTTGTCATATCAGTAAATGGTGAGAATCTTGGGACAGGTACACTACAAGCACTTGTGATACCCCCTATAGGAAAAATTGCTTCTCAAGCACCATTTACTGCAGACAATACAATTCTTCACAAGTATGACAAGAGTGATAGTGTTCCAAACGTCAAGTTGAGTGGTACAAGCAAATATGGAATCTCAATAATATCAGTAAATGTACCATTTACATATTATCCAACAGAACAAGAAGCCAGAGAATTTATACACGGTTCCTAAAACCAGCAAAGTATGCTGACTGTATTTGGATCAATAGCTTATGATACGATTAGAACTCCCACAAAAGTTGTCAGAGATGCATTAGGTGGAGCTGCAACATATGCTGCAATCTCTGCAAGTTTTTTTGTAAAACCAGGCTTGATTGGAGTTGTAGGCCAGGATTTTCCGAAAAATTATCAGAGCATACTTGATAGATTTGTTGACACACGTGGCGTAGTTCATGCAAAAGGCAGGACATTCAGATATGATGGTAGTTATGACGCTACCTTGAGCTTACGTACTACTAACAAGACAGAGCTAAATGTACTAGCGGATTTCAAACCTGTTGTACCAGAAGAGTACCGCAAATCAGAGTTTGTATATCTTGCAAATAATGATCCTGTCCAAAATACTAAAATCTTGAAGGAATTCGATAGGGTCAAGTTTTCAATGTGTGATACCATAGAATTTTGGATATCAAGTAAAAGAAATGATGTTATCAAGATGATGGGTTCTGTTGATTCAGTTGTAATCAATGATGAGGAAGCAAAATTGCTCACAAAAACTCACAACCTAATCAAGGCAGCAAAAAAGATCATGGAATGGGGAACAAAATATGTAATAATAAAAAAAGGCGAACATGGTTCTCTATTGTTTTATGAGGATGCCATATTCCCATCTCCTGCTTTTTCAATGGAAGACATTGTAGACCCAACAGGTGCGGGAGATTCTTTTGCAGGTGGAATGATAGGATATCTCTCAAGCAAAAACAGCACCAAGATCTCAACTATCAGAGAGGCTACAGCATACGGAAACATCATGGGTTCATTTGCAGTAGAAAAATACGGAGTGTATGGAATAACTGGACTGAAAAGGTCAGGCATCAAGAAGAGATTTGACAAATACAAGAAAATGGTCCATTTCTAACAAAGGTTATAGACATCAAATTAAAAAATAAAACATGGACGACAAGCTAGATACAATTTTCGGCCTACAAAAAAATCTTGAAAAAATGATGAATCTTGATCGTTATCCAAAAAACACACAGGGAAAGATTTCTGCACTTTGCACCGCAATAATTCACGAAGCAGTTGAACTTCAGAGAAATACAGATTGGAAGTGGTGGAAAAAACCCACACCGTTTGATGAAGCAGCAGCTCGTGAAGAACTAATAGACATTTGGCATTTTGTAATTCAAGCATCACTTGAACTCAATATGACACCTGATGACATACTAAAAGAATATCAAAAAAAGAACCAGATAAACAGACAAAGGCAGATAGACGGCTACTGAGTTTGCCTCAGAGTTTCAATTATGCTTTTTAGTTGTGAAATACTAGTTATGCCAATTTTATTTATGATTTTTACTTGTCCTTGAAATTTTGACACTTCTTTTTTTGTAACAGTCAAGATAGGATGCGGACTAGATGAACCAATTATCATATGATTTGCATCCATTCCATTTTTGTACAGACATAGAAGAGAGTCACCAGGCTTGTGTCCTATGACATCCTTACCGCAAAGTATGATTGTGTCAATTTTTTCGTTTGATATTACGGATTTTACAAGTGAATCAATACCCTTGTTCTCAGATAACAGTCTGCCTGCTACTGCAACTTCTTTGATGATATGCGATTTTGAAATGTCTTTTAGTAGATTCATACTTGATAGCGTACAAACTGCAATGTTTGATTTTGAATCTCCAAAGAATACCTCTTCTTCTATTGGAAGAATAATCCTGCACAGTTCTCCTGCAATGTTTTCAATCAGATTCATGCAATCAATTTGTGTAATGTCTTTGAGATATGATGCAATTCATTTTCTGTGA
This sequence comes from Nitrosotalea sp., assembly GCA_036278495.1. Classification (GTDB taxonomy): domain Archaea; phylum Thermoproteota; class Nitrososphaeria; order Nitrososphaerales; family Nitrosopumilaceae; genus Nitrosotalea. The sequence continues at coordinate 8,676 of DASUKX010000019.1, forward strand.
CCAGAGGATTCACAGGAAGACTGAGAACAGAATTTGCAGCCCAATCAGTAAGAGGAAGTTTGATGTCTTTTTTATAGAAAGGAGTTTTGTGTACTGGAATGGAATAATATGCAGTTGCTCCTATCCCTTGAGAGTTTAGCTGTTTCATCAGCTTGTTACGATTTTTAGTAGCAATTGTATATAGATACCAGTTTACATTAACGCCTTCTCTTTCTTCAGGCAAGATAACATTGAGATCAGATAAGAGTTCATTGAGAATCATGGCATTCTTTTTTCTTTTTTCCAGGAATTTTGGAAGTTTTTTCATTTGTACCTTTGCTATGGCAGCACAGATTTCGGGGAGCCTTAGATTTAGCCCAAGTATTCTAGTGTCATAACCATGGAGCATTCCATGATTTCGGATCTTGCGCAATTTGTCAAAGAGATTTTTATCATCTGTAACTATAGCACCACCTTCTCCAGCAGTCACAACTTTAGCAGCATACATGCTAAAACAACCCATTTTTGAGAATGTTCCAGATTGTTTTTTCTTGTATGTAGTTCCTAATGACTGGCATGCGTCTTCAATTATCTCAAGATTGTGTTTTTTAGCTATTTCAGAAATTTCATCCATGTATGAAAAGTTGCCATATAGGTGAACTGGCATTATTGCCTTTGATTTTTTTGAGATCTTCTTTTTGAGATCATTTGGATCCATTGTATAATTTTCTGGACGTATGTCAACAAACACGGGCTTGGCTCCAACTGACAGAATAGAGTTGGCAGTTGCCACAAATGTAAAAGATGGTACTAAAACCTCATCGCCTTGTTTTATGTCAAGTGCATAAAGTGCTGCCTGCAATGCGGCTGTTCCAGAATTTACTGCTATTGCATATTTTGATTTTGTATAAGAGGTCAAAAGGTGTTCAAAGTCTTGTACTCTCTTTCCCCCAGTGTTTGCAGCAGTTGTGAGAGATTTCTCAGTTAATACAGAACGTACTTCATTTATTTCGTCTTTTTCAATAATTGGTATATTTATCGGAATTTTCAATAATACAATAGAAAATTTTCACCATAATTAAACTTCCTAAATTAAAACCAATTCTTATATTTTAGAGACATACATCGAGATCAAATGAAAGTGCACCTGCAAGAAAATGATCCCAGTTACAAGATATTCTTGTATGTTTTCTATGCTAGCGCATTCATAATGTGTTCCATTACCATATTTGGATTCTATGCCACGATACAGGAATGGTCAGCCAAGGGCACATACGTAATGGGGGAAGCATTAGTTAAGACAGAATTTCCAACTCCCCACTTTGCTAAATTACTAACATGGTTATTTTTCACATCAATTGTTAGTTGGTATTGTGTATCGCGATTAGGTTGGAAAAAAACAGTTACTGTTTCAAAATGGAAGCTTACAATGGTACAGCTAATGCTTTTGGGATTGGCAATAATTACACTCTATGAAACAATTTACAACTTTATTCTTTTGAGTTCTCAAATTACTGCAGGGATGATAAATGGAGTAACTCCAGATATAGATTCACTCACTGTAGCATATCCAGATCCAAACAGACCATGGAATCTTATCTTTGCAACAAAGATGTTTCTTGCCGCATTTCTGATAAGCTCACACGCATTTTATCTTAGTACTAGACCAAGAAAGTCGATTCAAGAACTTGATGCTTAAATTTATAGGAATACATGTGGGAATCTGACTGGAATGGATGTTACAGAAAAAATCAGACTTGTAACTAGAGAGCCCACAGAAGAGGTAGTAACTCAAGAAGAGTTATTGAGTCTCTTTAACACAAATTCACAACCCAAGCACTACATTGGCCTTGAGATATCAGGTTTCATGCATCTGGGCAGCCTCATATTGACTGGATTTAAGATAAATGATTTTATCAAAGCGGGAGTAAAATGCACGGTATTTTTGGCAGACTGGCACACTTACCTAAACAACAAACTCGGAGGAGATTGGGACAAGATACGAATGGTATCAAAATACTATTCTGATGCATTCAAGATGTTTTGCCCGGGAGTTGAGATTGTAGAAGGCTCACAACTTTACGAATCAAGAAGAGGCTATTGGTTGGATCTTGTCAAATTTGCAAAGAACATGTCACTTGAGCGCACCATGCGTTCGCTTACAATAATGGGAAGAACTACAGAGAAAGACAAGATTGATCTTGGCCAACTTTTCTATCCTCCAATGCAAGCTGTAGACATCCATACAATGGATTTGGATATAGTGCATGCTGGACTGGACCAGAGAAAGATCCACATGTTGGTACGAGAGATCTTTCCAAAAATGAAGTGGAAAGTACCAGTTGCCGTTCATCATCACATTCTTGCAGGACTTGGCGAGCCAGAACCTGCCTCAAGTTCTGATTCAGACTTTGTGTCAAGTAAGATGAGTAAATCAAAATCTGCATCCGGAATATTTGTTCATGATACAGACGAAGAGATCAATTCAAAATTCAAAAAAGCTTGGTGTCCAGAAGGAATCGTAGATAAGAATCCAGTGCTTGAGATCTCAAAATATATTATTTTCCACCAATTCAAAGAGTTTGTAGTAGAGCGTCCGGAGAAATTTGGTGGCAATGTTACCTATACAAGTTATCAAGATTTAGAGACAGATTTTGCTCAGAAAAAATTGCATCCATCTGATCTAAAGGCCACAGTCTCCAAATATGTCACCGATATAATCAGGCCAATCAGAGAGAAAATTGTCTTGACAGAAGAGCTTTCAGATGCAATAAAGAAAACTACTTGAGACTTGGTCTTACTTTACGTGAAAACAATGGCAGCATTTCAAGTGATTTTGACAGACCTATGAAATTCACAATAAAATAGGTTATTCCAATTTTTTGGTATTGTTGAAGGTAATCAGACACCTCATCAGGGGTACCCAATGCAATACTATCCTTTGATCGTATGATAAACTCTGCAATAGATTCATTTTTCTTTTTCAGTTTTGATACAATATCTTTGACATCATCATTATCTTTGCCAACCAAGACCCTCAACAGAACAGAATTTTCTATTTCCGTATGATCTCTTTTGATTAATTTGCAATTCTTTTTTAGGAGTTTTATCTTTTCATCTAAAATTTCTGGAGTTCCAAAGGGATGATTATACCTAGTAGCGTGTCTTGCTGCAACCTCTAAGAGTTTCTTTCCTGCTCCACCCACCATTATTGGCGGATGAGGTTTTTGCACGGGTTTTGGATTACAGATAGCATTTTTAATAAAATAATGTTTTCCTTTGAAGCTTGATTTTTGATTTTGCCACATCTTTTTGATTATGGTTATGGATTCATCAAGCTGCTCAACTCTTGTAATTGGATCATCAAATTTGTATCCGTATGAATTGTATTCATAGTCAAACCAACCTGCTCCTATGCCAAACTCCAGCCTTCCATTACTTATCGCATCAAGCGTAGATGTCATCTTTGCCAGAAGAGAAGGCTGTCTGTAGGAATTGCAAGTAACTATCTGCCCTAGTCGTAATTTTGATGTTACAGAGGAAATTGCAGAAAGAAGTGTATAAGCCTCAAAAAAAGTATCAGTGCGATTGTCTACAGGATGAGGAATGAAATGATCATAGACATATCCTGCATCATATCCAAGTTTTTCTGCAGTTAATGCAACATCTTTGGAAAACAAAAATTGCTCATTAGGATTATCGGTAGGAAATTCATCTAGCCATCCCTGAGGCAAGGTTAGTCCTATCTGGACTGGCGCCATGCTATTTTCTTGCTTGTTGCGGTTCTACAATATTATATTTTGATGTATAACCACGCGGGTTTATCATCAAGCCCTTGTACAAATAAGTCGAAGAGTTACCAATTATTACTGTAGTAATCATGCCAAGTTTGTCATTGTGTTGTTCCATGTTTTCAAGATCAGTCAAAACAACTTCTTCTGATTCGCGAAATGCACCCTTTACAATTGCAACTGGTGTATTAGGTGATCTGTATTTTAGAAGAAGTTTTCTTGTATCCTGTAATTGATGAATTCTTTTCTTGCTTGCAGGATTGTATATCACAATAACAAAATCGCCCTGGGCTGCTGCTTCTACTCTTTTTGTTATGATTTCCCAAGGAACAAGTAGGTCACTCATACTTACTACTGCGAAATCTGTCATAAGTGGAGAACCAACTAATGCAGCGCAAGAATTAAGCGATGAAACTCCTGGAACTATTTCTACATTAAGGCCGGCTTTTCTGTCCCACCCTTCCTCTGCTAAAATTTCATAGATCAAACCTGCCATTCCATATATTCCAGGATCTCCACTTGATACAAGCGAGACTGTTTTTCCAGATTTTGCAAGATCAATGCACTGATGTGCCCTTTCTACTTCTTGCGTCATTGCGTATCTATGAACTTCTTTTCCTTCTATTAGATCTGCAACCAAGTTGACATATGTCTCATAGCCAACAATTGTATTGCTTTCTTCAATTGCCTGTTTTGCTCTAAAAGTCATATGATCATGGTGTCCCGGTCCTACACCTACAATAAACAGTTTACCGGTCATTCACTGTAAGAGATTTTTAAAGTAAATTTATCCCTTTTGATGATTTTATGGATTTACGATTGGACAATCAAGAATATAGTTTTTGTCAAGTGTAGTTGCTTCTTGTACAGTGATATGACCTGCTGATTTTTCAGAGTCAATATCATTTTTGTTTTCTAGAACTTTAACATCTTGTGGATCATTCCAAGTTACTAGAGAGATTTTGCAGATCGGACTGTAAGTGGAATCTCCAGGTTGTGCACTAGAAATTCCTTCTTGATATCCAAATGGTCCTGCGCCATGCAAACCGTTAGCAAATTGATAGACATCCCTTGATGATGAGCCAAGAACTGAAAGTAGAGGAACATTTTGGATCTTCATTGTCTGTGCTGGCCCTTCAGGGGTTCCCGCAGTTATGATATAGTATATTGTTTTTCCATCAGGTCCCCATCCCCTGTGTCCTACAAAAGTAGCTGTCATGTTATCCACATTGACATCAAGTACTTGCCCATCCTGATATGATGTCTTATCAGACAATATCTTGCTGGTTCTGACATTTAATGCACCTCCATCCCAAACCACTTCTGGAGTATTCAGAATTGTATCAGTTACAGTCAGTTTTATTTTTCCAGTCATGTTTGCATCAAGAATTGCTTTAGTGGAATTGAGAATAAATGGTCCTCGTCCCACATTCCATGATACTTCAATCACTTTGTTCAATGGACTGTATTGTTTGTCAGAAGGTGTAAACGACAACACATCATCTTGGTACCCTCGTGTTCCATTTCCAGTAATTCCATTGGTAAACATGAAGATGTTTCCATATGAGGTGATTGGAACATGAGCCAATATAGGAGATAGTTGAACTTTCCAGTTTTGGTCACTTGAGATTGTATTAGCTACAAGATTATTGCTTGCGTCAGTTATGATATAGTAAGCAGTTTTCCCATTGACTATACCTTCATGCATTGGTATCTGTACTGGAATGGTACTTTGTGCTAGCTTGATTGTATAATTTTCAGTTGGTGGAGTAACAGTAGATACCGTAATTTCTGGAGTTGTAACTCTTATCCATCCATCAACACTTGCAGTAACAGTAAATTGACTAGAGTTTGTAGAATGAAGACCAATTGCAGATCCAGTAAAATCCAAACTACCACCAGTTGAATTTGAATCAATTATTGTTTGAGCATATAACGTATTGCCATCTACTGTCCAAGTTGGTTGGCCCTTTGCATCACTCTTGTCAATTTGATGTAAAATAACAACCTGCACTGGTTGGCTTGAACTATAAGTGATGGAGCCATGATAAATGGAACCGCTATTTGGAGGCAGGACAATTGCCATCTGCTCATTACTGTGACCAATTCCAGGATCTTGTGTAGAAGTAATTGTTTGAGTAAACTGGATCTTCTTTGTTGATCCAGCATTAGCAAGTTGATCATTAGACAATGAAAGAGAAGCTACCAGACCTCCGACTAGTACAATGATTGCCAAAAGTAGGAGTCTGTTCATATGCTATGAATATCTAATTTGCATAAATATGCTTTTAAAAAGAATTTCAGTTACTTGCCAAGCTTAAACTCGTCATGTAGTGCCTGAACTGCAGCATTGCAGTCAGAATCTTTTACTACAAATGCAAGATTTAGTTCAGAAGATCCTTGTGCAATCATTATTACATTAACGCCTTTTTTTGCTACGGCAGTAAATACTTTGGAAGCAACCCCTGCTATTCCTCTCATTCCAGAACCTATGAGAGCTATTATAGAGACATCTACTGTAACATCTACTTTTTTGATTATTTTTCCAAGCAAGTTCATTTCAAGTGAATTCACTGCTTTATCCAAATCATTTTTCTTTACGATAATTGATATGGATGACTCGGATGGACTTTGCGATATCATCATTATGTTAACTCCCTCTTTTGCAAGAATTGAAAATATTGTAGCTGCAGTACCAGGAGCACCAACCATGCTGCCCCCTCTAACATCAATTAGTCCAGTATGTCTTATTGTACTCACACATTTTACCATTTTTTGAGTATCAGCTTGTGGAGTTGCAGTAACTAGCGTACCAGAATTATCTACGTTAAACGTATTTCTTATGCGTAAAGGAATTTTTTTTGCAACAAGCGGCTCAAGTGCTCGTGGATGAATGTATTTTGCACCAAATAGTGCCATTTCCATCGCTTCAATGTATGATACTTCTTTGATTAGTTTAGCATCTTTTACAATTTTTGGATCAGTTGTCATCAAACCATCCACATCACTCATTAACCAGACTTCATCTGCCTTGATACTTGATGCAATGATAGTTGCAGTATAATCAGATCCTCCTCTTCCAAATGTAGTTATGTTACCATGTTGATCTGCACCAGCAAATCCCCCAATTACTGGCATGATCTTCTTTTGCAGAAGATTTTCTACGGTATGAGATACATGTAACCTGGTTGTATCCATGAGAGGTTTTGCTCCTCCAAAATTAGAATCTGTAACTATTCCTGCATCTTTTCCTGTGAGTGGTACTGCCTTGATTCCCACTTCATTTAACGCAAAAGCAACCAAGTTGATGGACAGTCTTTCACCAAAGGAAATCATATAATCAGAAGATCGTGGTGTAACTTCTCCAAGTAAAAGCATTCCATGCAACAGATCTTGGAATTCATCAAGATCTGATTTCATTTTGTTAAGCAGGTCTTTTTTTATTTTTGAGTTCTTCACACATTGTTCTGCAATATCAGTATGCATTTTGATAATCTTCTTGGCAAGTGAACTTGCAGCTTCCTTGTTTCTATTTTGAATCAAATTTGTTATTCGGATTAAATCATCAGTTACTCCGCTGATGGCAGAAAATACTGGAATGATTTTATGTTCCTTTGTTAGCTTTTTTATCAGTGTTGTAACATTTCGTATGTTTTGCGGAGAGGAAACAGAAGTTCCGCCAAATTTTAGAACAAGTTTCAAATCAGTATAACCTCGCCCTATTATCCTTAAAATCTTTTAACTTTCTACTCTAGGAGCGAGGTAAAAGTGGATCCTTCCTATGTTTGCTACCTTAAATTCTAGTCTAAGTGGCATTTTACTTGAATATTCACAAACTACTGTACCTGCAACAGTGCCTACTGCTTTTACTATACTATTGAGATACTCCAAGCTATAGGTTGCATTGCTATCTTCTTTTACCTCAATCTCTGGCATCTCCAGCATTCCTTTTTCTAGTGTTATAATTGCCTCACCAGAGTCACCACGTCCTGAAAATTCTGCTTTTGCTGAATTTGCGTTAATTGAGAGATATTCTGATACTACCTGTATATCGCCAAGTATTTTGTCAAATTCTGCAGATGTTACACCCACTTTGGCATTGTAAGTAATTTTTGGAAGTGGTGTGTCAGTTGCAGAACTTTCAATCAATCGCATCTTGTATTTTTTATTTTTACCAATTGTAACAAGTAAAAGCTTGTCTTCAGAAATACTGATTTCGATATTGTCTTTTTTATCAGCTCTTTTGATAAGCTTTGAAAATTCATCTATTCTTACTCCAAACTTGACATCTTCATCGCAAACATATTTTTCAAATGCAGAATTAGGCCAAGCAATATCAATTAATGCTACATGTGATGGATCCATTCCTCTGAAAGCAATTCCTTCTCCAGTAGCTTCGAATGTAGCTTCTTCAACTAGAGTCGATATGGCAGATATGACTGCTTTCCATTCTTCAGAACCCCCGGTCTTTGCAGAAAATACCAAACTTACTCACATCTCCAGAATGTTCAAGTTAAACCTTATGCGTAATTTCGCCAAGTATAGCTGCATTTGATGCATCGATAAAACTGCGTAGTTGGTTCATCTGCACTTCTTGTTTGAAGCATCCACCAAACAGCTTCATTGTTTCCACATTTTTCGCAATCTATCTTGATGGTCGGCAATGCTTCCTTCATCTCTTTGTCATCTAGTGCAATAATGGTAGGAGTATTTTCATTTTTTACTTCTTTTGTGGTCTTGCTTCCTTTCTCACTGTATCCACACTTGGGACATACAAATTCAGAGTCAGAGCTATCTATCTTTAGTCGTGCCTGACACTTGGGACAGAATTTCATTTAATCACCTTTAATTTTAGAAAAAATTGCTTTTTTTAATTCATCGGTGTATTCTATGGCAGTCTTTGTTGCCTTTTCAATTTCCTTGACTGGATTACCCTTTGAAGTATTCACTCGCATTGCAAGTTGTTTGGTAAGTGGGTGTTTCAAGACTACACCTGCAAACTCTACAGTAGGATCCTTGAGCATCTCATATTGGACTATATAGAGAGTACTGATGTCTGATTTCCTTATGTCCAATTGAACCTCCTTTGGAGAGGATTTTCTCAGTTGAACATCCATGTAAGTCAAAAAAATACTTATTGAGGATATAAACCATCCCCAATAGTTGACTAGCGATAAAAATGCAATAAGCGGAGTTTCTCTAGAAAAGTCCTCTGATAAGCCAAAAGTAGAAGACAGTGTTACAGTAAACGTAAAATTTTCTGTAACAGGAGCACTCAGAGAAGCTTTCAATGAGAAAAATTGGGAAAAAGCTTACAATAATCATGACAACACCTTCAAGCTAAGATACGGAGTAAAGCTCCATACAAGCGGGCTTAGAAAGAAGGAAATTGGCAAGCCCCTAGATACGTACAAGAAAGCAGCCCTTTTTTGGACACGAAACCCGAAACTGACTCAGATGGGAGAGAAAAAGGTCTGGGTACAGATATCCAAGAACTTTGAGCCATCCATTCCAAATAGCCAATCTGAAGCACAGCAGATATTTCTTGACTTTGATGAAAAGATGCAATTCAACGCATCAGAGCTTGGAGTTGGTAAACACAAGATAGGAGCCGAAGTTTATGTCTCCTGGTTCAAGCATGATTATGCAGAACCATTTGATGAAACCACACACTCTAAAGAAATTGAGATCGAAGTTACCAAATAGGATATAAATGGAATTATTGGTGATTTAGTATGGCAAAATTCGATGGACTTAGAGGACAAGAACTGCTTGAAGTCGAAGAAAAAAATGGCGAAGTAACTTTGATTTTCAAGGATAACAGATTTTTGTTTATCAAGCTTGAAGATGGCAAGATGGTAACTACATCCATACCAGAATAAACTCACTTGTTTAGGAATTTGTAGTATAGACCAATTGCTATTTCTTGAGATTCAGATTGGATAGAACCTGGTCTTTCTTTTCGTACTTTTTGTATAGCATCATTTGCTGAGATCTTTTGGTACTTGACAAGATAACAAGCAAGAATTGTACCTGCTCTTCCCATACCTGCAGCACAGTGAACCATTACAGGCTCATTATTTTCAATTCTAATTCGAATAAACTCAACTGCTTCATCAATCTGTTCCATATCAGGTGCAGAAAAGTCTGCAGTTGGTACGTGCAGATATTTTAAATTCTTAACCCATGATTCTGGAAGTGAGTTTTCAGTCATTGTAACAATAGACTTTACTCCTTGCTTTACTATCCAATCCATTTCAGAAACAGAGGTCGGCATTCCACTGCCAGCGAGCTTGTCACCGATTAACCAGCTAAAGTTAGTTGGTTTCTTTGCAATTTTACCATGTACCTTTCTCCAAAGATTTCCTGGTTTGCTCACAGGATATTATTGAAAGCGTGCCATATATGTAGAAAACGGAGTTTGAGAATTAAAAATAATAAAAAGAGATTATGATGTTAGGACTTAATCGATTAGCTCGGTCCAACCCTTGACGAATACAGAGTTTCTGTAGAGTGGTACTGGTTGACCTGGAGTAAAGTCCATTGGTCTCATCCAGAAGATTGCCTTTGTTGGGCATACACCTATGCATGCACCATCTGAAATGCATCTTTCTGGATAAAATACAAATGCTTTACCT
>DASUKX010000020.1:0-17817 GCA_036278495.1 Nitrosotalea sp.
ATTCCAATCTAAAAATTCCAAAGCTCTGAAAACAATTGTTTTCTGTCCCTCTATTCTAAACGGATTTACCGAGTTGACTGTATATCCGCCTGCCTGTCCAGCTTGCTTTAGTGAAGCTGTTAGTGCATCATCAAAATTTCCCTTGATCTCAACTACTTGTGCACCAAATTGAAATGCCTGACTTAGTTTTCCAGGTGCAACCTCCCCTGCAGGAATGTATACATCACATTCCATGTTTTCATTTGCAGCATACATTGCAGCAGATGCAGATGTGTTTCCAGTTGAAGCGCATATTATTTTCTTTATTTTGACTAGTTTTGCATGTGTTACAGCAGTTGTCATACCATTGTCTTTGAATGAACCACTTGGATTGTATCCTTCCGGCTGCAACCATAGATTCTGGAGTCCGACATATTGTGAAACTCGAGACATGTGATATGGTTTTGATAATCTGCCTTCTGCACCATCAAGTGAAACTAGATATTTTGAACATTGATCAACGTCTTCAGTATCAATCTGACAAAAATTTAACAGTTCACGAAAACGCCATACGCCACTTTCATTGAAAATATTGTTAGAATGATTTCTGCGTTTGTAAAAAACTTCTTTTAGTGAAGATGGCGGAACAGAATTATATTTTACATCAAGCAGGTGACCTTTTTCACATTCAATTCGGGTATCAGTGACAGGATATTGTAGACCGCATGCTGGATCAATGCATTTTAGATATGCCTGCGACTGCATTATGCAAAATTTAGTTGGTTCGTATTTAAATCTAAAGAATTTGAATTTTAGACCAAATCCTTTGATGGGGCATGAAAACTAGATTATTTTTTTGGGCCTGAACGCATGTGAAAATTGATACAACACTTGCATTCTTTTGAGATGCATTCTTCTTCAGATACATGCCCACAAATACCGCATTCGCAATGAGTCTGCATATTTCTTCTGAGAATTAATTGCATTTAACCAATATGAGGGTTCTTGTAATTATCTATCTATTTTTTGGATTTTTTTGGTTTTTCAGATGGTTTTTTTGAAGCCTTGGCCTTGTCTTCGAGGTGTTTTGCTTTTGCTTCCTCTGTTTCCTTGCTCTTTTCATCTACTGCCTTCATGACTGCTTGTATCAAGCCGTCAAGATCACTGTCAGAAACAGGAGGTTCCACAGCAGCTGCTATCTGAGTAATAGTATTAGATATTGCAGAGCTTACCTCATCAAAGCTTTCTGGATCTTCATATGCTGCATTGTATAGTGCCTTGAGTCTTCTTACGTCAGAAAGTACCTGATCGGTCAATGTCAAACGGTATTTTTTGCCATTTATGGTAATTTCTTGACTTATCATGCATGCACTCTCCATCATGCTTTCATAAAGTTTTCTGTAAAAAAGAACAATTACCGGAGAGATGACGAACAAGTCGTTGGCAAGAAACACACCAAGCAAGGCAGAACGATATTTTTCAACAGGCATAAGCATGATAACATCAAATGGTCCACAGGGTCCAAATGTTATGGCAGCTGAATGGGTTATGCAAATTTCATACAGTCCAGTACTAGTTGCCATTTTCATACATCATGGATCACATACGATAAAGAACATAGAGAAAACAAAAGAATTTGGAATAAACGTTGCATCAAAAGAACAGACAACTGAGATAAGTGTAGCTGGAGGCTATTCTGGATCAGAAATAGACAAGCTAAAAATCAAAAATATTTTCAAAATATCAAAACCACACAAAATCAAAACTCCAATGATTTCAGATTGTACCATAAATGCAGAATGCAAACTAGTCAGAAAAGAAAAACTAGGTGATCATGTCATGTTTGTTGGAAAAGTTGTCCACATGAAACATGATGATACAAAAAGTCCACTGATTTATCACAAGGGAAGATATTTTTCTCTAGATTCAACAATAGAGCCAGATAGAAAAGAGGTTTTAGCAAGTAAAAAAGCGTTAGAGTTTTTCAAAAATATTGCACAAGAAAGATTTGTTCTAAAATGTGTTGGCGTACTTGCCGAATCAAAAAATAAAATCCTAGTTACAAAATGGCCAGAGGCAGGATTTGAAACAATACCAATTACCATACCACCACCAGGAGTAAACCAAAAAGATCATCTCGTAAAACATCTAAAAAACACGAAATTGCCAATCAAAATAAGAAAAGACCCAATCATGAAGAGGCTTGTTTTAAAGAATGGTACTGAGATTCAAAGAATAAATTTCATACTATACAAAGGAAAGATGTCAGGTGTAACAGGTGCACACTCTTGGGCATCAAAAGACGATGAAATTATTTCACACTTGATTTAGATTGTGATGTAATCTAGTGCTACCGCATCAGCCAACAGTGATGCATGTCTTGAGTTTATGATATAGCCATTTTTTATGTCAGTTGTTGGAACCCACCTATTTGTAGAGCTATAGTGTCTTTTCTCCTTCATCTCTTTTTCAATATCGTGCAAGTCACATTCCCCTTCTTCGATCTGCTGCGTATTGATGTGTTTTATGGTGATGAGTATCTTCTTTACTTTGACACGCACTCCAAATCTCCAAATGTGATCAGATGTGTCGTCTTCAACTTCGAGTAACTTTAGTTTTATTTCCTTTGTACCAAGCGCATCCCTGCTTACCAGGCTACGTTCATCTACAAAATCTTCAAAGCTCATCATCTGATGTTTATAGTATCACATTAAAGAAGTATTCGCTCTATTTTCTACTTGGTTTTTTAATAAATGGCATGACACAAGACTCTAGTTTCAACGGATGCCTTTTTCCTTCAGACATGGCATATGTATCACCATCATACGTGCATATAAAATCAGTAATAGGATATTTTTCATCCCATATTTTAAAAAACTCCCTAAGCTCGCGGTGCTCATATTTTCCAGTACCTACCCTCTTTTTCGAAGAAAATTTGAATGCGACAATCATTTTTCTTGTTTGGTATAGCTCAAACGTGTGAATCCATTTGAGGCAACGCTGTATCTGATCAAACGGTACCCTCAGAGTTGTGTTTGTTCCAGATTTTGCTTCTATTGTATAAATGACATTTTCCCTAGTGCTAACTGCCAAAATATCTGGCAATCCAACACTTGGAGACCCAAGTCTAAAGGCCTTCCACCCATCTATTGCATTGAATCTTTTAACAAGAGTATCTTCCCAGTTATAACCGCGCTGCCTCCTTGTTCGAGCTATGCGCTGATTATCTTTTTTGCTGTTTTTTTTATGTCGTGTTATTTTTACATCCTCAAATTCTGACTGTTCCATAGATGCCATTTTGCGTCTAATTCCATAAAACTAGTTTATTGATATAGACTAGGTGGTAATTATACTAACACCTAGGTGCCTATTTTTTACAACAACAAAAAGATGAAATCAATTTTCAAAAACTTGTAGATTCTTCCTCAGCATTAATATGAGATGATTTCAATAATGAAGACATGTCAGCAAATGATACCCAGACAACATATTTGAAATACAAAGAATATGGCGATCTTCTCAAAGTAATTCTATATTCATCCCAGTCAGTTCTTGGCGCAGTACCTCTAATTTATCACCTAAATACAAACGGCCAGAATATCATCTTCATACAGACAGGCGCAATAGGAGGAAATGTAATCCATTACCTAGTAAGCAATGGTCCTCCTGCAAAAAAATTCATAGAATTAAAGAGACTCACTGGAGACTATACTTTTGTAGAAAAAATTGGAACAGATGGAATGTCACTTTACATTCCAGTTTTAGAGTTGGAAAAATCAAATCTCAAGTTTCCCTAGATATTTAATTTATCTTAAAGACAAATCTAGGCGTGCCATCGTAACTACAGTGCTCAAGAATGAGATTTTGATCATGAGTTGGACGTATAGTGTCCTGTATGGTGCCAAACACTCTGATACTTCCTTCAAACTCTGCAATACAGAAATTCTTTCCATCCTTGCTAGACACTTCTATCAGTTTTGCATTTCTAGATACGGGTATCCAGACAACATTTCCAAAACATTTGTTGCAAAACTCACTTGGTGGCCATACAAAATGTTGACATTTTGTACAATTACTGCATAGAAAAACATTGTTTTTCAATGCGTCTTCGAATTTTGTCATGACTCTAGCACCAAAACAGTTGATGAGGTTGCACCTGCAGACATGTTATGTACAAGACCTGTTTTGGCATTTTTCACCTGCCTTTTTTCTGCATTTCCTGTTAGTTGCTGATAAACTTCTACCAATTGTGCTATACCAGTCGCTCCAAGTGGGTGTCCTGCGCCAATCAGACCACCTCTTGGATTTATCATTTTGTTGTCAGTATCATACAAATCTCTGACAAATTTTGATCCTTGGCCTTTTTGACAAAATCCCATGTCTTCAAGTTCAATAATTTCACAGACACTGAATGCATCATGAAGTTCAACAACATCAATATCATCAACTGTCTTGTTTGACATGCGATATGCCTCTGAAACCGCGCTCTTTGTTGATTCCATTGACGCCAAATCATTATTTTTTGTAAAACTTGCAGAGATTGTCTTCTGACCAATTCCAGAAATCCATATTGGTGTATCTGTGAATTTTTTTGCCTTGTCTTCAGAGCAAACAACAATTGCTGCCGCACCATCGCATGGCATGGAGCAATCCAACAGTCGTACATTCTCTGTAAGTGTTTTTGAAGTCATCACATCTTCAAGTGAAAATGATTTTTCAAAATATGCAGATGGATTGTCTAGCGCATTTTTGTGATTTTTGACCGACACATATGCAAGATCCTCAAGACTTGTACCATATTTTCTCATGTGTGCGCTTGTAAACATGGATGACCAAAAAATTGGATGCACGTATTCACCTCGCGCCATGTCCCAATTTAGGACAAGTCCAGGATTATCCGCTTTATCTGCACCAACAACAAGTGCTACATCTGCAAGTCCGGAGGACACGTACGCATATGCTGAAACAAGAGAGTTTGTGCCAGAGTTGCACAGACTTTCAACAGAATGAGAAATCTGGGGTTTTATTCCAGCAAGTTCAGATATTATATTTGCGAGATAGTTACGATTTGCATTAGTTGAGGTAAGCACTACGTCAATATCATCCTGGTCAAGATTTTTTGTACTCTCAAATATTGGCTTGATTGATGACAACATCATGGAATCAAGTGATTTTTCAGTCTTGTTAAATTTTGTAATGCCTGCTGCAGTGATTGCTACTTTTTTCATGCCATATCACTTGCAAGTGTTTTAACAAGCAGATCAAAAGATTCCTTCACTTTACCCACAGGATTGAATTGAAGTATTGGCAAGTCTATTCCAGCTTCGATATATTTTGGTATCTTTTTTCTCACATCCTCTGGAGTTCCACATATTGCCAAAGAATGTACCATTTCATCAGTTACAAACACATGATTACCCTTCAAGCCATTTTTTTTATATTCCTCAAATATTTCCATTGTCTCTTTTTTGAATCCGTTTGATGCCAGAAATTCTCTATAAATCTTGCCTACTGAAACATAAAATGCAACCGTCTGTTTTGCTCGATTGATTGCCTTTTCAGAGTCATCAGAGACACATGTTATTATCTGACATGTAACATCAATTTTTTTCTTGGACTGCATAGTTGCAATAGTGGTTTTTAATTCAGGTAAAGGCCTGAGATAAAATATTACACCATCTGCAACATCCCACGCAAGTTCTACCATTTTTTTATTTATGGCGGCAAGATAAATCGGAATTTTGTTTCGTGCAGGTTTTATCAAAAGACCAAAATTCTGTAGATTGAAAAATTTACCATGATATGACACCTTTTGGCCAGACATTACAAGACGTATTATTTCGACATATTCACGCATCCTTCCAAGAGGGTTTGAAAATTCAAGTCCATGCCAGTCTTGAACAATTGCTTTGCTACTAGTGCCAAGCCCCAGCACGAATCTCCCATTTGATATAGCATCCATACTAACAGATGACATGGCTATCAGTGCAGGACTGCGTGAGTAAATGTTGATAATAGATGAGCCCAGACGAGGTTTTTTTGTAATATTTGACATCTGAGATAAAATTGAGAAACAATCCATCCCCCATGTCTCTGGAATCCAAATGGAATCTGGAGAATAATTACTCAATACTCTAGTACAGTCAAAGATCTCGTCTACAGACAAGAGAGAACCAAGACTAAATCCCAGCCTCATGTCACTCACTTGGAGAAAATGAATTTTTCATATCCGTTGTTATTGATAAGAGATTCACATTCTTCCATATCTTTGTAAGAATCAATAGATTTCCAAAAAACTTTACCATATTTTATGGCATGCAGTTTTCCAGACTCGGCAAGAACTGGAAATGTGGTACTTTCCAAGTTACCATTTTGTGGAAGACGTTTCAGAATTTCTTTTTTCAAATAATAGATTCCGGCATTCATCCAATAATTGGACATCTCGGGTTTTTCTTCAAATCTCTCAACGATTGTACCATCCAGATGAACAATTCCAAAAGATGTCCTCAGTGGTATAACCGCAACAGAATTTGAATGTGTTTGTAGTTTGTTCAAATCAAGATTTGTTAGAACGTCTCCATTTGCAACAAAAAAATCCTCAGTGTCAACATATTTGCTGGCTTTTTTTAGCGCGCCTGCTGTTCCAAGAGGTTCTTGTTCAATTGAATATTCCAATCTCACTCCCAAGTTTTTTCCTTCCAGATGTTTTATTACTTGATCTGCACGATAACCAGCACAGATTACAATATCTTTGATTCCAAATTTTTTAAAATAACGTATTTGCCATTCAATTATTGGATAGTTGCAAACAGGTATCAGCGGTTTTGGCAGATAATCTGTCAAAGGCTTTAGTCGCTTGCCAAATCCGCCAGAAAGAAGTATTACTTTCATAAATTTACAAATCTCCAATTTGAATTAAAAGATTTGGAAACTTCATAAAATATCATTCAGATTTTTTCTCAGTAAGATAATAGTGCAACTCGGTATAGCATTCAACGCAGTATTCCTCATCTCTAGTGTGCTCACAATTGTATGTTTTATTGGCGTCTTGACTGCATTTTGCACAACTAGTCATTGTACAGTAATGTCTTATCTAGACTTTTTAATCTTGAGGGCACCAAGTGCCATTATAGCTATGCCTATTCCAACTACCCCACCAAATTCTCCCTTTGCGGCAGACGGGATGTTGTTGTTTGGCAGTGCAAAGATGATTCCAACCCCAACCACCATTAACGCACCTCCAATTATTATCAAGATGCCTAAAACCTTTGATGATTCCTTGCGTGTGATGAAAAATGACAATATTAGCAGAATTGCAGGTATGAGTCCAAATATCATTCCGCGTGTCTTGGCATCAGTATGCAAAAAGGCTGTATCCTGCGGACCAAGATTTTCAGTGATTGTCATTATTGCATCTGCGCCATAAATAGCAAGAAGTATTATAGAAATTACAGATAAGACTATCCCGACTTTTAAGACCATGTCATAATTTCCTGTCTGACAATTAATAAGTCTTGAATTTGTCCAGTCGATCACAAGAGTGACAAAGTATTCAGAGATCAGATTCCAATCAAGTGAAAGATCACATCTCCGTATACTAGTTGAACAATAAAACCTCCCAAAATATAGATCATGTATGGCATACCCGTGGTAACCCATGTATCCGATGAAGAGCAGAATTCTGCACTGTCAGCATTTTTTAGCGTAAAATCCAATTTGCGCGAATTGCCATCATGTCTTTCAATGGAAAAACTAAATCGCGGATTCTTTGAACGATGTCCTACAAACATGGCAATTATCTTGTTTTTCTGTTTTTCACCTTCAAAGCCCTTGAAGATGTCTTCATGTCTTAATACAGAGACTACATTACGAACTACATTTACAAATACAGGAATTATTGAAAGCAAAACTGCATTTATCAGTGTAGTAAATGGATTTATCTGAAAATTGGAAAAGGTGTCACCTGGTGCTAGAGATGCAAGAACAATTAATGCAAAAGCATCAGCTCCTCCAAAAAATCCCATACGCCACACAAGTAATGCAATGGGTGCAACAAGTAGTGAGATTCCAATGGTTATAAGAGAGTGAGACATATCTGATGTAAAAAAGAACATTACTACAGACAGGCCACCAAAAATCATCCATATCTTATCATCAATCTCTCTTTTTTTGATATCAGTGTATGATGCAATGCTCAACATAAGTACTGCCAAAGACATTCTTGCAGTTGTTACATCAAAGGCTATCAACGACTAGAAAATAGCAATCATGAATAAATTAAGATTTCTCAAATTTATTTACCGATATGCCTTAATTATTTGGCCTAATTTCCAACAGTACAATACTACATCACGAGACAAACATTTCACATGAAAGCATACAGCATGATACGCTATGATTGCAACAAGTCAGAGTTAGCAGCACAATACCACCATTCACATGCATAACATAAAATTACTAGATATATGCAGTCCACACATTGGAATACAATATTTTTGTAACACATTGTTTTCTTTGTAGCACTATGATGGTTTGAAAACCATTACAAGACAAGTTGTAATGACATAGAATTGACAACTTGTGTCAAGATTTGATTTGCATGTCAAAAGGACAAGCAGATAAAGACATCAAACCTGGTTTGCGTTTGTTTATTTTATACAAACAATTGCTCATATCATTGTATGAATCTACATCAACATGATGAATTCACTCTCATTACCTCAAAAACACTCCTGCCGCTTGATTGTCAACAGCATTAGACAAAACAGACAGCAGCACAGATCAATCTGCTTATATACTTACAACAATAGAATCCGATCTGAATTGATCTACATCATGACTTCCAATCATTATACAAAAGATGGATTTCCGCGCTCAAAATCAACAAAACCATCAATGTCGTCTTCTAATTTAGAAAGTATTTCGATCAAAGATTTTGAATTTTCAGGAGCACCAAACCATGAATACTGAAGAAGATCTATTTGCAACATTGAAGTATTTTGGCCTAGAAGGCGATGATGCTAAAATTTACTTGGGCCTTCTTAGAACAGGTGAGGTTACAGTTGGAAGTCTTTCCGCAAAACTAGATGTTGACAGAGGCAAGGCATACAGAGCCCTGACAAAATTACGAAATCTAGGATTGATTACAACTACACTTTCAAATCCTACGATTTGTAAATCTGTAAATCCAGAAGAAGCATTTCGGGGAATCATTCAGAAAAGACAAGATGAAATTACAACAATGGAGAAACTCTCAAAACAAGTGGTTGCAAATCTTGAAGAATTAAAACGACCAACTCCAGATAATTCCATGTCCTCATTTTCAATCATACAAGGCAGATCAAATATCTATGCAAGGATTGGAAAACTAGTAAACGAAGCAAGTGATGTCGTATATGTTGTAAGTACCGTTGAAGACATCATGAGAATGTACCATACCGCAATTCCTGAAAAGATAAAAGATTGTATCAAAAGAGGCGGAGAGGTCAGAATAATTACCGAAGTTGAAAATAAACAGGCCATAAATCTAGTACAAAAGTTAGGCGCAACAGAAACAAGACTTGGAAAACTTCCATCCAAAGGAAGAATGGTTGCAGAAAAAGACAAACAAATTGTAATGTCTGGTTCAATGAAAGGTACAATGGATCTAAATGATGATGCAGATTCAATAGTTCATACAAACTCAACTGAGATTGTAAACAACATCTTTAGTTTGTGCGAACACTTGTGGAAGAAATCAAAGCCTGTCGAAGTAGTTTATCAATCAGCATAAAGGCTATTTCACACAACAATTAATTCAAAAAACATATCATGACGATATAAAATAGAATTGTAAATTTCGTTCAGATTAATCATACACCATCTTATATCAGGTTTTAGTGTATTTTTCCTAGTATTGAGGACCATATTACTAATTCTAATTATAATTTCTAGCATAGGTATGATAAAATCATACGCAGATGACAGCTATAGTTTCGGAGTGCGACTAATGCCTCAAAAACTAATTGAAAGTTCAGATGGAACATTACAGGTATATGCCATGCATAACGGTCACATGTACCCGCAAAAAATTGAAAATATGATATTTTCTTCGACAGATTCCTCAATTGTACGAGTAGTTGGAATCGAAAACAACAGTGACAATTTCATCACCAATATCAAGTTAAAAACATCAGGTCAGGGAAGTGCAAAAATAGAGTTGGGTGCACCAGGTTTTGTTTCACAAGAAATTCCAATCACAGTATATGGAAACGAAAATTATCCAGTCAAATTACAAGTCAAGTCCACTCCATCAACTTTTTCAATCAATGGGCCACGTACCGGTTATTTCACAGTGGAACTGATTAACAACAATGATTCTCCTGCAATTGCCAAAGACGACATTCTTGTCAATCTTGAAACATCAGACAGCAGGGTTGTGACATTGACAGACTCGCATATTTTGATAAAAGCTGGCGAATATTATGGAATTGGAAAATTTGAAACAAAACAGATAGGAACAACCCAGATATTTGCATCAACAAATGCACTCCAGTCTGCAAGCACTACCATTACCATCAGTCAAGCAGGATCACCAACAATACACCTGTACGTATTTCCTCAAAAGATAAACAACTATCAAGCATCAATATCATATGCTGTTGCACAGTTGACAGATGCTTCAGGAGCTCTCAGTCCAGCAAAAGAAGACATAACAATTCCAGTGAGAATCAACGACCCCAATGCAAACTTGACAAATTCCAGCCCAATAATTCAAAACGTAGAATCAAATGCTCCAATAGTAATCAAGAAAGGATCCTACTGGGGATACACAAACATAGCTGTCAAGGCAGCAGCAAATGGAACATACAATGTTTTTGCGTCAGCACCAAATGGATACGTCAATGCAGCACAGAATCAGATAACTGCTTTTACAACAAAATTTTATGATGACAAGTCTGCACGGCTTGATATTTTACCAATATTGGCAACTGGAAAAGATGAATTGATAGGAATTTTACACCTAGAAGACAAGGATGGAAATCCAATAATAGCAAGTCATGACTTTCAGGTAGAGATTGACTCATCAGATGCAAATTCTCTTGCAGTTGACAAGGTCATACTAAACAAGGGTTCAGGCGTAGCCCCAGTATTTGCAAGAGTCGGTACCAGCATTCCAACTTCAGTATCATTACACGTTGTTACATATGATGATCAAATTGTTACCCCTGTAATTTCGCTGCCATCAAGTGATTCATTCAAGCTTGTAGCCATACCATTGGTACCAAAAATATTGAGCAACACTGATTTTCCAGTTGCAATATACCAAGCTGATTCATCTGGCATACCAGTATACTTTTCAAGCGATTCTGCACTCAAGGTCATACCTGACGATTATTTCTCAATCCAACCCGTCGCAATTCATAAAGGTGATCCCCTAATCATAACAAATGCAATCTCATCAAAGACAGGCACGTCAGCAATTAATCTGATTTCAGATAACTATCAGACTTCAATGGCAGTACAAACTATCAGTAATTCTCCTTCACAAGTAGTATTAGATTACCTGAATCCGATTTTTTTGAACATGAAAAATACCATGATTGCACAAATTTTTGATTCTAGCTCAAATCCAGTGTTTGCGCAAAAAGACATTACACTAAAACTTGTTTCAAGCAACAAGGACGTGCTATCACTTCCAGGAAATATCACAATAACAAAGGGACAGTATTATTTACCATTAGACATAACTCCAAACGCAGTAGGTACATCACAAGTATCAATACTTGCAGACGACATGCCACTTTCTACTTACAAGATTACAGTGGACAGCCTATCTCCAACTTTGAATCTATCCACGCCAAATTCTGCCTTACCTGGAGAGACGTTCATTGCAAGTGTAACTGCACAGAGTCACGGAGATCCATTACGTAACATGAAAATACAATGGAAGGTAAGCGGAGCCATCATTCAAAATAGTGATGTTGTTACAAACCAGAATGGGACTGCAAATATCTTGCTGTTACCCAGTCCTGGGAGTACCATAAACATTTCCACCAATGCAACTGGTCTAGGATACATCCCATCTCATGCAAGCAAGATGGTTACAGTCAACGTAACAGGATTAGATTCGATCAATGGCACCACATCTGGATTGTCACCACTTGGTAGAGTACAATCAAACCTAAAGTCTCTCAAGGTAGGCGGAATTGATACCCTGCCAATCATCGTACTTGGAACAATTGCAATAGGTGGAGTTTTAATCAAAAAGAAGAGCATATTGTCATTTAAGAAAACCCCATCTGGCACAAGTATGCAGTCTAAATAATTAGTTGGCATGATACATGTGCCAAATTTGCAAAACCAGTGTGTTCCAATAATTAAATCAAACACAAGTCTGTTCAATGCGAACATACTAGAAAATATCATTTAAAAGTTTTAAATAAAATCTATGAAGTCAGACATCGCCATAAGCAAATATTTTACAAAAGGAGCATACAGAAATGAATGATAATTTCCTGTCAAATTTACAAAATAAGATATTCAATAAAATAAAAATTCACAATAAAAAAGAATCAATACTTTTCTCTCCTTCAACTTTAGGAAAAGACCTTAACCATTGTACGATTGAGGAAATTTTACCACATTTGCTTGTATATTCATCAATGGCCACAATTGAAAGTAAAGAAAAAGTTTGGGTGGCAACATCAATGCTTGTACGTTTTCTTGCAACTCACACTAACAATTTGGTAGTAATGGAATCAGATTTCCCTGTAGGAATGATTGGAAGTAAAGAAGTCTTGCAAGGCTTGTATTCAAACCCAACTCATGACTTTTTCGTTGAACAATCAGTTCATGATGTAATGAGTGATAACATAGAAAAAGCATCACCGAAAATGCGAGTGTATGATCTCCTAAAGAAAATGAATGCGATAGGAAGAGATTTTGCTTTGATTCAAACAACAGATGGTGAATTTTCAACAATCTCAGCTAGACGCTTATTAGAAGTAGGAATATTGTGCGATACAAGAATAAAGGTCTCTGATATGCCTTCCAAGAAAGTAGTCACGTTTCAGAAAGAAGACAGCATTGGATTTCTTATAGGAGAGATGCTAAGAAACAATACTGATATTGTAATTTTAGAACATACTCCACTATTTGTAACACCACAAACCATATTTGAAAAAATATCTGAATTAAATTATCTAGATGGAATTGACGACTTTTTAGAATCAAAGGTGAGCACGTTGAATTTGAAGACAGGTCGCATAATTTCAGACAATATCACAGTACCTGAGATGTGCAAAATCATGCTAGGTATGAAGAATGCATTTGTCATGACTCAAAATAATGTCCTAACACCATGGGATCTGATTACCACACTAGCATAGGAGAAAATGCACATGACTCAAAAAATGCAAGCAAAGGAAGAATCAATCAAACAACTGCGAGGCCAGCTTGAACATCTAACAAATGAGCTCAACAAGACTACGGAATACATACAATTGCTAGAGATACAAGACGAATCCAAAATAAAATCTAGTCAAGGTTTGGAGCCAGAACATGAAATCAGCGAATTGCTTCAAAAACAAAATACCATATCCCATGAAATCATTCTAGTTAAAAAAAGAATTCAAAAGCTAAGTGCTAAGGCCATATTAAAAATAGAACTTTTGATATTGCCCGTGGTGGTTGTCTTGTTATTTTTTGTAGCAACAAACTATGCAATTCAACCATCAGTAGATGTCAGTCCCACCATAAAAACCAGATACATGACAGAGAATTTGAGGGGAAGTGTTACAGATGATTACAAGTATTGGAATGTTGCCAACAAGACCCCCCTACTTGTAACAATAGAAAATAATGCTGGCGTAAGTGATCAAAACATCCAGGCTGTAAAAACTGCCATAATGTCAACAGAGTCAATTACAGATGACAGTTCCCAGACATACAATTCGGCTTCAGGGTCAAGTAAGTATTTCAAAGGCTGGCAAGGCGCAGTGCAAACCATATTAGACACAAAACATTACATCCCAGAGAGATTCAACATCATCCAATCTGCCAACGGTGAAGGTCAGATAGTAATTACACTCTCTACCATCAAAGATGGCAATGGATATTCTGGTGTTACAAGAACCATAGTAGACGGAAATCAAATACTAAAATCATTCATAACAATATATGCTGCAGACAAATTAACTGACACCCAGACAGAATCAATAGTAAGGCATGAGTTTGGACACGCATTAGGTTTACCACATACAAGTAATACATTAGATCTTATGCAAGATTCCATATCTGCAGATCATTCATACATATCTGCATGTGACATTAATGCACTTCAGAAATTATACAACGATGTAAAACCGTCAGATGATTTTTGCAAAGAATAATAATTTTTCAACCGTAACGATATCTTGCGTGCAGATAGTTTAGAATGTTCGTCCTTTTTGTAACTGGCGCAAGACATCAAAATATGCCTGTATCTGAGCATGTGATGGATTTAATTCCTTAATTGCAGAAATATCCACATTTAGTTTTTCCAATTGTTGATAAATTTCCTTGTCTTCTAGGGTATCTACAAGTGCCTGGAGATGAAATGGTTTTTTCATTATTTCTGTTACCTGTTTTAGACTCTTGACAGACTCAAAAAATGTCTCTTGAACAAAACCTGATGCAAATATTATCCTCTGATGTGAATTCATGTCTAGAATTTCTTTTGCAGTTTCAAGTCCATTTTTCAGTGGCATCTGATAATCCAAGATCACTGCATCAAATGGAGAAATAGAATCATCAGATTTTATATTATGCTCTGACTCGATACGGTAAATCTTGACACATTCATCCCCATTTGCAGAGCTAGTTACCTTGTGACCTTTCTCTTCCAACATATCGCGATATTGGTCAAGAAGATCTTTTTCATCTTCAGCTATTAGAACGTGCATTGATAGAGATGAACGTATTACATATATCTAATTTACCGTAGCTTGTTTGTTTTAAACAGACACACACTAATCTAAAACCCATACATAAAACATACAAGATCTGAGGACAGGCCTATCATTCCCACCGAAATGCCACAGTTCTCAGTTCTTGCTTTTTCCCAGGTTCCAAGATGGCCAAGTTGGAACCTGTTTTATGAACAATATTGCTGATTATTATATGAACAAGAAAAAACAAGATAATAGTATGAGAAATAGGCAAGAGTATGCCATAGTAATAGCCATTATTGTAGTATGTAGTTTTTCTATTCATGCCACGTATGCAGTTACCGACATTGATACTGGGTGGGGAAGCAGAGGTATAGGAGTCAATCCCACAACAAACAAGATATTTGTCACAGGATCTGTTACTGGAACCGTATCGATAATTGACGGAGTTACAAACAAGATAGTAGACCATGTTTCACTTGATCAAGGAACGGTATTTTCAAACACTGGTGCTGCACGCATAGATGTAAACCCCACAACTAACAGCATATACGTGACAGACAGACTAGGCGGCCAAGTTTCTGTGATAAATGGAAGTAATGACAAAATCATTGCAAATGTAGCAGTGCAAAATAATCCGTGGGGAGTATCAGTAAACCCATCTACTAATACAATCTATGTTACAAATTTACTTTCAGATTCAGTGTCAGTAATTGACGGGACAGCAAATAGTCTAGTATCAAATATCCAAGTACAAAGCGGTCCATGGGGAATTGTAGCAAATCCTACAACTAATCGCATTTATGTTGCCAACAGTCTTTCAAATTCAGTTTCAGTCATAGATGGTACCAGCAATAATGTAATTGATACCATATATGCAGATGGTGGCCCATGGGGAATTACAGTAAATCCATTGACCAATCTCATATATGTAAGCCACTGGGGAGCAGGCTCTGTATCAGTCATCAATGGAACTAATGATGAAATAATAACCAACATACCTACCAGTGCAGGATCATGGGGAATAGTCACAAATCCATTGACTAACAAAATTTTCCAGACAAATGAACAAACTGGAGAAATTTTCGAGATAGATGGAAATACAAATACTGTGATAAACAAATTCAAGTCAGGCATTGCAGCCCAGTATGTAGCCATAAACCCAATAACAAATAGACTCTATGTTTCAAGTTTATTTTCAAATAATATAGAAGCAATCGATATTCCATCCCTGAAATCAAATCCAGATACTTTACTCAATGACACCAATCAGTTACCAAATCTTCCAAACATGACTGACGATACCATCAAAATAACTCCCAAACAACTTGCCAATTTGATTGGAAATGGTACAAATCTGAATATCAGCCCAGAACAGCTGTCAGAGATGATGGGAAATAATACAAATCTGAATATGAGTCCTGCAGAATTGTCAAAGATCATGGGAAACGAGTCTTCATTATCAAGATACCTCAATAGTACGGCAATGCAGAATTCAGGCATGGATATCAATCCTGAACAGCTGTCAGAGATGATGGGAAATAATACAAATCTGAATATGAGTCCTGCAGAATTGTCAAAGATCATGGGAAATAATGCCACACTTGACCTGCCAATTGACAAACTACAGGGGTTTTTAGATAACAAGACCATAGGAGACTTTAATGCAAGTATCTCATTTTCTCCTGACGAATTAGCAAATCTCACAAAAACATTGAGCAGAGTCAATGAAGGCAACGGTTCAGGCATGAATCAGACGGGTTTGAATAGCATTCTCTTACACGTCATATGCACCGTCAAGTCAGATGAACTAGGTAAGCTTTTTGAAAGCATGGCAATACCGCTTGCAAGCTGTCAGATTAGAGAATAGATTGAATCAATACAATAGAAGCTTACTGCAAACAGACAATCACGCATTTTTAAACTAGATTGATGCAATTTCTTGGTGAATGGTAAATTATTTTGTAATCATCCATCACAGGTGACCAGATGAATCAAGATGATGAAAAAATACAAATTCAGCTAAGCATAGTGACTAGAATATTAGAAAATGAGCTGGTCACAGCAGGACTCTGGTCAGATTTTGAATTACTTCAATCAACCATATCGACAGAAACTAGACAAAGATGTATGTCAGTAATTACACTATATGAACAAATCCTAAAAAAACTGCCACTCAAGGAAATAAAAAAGCAGCAAAAATTTGATAAGCTAGTCTTTGGTCTTGTAAATTTTCATTATAATTTAAAAGAATACTCGAAAGCATTGGAAATGATAAATTTCATTCTGACGGTAATTCCAAATAATTTCAAGATTCAATATGTTATGGGAAAGTTATACGAATTAACAGTACAGCCAAAAAAAGCACTAGAGTGTTACGAGTCAGTGTTAAGAACAAAGCCATATCACGTGTCTGCATTGTACAACAAGAGTATGCTTGATGCAGATCTTGGAAAACATGATGATGCCATCAAGTCTCTAGATCAATTGATCAGACTAGACCCAAGAAATGGTACTGCGTTCTATGACAAGGCAGTAATTTTGCTTGGAAGAAAACAATTCGATGGAGCGGTTGCATGTTTTGATATGGTGCTGGAGATAATACCACAGCATGTTGATGCTGCATACTATAGAGGTATTGCACTTGAATCCCTATCAAGGTTTGAGGAAGCAGTAGAGTGTTACGAGTCAGTATTGAAGATAAAACCTGACCATGTGTCTGCATCATGCAATAAAGAAATACTCTTTGAGAAGATATGCCAACAGAGTATATCAGTGGAGTCATTAGATAGACTGATTTCAATCAACCCAAGACATCTTTTAGCTCAATACAACAAGGGAATATTGCTATTCAAAGCAAAACAGTGGAAAGAATCTGTTGCATGCCTTGACAGAGTGCTTGAGATAAATCCACGACATGTGTCTGCAC
>DASUKX010000021.1:0-7496 GCA_036278495.1 Nitrosotalea sp.
CCATACGTCATACAAACTCAAGGAAAATCTATCAGAAATGGGAATGTCATCGGCATTTGATTGTGAATTGGCAGATTTTTCAGGAATTGATGGATACAAAACTTCTTGTCTTTATGGAAATTTGTATATTGATCAAGCATACCACAAGGCGTTTGTAGATGTAGATGAAAAAGGAACTGAGGCAGCTGCCTCCACGGCTATAGTGATGACAGTGGCCGTCATGGGTGGAGGAGTACCACCTTTGGAGTTTAATGCAGACCACCCGTTTATTTTTCTAATATACGACAATCATACAGGCTTGATTTTATTTGCAGGACAGGTGGAAGATCCTTCCCAGTAAATGATGAAAACACTAGAATTACCGGTCCAGAAACTTTATTTGAAAAATACAGTATTGATTATTTTCCAACTTCAAAGTCAATAGTGACCTTGATTGATGCTTGTCCAGATTGATAAAATGATGGATCATTTAATGATAGCCTAACACCGTGGTAATCCCATATCCCATTGTTTTGATTCATAGGAGTTGAATCTATGTCTATTTTCTTTATTGTTTTTATTTTGAGACCTGATGAATCTATGAGTTCTTCTGCTTTTTTAGTTGCATCGTCTATTGCTTTTTGTGTAAGATCTTTCCTAGCAGCATCCAGTGCAGAATCAGATATGGATAATACCATACTTTGTACACCGGCTTTTTGATTTTTTATTATTGTCATCAATTCATCAAGATTTTTAGGATCAGTTTTGATCACAACATCAGTGGCTGAGCTATAGTATGAATACTGTCCTGGAGATCCTGAATAAAACTGATTAAAACTTAGTTGGTTTTGTTTTGATTCATCCAATGTGATTCCTTTTTCACTTAGAACATTTTTCAGAGTTGCAAATCGTTCTTGGTATGCGGTTACAGTATTTTGTATAGTATCTGGTTTTGTGTCAATTATCACGTTGAGTGTTATTTGTGATTTGGTTTCCTTGGAAGTATTATTTCCGTCACCGCCTGAAACATTCACAGTACCTGTCATCCATGGATGAACAGCACAAAAATAATCATAAGTACCTGCATTTTGAAATGTAAACTGGGAAGTTTGTCCCGGTTTTATAAGACCGCTATCAAATGCCGTGCCAGTATTGGAATCAGATGGCTTGCCACTAGTTACTGTGTGAGCAACCTTGTCATCATTTTTCCATGTAACTTGCGTTCCTGGTTTTACAGAAATAGGGTTTGGTGTAAAGCAATCATTTGTAGAAACACAATCTGCAGTTGCACTTGCACCAGAGCCAGAAGTGATCGATATTGATGCACTAGAAGATACTGCCACAGGCGTTACTGGAACTTGGCTAACGGAAACAGTATCCATTCTAAACCCAGCACTTGACAAGCTTGATGAAATGTCTGAAAAATGATCAAAATCGGTCTTTATTGGAATTGTTGTATAAGCTGTAAAAAGTGAAGAATTAAGAGAATTTCCATTCATATAATATGGATTGATACCTTGCTGTCCAACCGAAATTGATGCGCCATTTGGTCCCATGGAGGATGTTATTGCATCAACTAGATTTCGTACAGCATTATTTTGGTTATGAATTGTTGAACTCATATCAGAAGGCGGCGTTGGTATTGATACATCAAGTGTAACTTGATCAGTCTCTATTCGTTGGGTGCTTTCTCCAACAACTGTAATTATTGTCCCATCAGACGAACTCAATGCATTTTCAAATGTCTGGGATGGATCTTCTAAAGAATATGACAAGTGTAATGGATAAACAAGAACAGCAAATAATGATACAGTAAGCGTAGCAATACTCGATATGGTCAAAATGATATTTCTTTGTTTCACATATTCAAAATTCCACAAGTGATTTAAAACAGTTTGGCATAGATTTGTTCTATTTGTTATTTGCATAATACCTTTGATGTGTATTACGATATTAGTTTGAAACCCTTTCAAGATTCCATTTTGGGAAATTGTTCAATTGGTGGATAGATCCTCCCTTGAAATACAAGATAGAAAACGCTATGGATGTGTTTAGTCAAATTAGTTACTGCATGCTCTCATTTCAGGCACTCACTTTATACATGAAAATTTGTTATTTCACATTCATTAACAAGTCACGAATATCAAATGTCTTTAGAAGTGATTCAGACCTCATTCTCAGACTCACATTACTTATACCAGCAGCCTTTGCAATTTCTTTCTGTGTGAATCTTTCTCCATTAATTATACATACTACGTAAAGTGCTGCAGCGGTCAAGGCTATAGGATTCTTTCCTTCGGAATAGCCTGTTTCTCGAGTCTTTGATAGAATGGTTAATGCACCCCTGCAACTTTGTTCAGTAATTCCTACAATACTTCCTATTCTAGTAACAAAATCAGCAGAGTTGTAAGAGTCAATTTTCAGATCCAAAATACCGATCAATATTCGGACGTGTCTTGACAGATCTTTGATGCTCACGTTACCTGCAGATGCAATATCAGGTATGGTTCTTGGCGTATTTGTCATTCTACAGGACAAGTATAATGAAGCTAATGCCAGACAATCAATTTCCAAACCTCTTGCCTTCTTGGTTTTTGCCTTCCTATACATGTAAGCTGCCTCCTCAATTATTACATCAGGTAGTGCAAGTTTTGTTTTTACAGTATTAATTAGATTAAATGCTGACCTCATACTAGTTTCAAAGGATTTTGACTTACTGCGGCTATCCCACATTCTCAATCTGTCAAATGTTTTATTCATACCTCCAGATAGAGAGTGTCCAGAAGCATCTCTGTTTGTTTTCCCAATGATTGTTGATAATCCCATGTCATTTATTGCAAGAGAGATTTTGGCTCCAGTTCTGGATTTTTCAAAATACTCTTCACTAGTGAATGTCTGCTGTTCCGGACCTGAAACTATAGTTTTCTCAACTAGTACCAAACCACAGCCAGAGCACAGGATTTCTCCACTATGATCATCAGTCACTACAAATCCTCTGCAATTTTCATTCAAACATTTTTCGATACCCTGGTAAACCATATATAAAATCAGGACTCTAATAGGTCGTTTTTCTCATTTAAACGCTAGCAATTTTAGGTCGACCTAATTTTCAAACAACATATTTTCTCCCAATATTGTAATCTGTTTTAACATTGAAATGATACATTATAATTTTAAACTAAAATAAATTTTCAGAAGCTAGGATTAAAATCACATCCCATGGGCTTATGGCTTTCTCATTAGTCATGAGATAGGGCGATTTCATATTCTGCATGATTTTACACGCCTCCGTAATCGTAAGATCATCTGATACAATCTTTGTTTGTTCTAATCTAAAAATATCAGAATTCATTCCTAGAAAGTCCTCTCCTCCTCTAAGGCAGTTGAACTCTCTTGCTAATTTTTCTATGATTATCCTGTCATTTATAAAAGAAGATGTACCTTCTAAAACTAGTTTACGAGTTTTGTTGTCAAACATACGTTGAACTATCTGTCTTACCGTATCATCTTTATGAAATGTTATTACCTTTTTTGTAGGAATTGCGGAAATAGTTGTATTGATTTTAAATCCAGTCCCAACTTCGAGAATCTTTCTTGCTGAAATTACTGAATAACCATGATATTGATTTGGCAATATGGCAAATGCTCTTCTGGTTTGTAACCACAAACTTACCAACTCTGAAAATTTACTCGTTGAATTCGTGATGATCAGATTACTCATAATCTCTCCAATCTTTGTCTTGTCCAAAAATCCGACAGTTTGATTTTTTAAGACATATTTTAAAACTTCAACCCCTGCCACTATGCCAACTGGTTTGTCATTGTTTGTTGCAACTAAGGAATCAGTTAATGTCTCAAGGTGATGAGGAAGAAGAGATGCAGCATCTCCTAACGTATCCTCAATTCTAATGCTTACTGCCGGCGTAGAAAATAATGATTGTGGTAAGATCTCTTCTAAGGATCTACTAGCAAGCGATATCTCCGTCATGCTATGCTGGACTCCATATTTTGTAAAATATTATAACACGTGACGAATCTAATACATTCTTCTTATTTACATCATATGTTATTTCCATGCTTAATTCATGGCATTGACAAACTACTAACAATAAATTATTTTGTAAATAATATGTAATTTTACTAAAATATCACAAGTAATAATTACAAAATCGCTTAAAAATGATTCTAAGATTTGCAGTATTGGGAGTCATACTTTTGTAGATTCAAAATAACACATAGTAAAACATTTTATAATTATTATGAGCATTGGGCAACTCACTTTCCAACTTCTGGTCATAATTTCTCATGCGCTACGATACTTATGCAGAGTCTACATGTCCCGTTGGAAATTCAACCAGTTTCTTGCCTGTAATACATATTGCATCAATCAAATCATCCATTATGTGTAAGCACGTGAAGGATTACGAGCGTTATCAACAATACAGACAGAATGAACTGACCATGCATCAGCCTTCCAAAAACTTTCAAATCCTTATCTGATGCATATTTGAGAATTATTCCACTTATCATCGAGACTGTCATTACAATTACCAAGGAGAGTGATATTGCATCCAGTCCTCGTATAAGTAACAATCCATGAGATAGACCAGCAAAAAATCCTACCGAATTCAACATTATATGAAAATTCAAAAGGGGCTTGTACATCGGAGTCATATTCTGTGCCATTTCCATCCCGCCAATCAATTTCAAGACAGGAATTTTTCTTACTATTTTAAACACAACAAGAGAGAGGTTTGCAACCAATCCACAACCAATGGAAATCCAGCCCAGTGTAACTGTAGTATTACTACCCTTACCATCATCTGCATAGACTACGGATGGAATAAAGCATAAAACCACAAACATGAAGAGCATTGCAGGTTTTGAATTTTTAGAAAAAAAATACATGATGCTACACCAATCTCTTGAATGCAGCCTTTCTTCTTGCCTTGTAAACTTTCCATACAGAATATCCTACAACAGATACGATTGCAGAAATGGTAACAAATAGTATCATGTCAGAATTTACAGGATTAGTTGAATGTTCAACCTTATCTCCTTCGTGTTCTGTCTGTGGTAAATTAGTAGATTGTGTATGTTCGATATGATTCGTTTTTTCAACATCCTCATCTTCTGATTCTGCAAAAGATATTGCAGGTACAATCAAGGCAAGCATTAGAATTGCCACAAGCCCATAGGGAAGAATTCTCATTGTTTTAAAATTACGCAATACCTAATAAAATTAAATTGCTCAGTTTCATTGTTGATAATTGTAACTATCTTTTAAAATAGACCCATAACATATGCAATTAGTGAAAAGTCAAAAAAAACTGTTAATTGTAATTGTTTCTATCTTGATATTTTTAAATGCGGGAATTTATCTTGTCATCACTTATACGCACTTGCAGCCAATTGATCCTGTAAGGCAGCTGAAAGCAATGGTCTTTGGAGTGTCAGCCATAGCGTATTTGCTATTAGGAGCGTGGATGTTAAAGAACATGTTTTACAGCAGGGCTCCGTTTGTAGTTACAATCCTTCTCTCGGTAGCGCTCATAGGACTCTTTGTTGCATCAAAGACGATTCAACTTCCAGTAGTAGGTATTGATACTGATTTGGATTTGGTAGACATGACAAGCAAGGTAACACAGGGAGTAATAATGATAATATCTCTGATTGTCTTAATAATCTGGAACAGAGAAAAACCCCGATTACAAGATGGATCTATCTCAAGCTGACATCTTCCATACTCTCCCCTCTACTTAATTTTCTTTTTTTGTATCAGAATGAATCTTTCGTAATGCCTCATGCACCTGATTTCTAAAAATTGTCAATCCAATTCTTTTTGCATGCGGTTCCCCTTTTGCAAAAGATTCTGCCATCTTGCTTACCACTTTGAGGTCCACCTTTGGAGGCATCGGAGGCTCAAACGGATCTACATATGCCTCTATTATGGTTGGTACTTTTTGTGACATTGCTTGGTACATTACTTGTTTAATTTCACCGGGATCCTTGATTGAATACCCCTTTCCACCACATGCCTCTGCAAACTTGACAAAATCTATTGGAGAAAATTCTACTACATATTCAGGATTTCCAAGAAATGCCATCTGTTCCCACCTAATCATTCCAAGAATGTCATTTTTTATTATGATTACCTTTATTGGCAAATTATATTTTACAGCCGTAGCAAATTCTGCCATAAGCATTGCAAATCCGCCATCTCCTACAAATGCTACAGACTGCCTGTCAGGAAATGCAATTTGAGCTGCAATTGCATATGGTAGACCACATGCCATTGTAGATAAAGTTCCAGAGAGTGAAAACTTCATGCCTTTTCTTATATCGATATGACGTGCTGCCCAGATGGTATTTGTTCCACAATCAACAGAGATTATTGCATTATCGTCTAATTCCTCTGAAACAGCAGTTGCGATTAGCTGCGGTTTGATTGGTTTTGCCAGAGGATCTGAAGAATGCATGAGGCTATTCCATTTCTTCATAGATTCTTGTTTAGACTTTAGAAATTTGTCATCCTTTTGATGTAACAAGGGCAACAACTTTTCAAGAGTAAGTTTTGCATCGCCAACAAGACCAACTTCTACAGGATACCGTAGTCCAATTTTTTCAGGAAACAAGTCAATCTGAACTCCTCTTGCTTTTCCTGGTTTTGGAAGATATTCCATATATGGAAAAGAGGTTCCAATCATTAACAGAGTATCTGCTTCAGCCATTGCATCACTTGCAGGTTCAGTACCAAGCAGTCCAAGACCTCCCATACTGTATGGATCATCATCAGGTATGACTGCCTTGCCAAGAAGTGCTTTGACTACCGGTGCAGAAAGTTTCTTTGCAACAGAAATGACTTCATTACCTGCGTCAAGAGCCCCTTGGCCCACTAACAACACTGCTCTATTGCCTGAATTAAGAATGTCGGCTGCTTTTTCAATCATCTTTTGATCCGGAACTCTTGCAGGAGTTGAGGAAAGAGCATGTGCAGTATGACCTCCCACGTTATGTCTAGTGTATTGTCCTTTGAGTTTTCTTTCCTGTATGTCTATAGGAATAGTCAAATGACTTACGCCCCTTAATGCAAGTGCACTTCTACATGCAATGTCCACGACTGATTCTGCATGTTCTGGACCGTTTATCATATTATTATAAATTGCAAAATCTGAAAACAATTGTAACAAGTTGATGTCTTGTTGATATTTTGAACCCATCATGTCAGAATATGTATTTCCCGTGATAGCAACTACAGGAGCACCATCAGCTTTTGCGTCATACAATCCAGTTAGTAAATGAGTAGCACCAGGTCCTGACGTAACTACACATGCTCCAAGCTTGCCGGTATACTTGGCATATGCACATGCCATAAAGGCAGCAGATTCTTCATGTCTTACTAGAATGAATTTGATCTTGTCTTGACGTCGTCTTAATGCTTCAATCACTCCATTGATTCCATCTCCAGGTAATCCAAAAATTACCTCTACTCCCCATCGAAGTAGACCTTCAACAAC
>DASUKX010000022.1:0-12486 GCA_036278495.1 Nitrosotalea sp.
CAGTCCCACCAGGATGTCACAGTGAAATTGCCACTCCCTGGAGGAATGCGCATCAATGCTTTCTATAATGATGGCGTGACCCCAATTTCAAATGCCACGGTATACATCAGAGCATCCCAGGACAACAAAACATGGGGTCACAGTTTCACAAATGCAAATGGCCAGTCACTACGTTTTTGGATAGAGCCAACAACTGTCCCAGATGATCATTACATCACAGACATTCACATTGGAGATCATCTTGTCTATTCCTACTCCCCCACATATCTCAGACCAGGAGTATCTCAAGAGATAAAAATTACAACAAACTGGCCGCCTGTTGTAAATTCACTTGTAACTGCCAGGGTCCTTAATGACCAGTCACATCCAGTATCATCTTCTGATGGCAAGTTTTCAGTCAGTCTCTTTGACAAAAATGGTAACAAGATATCCGAGTCTCCAGTAACGTCCCGTGGAGAAGCATATTTTTCCAACCTCAAAGTTGGCGATTACACTTTCAAGGTAACAAAGACAGATGACAATTCAGAGTATGCAGTTTCAAACATAACAGAGGATGGCACAGTCACAACTTTTCAAATACTGCCCAACCCCAAGGCCCCGATAGCCAATCCAACAACATCCACAGTCTCCCCCACCACGATACCTGATACCATAACTACAACAACAAAACCTGCAATGCCAACTTGCAACTGTGTTGCATTCAGGCTTGACAATGTGCAAGATTATTGGCTAGACAACGTACAGATCAAAGTCATCAATAGTTTCGTAGGAAAAGATACAGAAATTACAGTAGGGGTAATAGGAAAAGCATTTGGAAGCGATTCAATGATTCTAGATTACCTAAAATCAAAAACACAGACAGGCAACATTGACATTGCAATAAACGGATGGAGTTTTGAAGACTTTACAACTTTTAGCGAGAACCAACAGTCCCAGTTATTGCAACAATCTAAAGTCAAGATGTCAAGCTTGCTTGGCATCAACCCATCAGTCTTTATTCCACCATATGGAAAAACCAATGACGATACATTTTATGCAATGTCAAATGACAGCATCAGTGTAATAAGCGGCAGTTCAATACTAAAGATTCCACAAAACCTTACAGAAAAAATCCACAGTTACCCCACAAATGTATTCGCAGGCGTATTATCTCAAAACACTAACCAGAGCATGTTAAACGAAAAAATATTATCAAGCATACAGGATAACATACAAAATAATGGCTATGCAATAGTTGCAATCAGTTTCCAAGATTATGCCCAGGACAATGGTACTGTCAAGATAAACACACCAGATACAGAAAAGATACAAAATCTCCAGTCCCTAATTGACAACATACAAGACAAGGGATATCAGATAACTACAATCAACAATATACCAGACTTGTTCAAGATCCCTGCCCCATGGGCATCAAGTACGCAACAATGGCTGCAAGACAAGATACCAACTGTACAATACCTCAAGACAGTCAAGGGTATGGTAAACAGTACATCAGACTTTACAACAATCCCTAGTTGGGTAAAACATAATGCAAAACTCCAATCATCAAACATGATTACAGACGACGAATTTGTGACATCAATAAAATACCTAGTAACCATACAAGTGATAAAATAAATTATTGATCTTTTGGACCAACCATTTCGCTGTCCTTTACATCATGGTCCCATTTGCCGCGAATTCCCTTGTACATCACAAATCCCCCAATACCCAGCAGAACAAGTGACAGAATCAGGTATAGCATGTGGTCATAGCTCTTGTCTGAGCATTTTACATGAACTGCCACACCAGTAGAATAATCAAAACAATCATCAAAGTTTTGTTGCTGAACTGCATACTGAGAATATCCCGAGTTTGCAAAACTTCCAACCACAAAGCCTGCAAATATGATAACTGCCCCTATCATGATAAGCCGTATGTCACTCATGATGGCATCTTTTGATTCTGCACAATATTTAACGTTCCTACAATTCTATATCAATTGAGAAAGAAAATGGTTTTTGGCTTTGGCAAGAAAAAAACACAAGAGCAACCCACAATACCAGTTCAAAATGAAAAGACAGTCACACTTGATGACATACCTGCAATATTACAAGAAATAGAATCCCCCGGGGTTTCCGAAGTCATCAGCATCGCAAAGACAACCAAGGAAGAAGTGGAGACACATAAGAAAAAAATTCACGAATTGATTTTACACCTAGAGTCAGACGACTTGAAGCTTGACGATGTAGACAGGAACTTGAGTATAATTGTAAAACGAGGCAAGAATGCAATTGTATCAACCATAAAAAAAGAGACATCATCTCAACTTACAAACGCCACAAAATACGACCAAGCAGTCATGCTCAATACCGAAATAAGCCAGATGTTAAAAAAAATTGGCGATGTTCTTGGCCAAAATTCAAGGATAATTCACATCTTTGCAAAAAAATATGCAGACAACCTCAAAGATGAAATTGCAAAGGTGGCAAAAAGCAGAAACCAGTTACAATCATCAATAAATTTTGTAGAAAATCTCAGAACGGTTGGAAAAGAGATTACCGATTTGAGCCAAAAGATTGCAGAGGGCAGAAACACACTATCACAGAGAAATGAGAGAATATCGGAGATAGTATCAGAGACACAATCTCTGAAAAACAACATTGTAACACTAGAAAAACAAATTCATGATTTAAAATCAAGTGATGCACATTCCAAGTTTTTGGAGATAAGATGCAAGATTGATTCCATGTCATCTGAAAAGTCAGATGTAAAAAATGTCATAGATATCCAATTCTCAAAGATCTCAAGACCCCTTGGAAGATACAGCTACATCTCGTCGTTTGAAAAACCAGTAAGAAAGATGATGGACGAACTTGTTGCAAACCCATACGAGGTAATCTCCCTTCAGAACAAATCAGGCATAATACAGATACTAGAGGCAGTTGAAAAATCCATAATCTCCGGTTCCATATCAGTAAAAGATGCAGACAAGTCGCTAGAACAGGTCCAAGAAACAATATCAAAACTGGATGAATTTATCACACTAAAGGAATCATATTCTGGCAAGGTGACATCACTTGAAAAAGATCTTACAGTCTTTGACATAAAATCTCTCGAGTCAAAAGAACATGATTTGGAAAAGACAAGGTCAGATCTTGCAAGCATGGAATCTGTGAAAAAGAAATTGGAAGAAGAGGTAAAGGACAGCAACCACTCCCTATCAAAAAATACATCAGATCTAGAATCAGGCCTTGCACGACTTACAAACTCCAAGATATCACTCAAGTGATACCATCATATCTTAATTAGTGACCAGACGAAAATAATTCTAGTTTGATATTTTCCAAGAAAGAAAAGCAAAAGAGAACCATAACCATAAGAGAAGACATCAGAGACGGAATCTTATCATACTGCAAGATGAACCATCCAAACGAGTGCATACTAATACTCAAAGGAAAATCAAGAAAGGGAAACATATTTGTAGACGGCCTTGTAATTCCGCCATTTTTCCACACAGGTCCCACATTTGCAGGATTCCCACATTCTTTTCTTCCACTTGATACAAGCTATATTGGTACAGTCCACTCTCATCCAACAGGCCTTGCAAAACCATCAGTCACCGATCTGCACAATTTTTTCGGCTTTGTGTCAATTATCATCCAATCACCGTATGAAGACGGTGACATTTTTGCCTATGACCGAGACGGTAACCTACTTGAAACCACCATAAGCTCGGAGCAATCCTGACAAAAATTTATAAGCTTTTTGATGTAACCTCTAGCATTGATTAATTACAAAACTTATCTCGTATTTCTTTTCGGTTCTTTGGCCTTTAGCATAGGCATACAGCTATTAGCATCATACCTAGGCTGGCCGCCATTTTCAGGCGTTGCAATAGCACTTGCAGTATTCATAATCTTCCCACTAGTATTACGAAACAGATCACTCAAACGCATGGGCGGAATGGGCTCAGATGCAGGAGTTGGCGGCGGTGGATTCTTTGGACAGAACCAAGGTGTCAAGTACATTTGCCTTGCATGCAACAACAAATACAAGGGTGGAATGTGTCCAAGATGCGGCTCAAAAATGAAGAGAGCAGATTTTTAGACAAGAAAAATGACCCTTGAAGAACTCAGGAGTAAAGCACTATTCCAAAATACAATAGATACATGGATAATGTTCTGCGACGAAAAAAAATCAGACTGGTACTTGCCTGAAAATTATAAAAAATTTATTGCACACTTGTTCCAGAGCGGATTAAAGTTACAAAAATTTCCCTTGTGTATAAAAGAAACAGGTGGAATGTACCAAAGAGGAAAGGACAAGACCCAGTTTGCAGAGACACTTGCCCAGTCAACTGATCCAAATGCAGCGGCTTATACCATCAGACTTTCAGACAGTACAATAAACATAATTCGCCAGTTCAACGCTGTTGCAGTTACATAAAATAAAAAATATCAGCGTCGCAGTTTTGGATTTATTATTCCATCCATTGCCTGACCCATGAACACAAATGCAAGACCTGTCACTGCAACCATTATTCCAGGAGGCAGAATCCACCACCACATTCCACGGGCTGCTGCACTGTACGAACTTGCATCATGGAGTATCTGACCCCATGTCGGAAAACTAGGATCTCCCAGTCCCAGAAAACTCAGGCCAGCTTCGGTTGTAATTGCAGCTGGAACTGAAATTGCAATGCTTGCAAATGCATATGGAAGAAGTTGTGGCAAAATGTGCTTGAAGATTATTTTATAGTCTTTTTGTCCCATAAGTTTTGAGGTCTCTACATACTGGAGTGTTTTGATTTGTAGCGCCATGCTTCTTGAGACCTTGGCAATTCCAACCCAGCCAAAGACTACAAGGAATCCAACCATCAAAAATATGCTGTTCCCAATAGTTACTGCCAAAATAATCAAGAGCGGTAGGGCAGGCATTGCATAAATGACATCATTTAGGCGCATCAGAACCTCATCCGTTGCCCTCCCCTTGTATCCAGCATACACCCCGTAAACCAATCCAAGCACTACAGAACCAATGGATACGGTAATCCCGATAAAGAGCGCAAGTGGCGTACCCCAGAGCAGTCCAACTGAGAGGTCTCGCCTTAGCTCATCAGTGCCCATCATACCATACACCTTACCACCCAAAATCAGGTTTGACTTGACAAGTTCGGGCTTGGCTGATACATCATACAGGTGGACCCGAAAGACATACCTGCCTTTTAGTATTTGATTTTGGTCAAGTTTTGAAAAGACAATTTTTTCCGATGTCATACCATCAAGTGAAAATGCATACTTGTTTTTTGCACTTGCAATGTTTTTTGATATCACATCTTGTGTAGAAAATATCATGCTGCTGTATGATACAGTAGAATTTGCAAAAGGCAACGATGTAGACACTAGCTGCATCTCAATTCCGTCAGGCCTTGTAACAGAGATTTGCAATAGTGGTGATCCGCTGTACTTGGCAGTGTATTGATAGATAAAATCACTCGGGAATCCATCATAATTGTAATTTACTGCAAACGAATCAGTCAAGACATAGACCGAGCCAATTTGTTGGAACGTGCTTGCAGGTTTTAAGATCAAATGCTCCGGAATTTTCTCGGACTGGAAATAGTTGACCCATGCAGGCTGGGCAGATTTTGGATACAGCAGCCAGCTTGCAGGATCATTCCATGTCTTAAAACTTGAAACAGGAATTGCCACAAACGCAACAATTGACATGGAAAAAAGAACAACAAGTATTGCAATTCCCGCAATCCCAATTTTACTGTGGGAAAATTCTTTCCATATTGCTCGAGTTGAAAAACTCATTCTCGTCGCACCCTTGGATCAAAGTATCCATACAGTACATCTGCAACAAAGACACTGATAAGAAAGAATGCAGTCAGCACATATGTTGCCCCAATTATTACTGGCAAGTCAAGTACACTGATTGCCTCAAAATACAGCCTGCCCATCCCTGGCCAGTCAAATACTGCTTCTGTGATAATTGCACCTCCAAGAGAGCCAGACAGGCTTAGTGCCAGAATTGTAACTATCGGAGGTGCCGCATTTTTGAGTGCATGAGAGTATAGTATGCGCTTTTCATCAATTCCAGCAGCCCGCTTTGCCATGATAAAATCTTCCTGTAATACGCCAACCAAGAAATTTCTTACCAAATATGCCCAAGAGCCAAAACCAATGATTACAAGCGTTATCAATGGAAGCGCCATGTGATATAACAATGACCCCCAGTACCCAGGGTCCGTCACAGAAAGATCAGGTGTTGCCCTTGCAGGAAATATAGGATACAAAAATGCAAATACAAAGATCATCAGCACACCAATCCACCAGACAGGAAAGCTGCTAGATATTATTGCAAACCCAGATGTTATCTTGTCAATCTTGGAATTCACCTTGCTTGCAGCAACTGTTCCCAAAAATATTCCAAGCACTGATACGATAACTGTTGCAGTAGTAAAGAGAAGTATCGTCCTTGGAAGTTTTTCAAGTATTATATCCCGGACATCAGATGAGCCGCTGTCGCTTGTAAGAAACTTGGCATGGCCAAAGTCTAGTGTCAGTATTTTGTACATGGACAATCCAATTCTTTGCGGAGAGTACCATGGCTGGTCAAGACCAAGTGAAGTTATCCTTTGCTTTACTTCATTTGAGATATACGAATCAAGTTGCTCAGTTGTCTTAAAACTTGAAAGAAGACTCTTGTTGTTTGTAACCTGCTGTCGTATCTCTAATGTTGCACTTTGCTTTGATATCGAGTCCATGTTAGAGCCAACCAGAATTATTGTAACAAGAAGTGTTGCCATCAAAACGCCAAACATTGTGATGGCCCGTTTTGCAAGGAATTTCTTAAACCCCATGTCTAGTCCTCTTTTTTCGTACAACCAATACAACTGCTACAATGACTGCAAGTACCAGGCCAAAAATAGCATATCCATAATTTGTCTCAAGTGGAGCAACACTTGCAACCACACCCTCTTCAGGAACAGAGATTTGTCCCGACGTCACAAGAAAACTAGAGTGATACATGTCAGGCTTGTATGCATCATCGGATACAACAAACATCTGGACATCATTTGAGCCAAGTTCAAGATTTCTTGTCTTCTCAGGAATTAACGATATTGTCATAGAACCATTCTGGGATACATGTCTTACCCCATCGTCAATTATTTTTCCCTGTTGGTTTGTAAAATAATAGTATACGGTAGCATTAGGAGTTACGAGTACAGGAATGTCAAGGCTTGCACCAGCAGATACGCTTGTTGGCACCTGCACACTCTTTATCTTGGGCATGCTGATTTCTTCGAATTTCTTCCAATATCCTGCTGCAAATGGATACGTAGAGTCATCAAATGCTCTAATTGTTATCTTTCTTGCATCAGGGGAGTAACTATCAAGGTAAAATGGCCCATTGCTTACTACAGCATGTCCATGGGTTTTGATCCACGACGCAGATGCATCATATCTTGATTCAAAATATTTCAAATTACCAAAAGATGCAAGCGCTGGTGGAACAGATTTTTCATTTTCAAAGTCTTCAAGATTTCCCTGGATTATTTTT
This sequence comes from Nitrosotalea sp., assembly GCA_036278495.1. Classification (GTDB taxonomy): domain Archaea; phylum Thermoproteota; class Nitrososphaeria; order Nitrososphaerales; family Nitrosopumilaceae; genus Nitrosotalea. Next base: position 7,552 of record DASUKX010000022.1, read on the forward strand.
GCATCATTTGGTATTATCAATGACATCCATCCAACATTTTTGCTCATTGCATCTGATCTTGAAAACGCCAGTTTTCCGTCAGTTACTGCTTTTTCCATAGAATACAGCATCTCCCATGGCATTGCAGGCCATACCTGTGCCGAGTCTGCAATCTCGCCAGAATCAAAGTGCCAATAATTTTGGTACACCTCAATTGTATCATTTGAAATGACTCGCACTCCAACAAGCGACTTTGCAGCCTGATTTGCCTTTGGCGAATACTCGGAATCAAATGTCATGGTACCATTTGCAGGGTCTGCACCCCACTGGTACATGAAATAAATTCCATAAAGTACATCATTCATGTCCATTGGCATCTTGTCATGCCAGTTCCCAAACTTGAGATGAAATGTTACCTCGCTTGTAGCATTGACGCCTTGTCCAACCTGCACCCACTTTTGTTTTGCAGCGTCCCACTTTATTGCATCAGTTGGAACTTGAACTTTATCAAGCTGCCCTTTTGCATGCACCTCCCAATTAGACCGTACCGGAATGGTATATCCAGTGTATGGATTTTTGAAGCTTCCAGGATCACTAATTACGCCCCACACTTGCTGACTGGAAGAATCAGAAAATCCAGATATGGGATTCCATGAACCCTGGTATATTTTTTTGACACCAATTGTCAGCGTATCAGAATCAGACCTTGCATTGATTGGTGTAAACCTGCTTGTTATCCCCGCGCCAAAATCATTTATGATGCCATTGACTTTTTTGTTTGCAACAAACTGGTCTGTCTTTGATGCAAGAAATATTCTAACAGAGTCATGCATCCCCCTGTCAACTGCCTGGTTTATCAGACTAGAGCGCTGCTCAGATGACGTAAAGTTTCCAAAAAATATTGCTTTAGATAAAGAATCAACTTCAGGGTCCTGGAAATTCCAGTATGCCGGATTGTTAAATCCCGGCATGTTAGAGTACCACGGAGAATACATCTGTGCAGTTATCACAGAATCATACCTGACAAACCCGCCTATTGTCCATCCTTCCGTGTAGACATTCCATTTCAAATCAGACGGGTTTGAGCCATATACAGTAGAAAATGCCTTTGTCAGGTCACCATAATCTTTTTTCACCACAAATCCCATGCCCTGCAGTTGCGATGCAAGGATTTCTCCTATTGATTTTCTCATAGGATCATCATTTCTGATAAAAATTGTCACAGTAACTGGTTTTGATTTATAGTACCAGTTTGCCCCATTTTTTTGCGCGCCTGCTTTTTCCAGCGCATCAGATATCATATTTTCTGCAAGTGCAGGATTGTGTTTAAAATTAAATGACTGGATCGTATCCAGTATCAAAAGATAATCAGGGTCAGACGGCTTGTATGCTGATACCATCGGAGTGCCATATCCATTGAGGACCTCGTCAACAATGAGATCCCTATCTACTAGATAATTTAGTGCAAACCTTACCTGTTGTATTGAAAACGGATTAAACTCATCAGATACTGCAGGATTTAGCAAGAGGCTGTAGCTTGTCCCAGATGACTGGAACACATTAAGATCTTGGCTTGATTTGTCATCAAGTATGTCAATTGGAATTGCAGAATAATAAATATCAAGGTGTTCATTTTTTACTTCCTCTACTGCAGTGTTATCATCAGAGTATTGGATAAATTGCACCTTGTCAAAGTTTGTCCCCTTTTCCCCAGATACAATTGTAGGTCCCAAAACAAAAAGTGCTAGCAATACAACTAGCATGAATTTCATGATATGTTTTTCATTGAACTGTATTTAACCGTGGCCCAACAAATTTACCATTTCATAAAAAACTTGCACAAAAGTTTTCCCAGGTTAGTACAATTTAGCTGCATAGTATTTTATAAAAGAAATACAAAATACCAAATAATGAATCTGACATCCCTTGTAAAAGGAATACATGGAATAATTCCAGGCGGTTTGTCTCTCAAGGACTTTAGCATGGCAACTAACACCAGCGAAGAGTTGGCAAAAGAGATACTTGACAACTTTATGCAAAACGGAATTGGGAGATATGAAGAAGGTCAGATCCACTTTGAAGAAGCAGACAAGCTAAAGACAAGCATTATTGCAATCAGCATGGGTGCACCAATCGACGAGGTATCCCGCATGCTTGACTGGCAAGATTTTGAGTCGCTTGCAGCAGAGGTGCTTGAGAGAAGGGATTTTGACACCTCAAAAAATGTAATTTTGAAAAATCCAAGAATGCAGATTGACGTCATTGGAATCAAATCAGAGATTGCAATACTAATTGACTGCAAGCACTGGAGCAACATGACCCAGTCAGCCCTCCAGGAGGCAGTCAGAAAACAGTCGATTAGAACAAAACAATTTGTTGCCAAGCACAAAGTAAGAGGGGCAATTCCTGCAATTGTCACACTATACCAACATGATGTCCAGTTTATCGATAAAGTTCCAATAATTCCAATCCACAAGCTTGATTCATTCTGTGATGAATTTTACGGAAACCTGGAAGATGTCCAGAGTTAGAACATTGTATAGATGAAAAATCCCGTAGTTATCAACAAAAATGCCTGTGTTATTCTCATTGCGTTGTCAAGTGATTTTGAATAAAGTTCAAGCTGGTTTCCTCCCATTACCTTGACATTTGTCTCACTTTCTAGTAATTCATAAGATGTTGGAGATGCAGATTGTTCTGCCTTTTTTGCAAGATCAGTAAACCATGATGTAACATCAGGCGCTTTTGACAGACTGCCAAATTCAAAATATCCATGTTTGTTTTTTGCTGTACGAGCTTTGTAATGTGTATCAGATGTGCATATCTCAAGAAAGTTGTAACCCAACTTGGAAAAATGGCTTGCAATCTCTTCACGCAATCCATTTAGCATGTTGTTTGCATCAGCCCATGCAAGAAAGAATTTTTCCTCACCAATCTTAAAGCACATTATTGCAACTTTGCCAGGCCCAAGGTCGTCTGCCTGAAAATTCAGATTCTCAGAGTTTGCATACCCAACTTCTAGCGGCAGTGTCTCTTTTGTGATTAACGTATCAAGAGTAGATTTTGCAGCATTAAGCAGATCATCTGCATCAAGTTTTTCAATTTCTTTTCCCATCGCATTGTGACTGTCAACAATTAACACCCGCTCATATCCACGGTTCTTGCCGTATTGCTCAAGATCAGATTTGATATAATATGGGATATCCTCCATTCCATGCGGAGACAAGGAAAGAATCAGAACCGCAGTTTTATCAAAGAGCAGTCCAGTTGTTCTAGCCTTGTTCACCTGGATTGTCACAGGCTTTGTAGATTTTGACCCCTGCTGAATTTTCAAGTTATTCTGCAAACTTGTAATGTACAAATCCACCTGGGATTTTGATGGAAGGTTTAGTGAGTGATCAGATATGCTGTGCATAACCATTGCAGACGAATCAAGATTTTTGTAAATCAAATACGGTATGTTGCTTCCGCCTATTGGGTGAAACGGGCCCGGGTGAAGGTCCGGTATGACAAGTCTGCAATCCTTGTTTGCAGTCTTGAATAAAATTTGAAATGTTGACACCTTTGATGGCTCGGAGCGTTTTTCCATAAGAGACTCCATTGGAACAGGATCATCATTTGTCCATGCTGCAAGATATGCCTGCAAAAATGCATGTGTGCTGGATAATTTTCCACTTCCTGCAATCCTGTCACTTAGCAAAGTCCAGATGCTGCCAAGAACACAAAATACGATTCCATATTCAATTGCTCGTGGGTCAGACAACATTGGAATCCACATATTTTGTGGCACAAATGCAAGAAAGACTGCCAGAGGCTGCAACAAGCAGACTATCCAGGCAGTCTTGAGTTTTGCTCCAAGTACAGATGTGAATATAGCAATACGAAAACTTGCAAACAAGAACATCCCCTCAGTAATGTAAACTGGAAGCAAGGCAGGCTTGGAAAAGACATAACTTGAAAGTATGCCACACAGAATTGTTACAAGCCAAAGCAGAGTGCCAAATGCTGACATGTGGATTGATTTTGAATATTCAGTCCTGAGAATTTTTGGGTCAAGAAGTTGTGTAACCACAAGCACACCAATTGAAATTGGTAATGCATACACCAATTGGTTGGGCGACTTGAAGTAGTTGATGTATGATACTGCGATTATGACACATGCAACTGCAATAGAGATTGCAAGTGATACATAGTGTGATGTCGGAGTAAATGTTGTTAGAGTGTACCGCTTGTGGATGCGAGATACATCATCTGAGCTTTCCGTCATGGCGAGAAGAAGAACTTGAGAATCCACGAAATTCCAATCAAAGATGCAGGTATCGCTACCACCACCTCTGGTTTTAACTTGTATCCCTTAGTCTCATCCTCGAAGAATCTTAGCAGTCCTGCGCTTGATGCTGGCAGTGGTGCAGATTTTTTGCTGCTCATAATGTTTCTGCTTCAAAGATCTTTAAATAAATACCTTTTTGTGCCTAGCGGGCCCCAAGTTTCTCTTTAATTGCTATTATCTCATTGATGGTCTGCAAGATCTGCTTTTGTTTTCCCAAGTCCTTTTCAGATTGTAGCTCAACTGTAAGATCGTGCAATTTCTGATCCAAGTTGTCAATGATATCACCAGACTTTTCCGTTTTTTTCAAGACAGACTCAACTCTTTCTTCTTTTGCTTCCTTTCCACAGCTAACACATAATGCACTTCCATTTTTCATCACTCTAACACCCTTGCAGTATGGACATGGATCACTTACCAGTGTTGCACCACTTAGTAACAATTCAACTGCTTTTTTTGTAAGATCTTTTGACACGGTAATGATTATTCAATCAAATAAAAAAACATAGAGGGATAAACAAGGCTTAATAGTAGGATCGCGACTTTTTATTTCGAATGGCGGTAATCTGCAACACTTGCGGACTTCCTAATGATTTATGCGCCTGTGGCGAACTTGAAAAAGATCAAAC
>DASUKX010000023.1:0-8849 GCA_036278495.1 Nitrosotalea sp.
TGTTTTTGCAGGTTCTGCAGCTGTTTGTGGCGCAGTTGCGGTAGTTGTTGAACTACCAGTGAACTGTTTGTCTGCTGGATGATATGATAATCTCTTTCTTGTTGCAAAATACTTGTTACCAGTGTAACCTGTTGAGCTGATCTTTGCATATGCAGGTGCTACTTCTCCAGATACTGGTTCATGTGCACTAGACGGTTCTGGTGCTGCTTCTGGTTTTGGAGCTGGCTTCATTCCTGCTGGAAGTGTGCCATGAGTTGGACCTGATGCTGCCGGTCTTTGTTGTGGTTTTGGTTCAGGCTTGGCTTCAGATGGTTTTACCTGAGATGATAAATTAGCAAGCTTTGCTTCAAGCTCTGCTATCTTTGCCTCTAGTTCGGCAGTATTAGTAGATCCTTCTGCAACTTTTTTAGTAGAACGTGTTTTTTTTGACGGTGCTTCTTTAGACATGTAGTAGTTGTGAGATATGGCAGTTTATTTACATTTTGATCAAGCCCAGATTCGGCCAAATTCGTAGAAGTTTTATAAGAAGCAAGGCCGTTTTTGAAGCATTGGACGACTTTGAAAGAGAATATCCTGGATTTGACTGGAAAAATACTCCGGCATACAAGCACCCAGGAGGAAGAAATTGTCCATGTCCAAAGCACGAATACATACGTGAGCAGATCGGTGTTGCAAAGACTGTAAGTCAGACTTCAAAGGAGCCAAGCAATATCACACTCAAGTTTTGCCCAGATCATTACAACGTCTATCTCAAGGAGGTAATTCCGTCTATGCCTCTAAAGTATAGAATTTTGACAAAGATTGCACTCAAGATAGGAGCAATCAAAATTGAGCAACTCAAGTATATGCAGTCAGACCAGTGTTTCTATTGCAGATTTGGTTCTGGCGGACATGATAAGAAGAATGAACTTCCGCCAATTTTCTAAATAGGGCTAATCAAGACCTTTGGTTTGTTAGGGGTATCATGGTGACATCTTTTTCCACAGAGTGGACATGTTATCCTATCAAGGAATATGCATTGGCAGATATGCGATTTCATGTAGCTGTCTGCAGTTTTAGAGTATTCGCCTGTTCCGTTGCAAAAAGAGCATTGAGTATCAAGAAGAGCAATTTTTCCCTGACCTCCACAAACGGGACATTTTTGTTCAGCCAACCTGATGGCATTTTCCATACAGGATAATTAAAGTCCTCTTTTAGCATATTTTTTGAAAAATATCAGATGAAAATCTAGTTAAGCTTATACGATATACAAATTCAATAAAATGTGTGCCTGTAGAAGACATATCAGAGTTTGTTGAAAAATTAGAAAAGGCAGGAGAGCTCAGACGAGTTAAAACTCTGGTAGATACTAATTTAGAGATTGCAGAAATTCTCAGCAGGGTAATGCATTCAAACGGCCCTGCGATACTTTTTGAAAACATAAAAAATTATGACATGCCCATACTTGCAAATGCATTTGGTTCACTCAAACGACTTGAAATTGGACTTGAGATGCAGGATTTTACTGAAATCGGTCAGAGAATTGCAGACATGACAAGAATGGAAATGCCAACAAGTGTTTTTGACAAGTTACGAAAACTTCCAGAACTCTCAAAGATGGCAGACATTGGACCCAAGTTACAAAAAACTGGTCCTGTTACAGAAGTAATAGAGGAAGTCCCTTCATTTGACAAGATTCCAATTCTAAAGACATGGCCAAAAGATGCTGGAAGATTCATCACATTCGGATTGGTTGCAACAAAACATCCAGAGACTGGCGTAAGAAATCTCGGAGTGTACAGAATGCAGATCATAGACAGCACTCATGCATTTATGCACTGGCAAAAGCACAAACGCGGTGCACATCATTATGACATAAAAAAAGATTCGGGAACTAGAATAGAAGCAGCAATAATAATTGGTGCTGATCCTGCTACCGTATTTTCTGCAGTAGCTCCTGTACCAGAAGGCCTTGACAAGTATCTATTTGCAGGAATTACAAGAAAGACAGGAATCAAGACAGTAAAATGTAGAACGGTAGACCTGGAGGTTCCAGCCAATGCGGAAATTATACTTGAGGGATATGTAGATCCAGCAGATATTAGAATGGAAGGACCATTCGGGGATCACACAGGATACTACACACCACCTGAACCATATCCAGTGTTTACATTGACTGGAATTATGCGAAGACAAAAACCAATTTACCTTACAACCATTGTAGGAAAGCCAATCCTAGAAGATGCATACATTGGCAAAGTAATAGAACGTTCATTTTTGCCACTTGTCAGAATGTTCCATCCAGAGGTTGTGGATTTTTCAATGCCAGCTTCAGGATGGTTTCAAGGCATGGCAATAATTTCAATTAAAAAACGATATCCAGGACAGGCCAAAAAAGTGATGATGGGTTTATGGGGAATGGGACAGCTTGCGCTGACCAAGTTCTTCGTGGTAGTGGATGAAGATGTCAATGTTCATGATTTGAATGATGTAATTTGGGCAATCACTACAAGATCAGATGCTGCAAGAGACACCATAATTATCAACAATACCCCAACAGACACTCTTGATCCTGCTTCACCATTTGTAAACCTGGGTTCCAAGCTTGGAATAGATGCAACACAGAAAACAAAGGAAGAGGGGTATCAAAGAGAGATTCAGGAACTCGTAAAGTCAGACGAATTGACAAAGAAAATGGTCGATTCCAAATGGTCTAGCTACGGCATCTAGCAGGTTCTTACAACATTATAGAAGTTATCTCGTTCTTCTACTTCATAGCCAATTTGTTTTACTGCCTTGATTATTCTCTCGCCAGTAAGTTCAGTTGAACGAGCCCCGGTGCAAGAAACCACTTCTTCTCCAAGAAGCGTACCGCCAAAATCATCAGCGCCATATTGTAGTGCCATTTGCGCCATGGCAACTCCATTGGTAAGCCAGGATGACTGGATGTGAGGAATCAAGTCGTTGTACATTATTCGAGAAATTGCAATCATTTTCAAGAGCTGTGTTCCACCAGCAGAGTATTTCACAGTCTCTTGTTTTTGCATCAAAGTATTGTTTGGCTCAAAGCTCCACGGAATAAACGCCATGAATCCATTTGTTTTTTCCTGAAGTTTTGCAATCTTGATAAAGTGTTCTGCAATATCATCCCGAGTTTCCACATGACCGTACATCATGGTAGCAGACGCAGGAATTCCAAGTCCATGTGCTTCTTCCATTATTCTCAGCCACGTGTTGCTTGAAATCTTTTTTGGGCTAATGATTTGTTTTACCTCATCTACCAGTATTTCTGCACCTGCACCAGGAATTGATTGCATTCCAGATTCTTTGAGTCGTGACAAGACTTCTTTTGTACTAGTATGTTCGACTTTTGAGATCATGTCAATCTCAGAAGCTGACAGACCGTGAATTCCAACCTTCGGAAATTTCTTTTTTATTAATCGAAATGCATCTTCAAAATACTCCATCTTAAGAGATGGGTTATGTCCTCCCTGAAACATTACTTGCGTAATGCTAAACATTTCCCAAGCCGCTTTTACTCTTGATTCTATCTTGTCAAGTGTTACGGTATAGGACTCATCATGTCCAGGAGGTCTGTAAAATGCACAAAACTTGCAATCTGTGATACAGACATTTGTATAATTTAGAATCATGTTGTTTACAAAAGAAGAGCGTCGTCCAAACTTTTTTCTTGTCAGATATCCTGCAACAAGGCCCATCAAATGGACATCATTAGAATCTAGCAGTCTTTTACAGTCTTCAATTTCAGGTCTTTGACCACCAAGAGAATTCTCTAAGATATCACCAATTTCAGAATGATGAAGTTGTGCGGTCAGTTGGCTCAATTGACTTTATTTTCTCTTTTAGCGTATTTAATCGTTTGAGAACAAAATAACCTAATTTCCACATTACACTAGTCATCACAAGTTTTGGAAAAACATCAAAAATTAATTTCAAAAAATCTTTGAGACATATTACAAATTGATCATAATTTTCCAATTGCCCAAATTGTAAAATCTATCACATTTTCCCGCTATTTTTAAGTAGGGCACACCATCGATTAACACCAATGGTAACAGGCCACCAGATTCGAATGAATCGTATTCTACGAAACGGTAAGATGTTATGCATACCCATGGACCACGGAATATCAAGCGGTCCGCTAAAAGGAATAGAGGATCCTTATGCTTTAATTTACAATTGCCAACACTTTGGCCTTACATCAGTTATAATCAACAAAGGAATTCTAAAGAACTTACCAAAACCAACCAAGATGGGATTAATTGTACACTTTTCAGGTAGTACTTCTTTATCAGCATCTCCAAACAGAAAGATGTTGACAGGTTCTGTAGAAGAAGCATTACGACTAGGAGCAGACGGAGTTTCACTTCACATTAACATTGGAGGAAAAGAAGAGCCAGAAATGATAGAACAGTTGGGCAGAATTGCAGATGACTGTCACAAATGGAGCATGCCTCTTTTAGCAATGATGTATCCTAGAGGCGAGAATGTCAAAAATCCACATGACCCTGAGATAGTAGGCCATGTTGCAAGAATAGGAGCAGAGTGTGGTGCAGATATTGTAAAAACACTATACACCGGAGATATTGATTCATTTAAAAAAATAGTCAAGAGTACACCAGTACCTGTTGTTATAGCAGGCGGTCCAAAAGCAAAGACTGACAAGGATGTATTACACATGACAGAAGAGGCAATGGAAGCAGGTGCCAAAGGAGTCACATATGGAAGAAATATTTTCGAACACAAAGACCCAGGCAAGATGACTCATGCTCTTTCTGCAATAATTTTCAGAAAAGAAACCGCAAAGGAAGCAGCGAAGTATCTTGAGCAAAAATAGAGAGTTAATCATTGCCCCAAAAGTTTCAAGGGGTCAGCTTGGCAAATTCTTGTCCGAGATAGAAAAGGAAGGAATCAAGATTGTGAATCTAGATCCTGCAGATCTTAAAGGAGCCAAGTCAAAAATATCTACAGTCCACACCTCAACTAATGCAAATTATGTCATAGTGGATAAAGTCGCCAAGATTAAAGGTAAAAAAATAGGAATGAAGTTCAAAGTTCTGTCAAATACAGATATTGAAAAAATTCTCCAGTTTGCAAAAGCAGGACTAGATTTTGTAATAATCGAGGTAAAAGATTGGAAGATAATCCCCCTTGAGAACATAATAGCAAAGTTACACAAAGTTCACACAGAGATATTTGCAGTAGCAAACACTCCAGATGAAGTTCGCAAGATGTTTTCCATATTGGAGATAGGAGTAGACGGAGTCATATTTGCAACTAGTTCTGTAAACGAGGTAAAAGAAACCCTGGTGTACTTAGGAACAAAGAATTTTGATCTGAGACCTGCCAAGATTTTAGAAATAAAAGAGGTAGGAAATGGAGAACGTGTTTGTGTTGATACCGCATCCATACTTGGACGAGGCGAAGGAATGTTAATTGGTAGCAGATCTAATTTTCTTTTCTTGGTACACAACGAATCTGTTGGTTCGTCATTTACATCACCAAGACCTTTTAGAGTAAATGCTGGCGCAGTACATTGTTATACTTTATCGCCAGATGGAACTACAAATTATTTATCAGAGTTAGAAACTGGTTCCGAAGTACTTGTCATTAATTCACACGGCAAAGCAAGAAGAGCTACAGTCGGTCGCTCAAAAATAGAAAGTAGACCCATGTTAATGATAAAAGCACAGATTGGAGATGAAGTAGGAGGAATAATTGCACAAAATGCTGAAACTATTCGTTTTGTGCGTCCAAACAGTCATCTTGTTTCAGTTACACACCTAAAGAAAGGAGATATCGTACTTGCATATTCCAAACCTGCAACAGGAAGACATTTCGGTATGGAAGTAGATGACGAATACATCGTCGAAAAATAAAACCAACAAGATATAAAATTTGCAAAATTATTATACGGCACATAGAATCAAATATTCATGAGTCTTCTTTGCAACATATGCGCTACAGAAATAAATGAAAATGATGTAGAGGCGCATGTTATCACTTCGCAACACATTGAAAACAAGGCAAGAATTTCTCCAACGGGCAAAGGCCTTGACAAGAGCGTTGCATCCATGTGGTTAAAGTCATTTAGATGATATTATTTATCATAAATCATATTTTTACAAGTTTACACTAACAAAATTTTTTAAAAATAAAAAAGATATTTTATTCGAATTTCTTTTTTAGCTGAATTATTTCAGCCATCTCATCTTTGAGATGTTTTTTCAAAAGAGATTCATGTTCTCTTTTATGCCTCCAGTACAAATTCATCATGGATTGTCTGGATCTAGCATGTTTTAACGCAGCAGTATATTTTCTGTGACTTTTTTCAACAATTCGAAAATACGACTTGCTGTTAGAGGTAACCATATGAGAAATCTTGATTCTTAATAGATAACCTTTCCTATTTACTCAGACGGTCAATAATCAGTTTACAGGGGCTCTGGTTTTTTCCAATTAGGTACAAGCTGCATCTTACGAAGAGATGGCATTTCCAAGGTTCTTTTTTGCGCAATTTTTACATATTTTGCAGATTTGTCAATTCCAAAATATTTCCTATGAAGGAATCTTGCCATCTTGGTTGTCTGGCCACTTCCAACAAATGGATCAAGTACAAGATCACCTACATTACTGTAAAGCTGAATTAATCTATAAGGTATTTCCTCTGGAAATGCGGCAGGGTGAAACTTTCTATAACTAGGGGGCATTGGAGCAATATGCCATACAGAATTTGCAATTTCTTTTTTCATCAAATTGTCAAGAACTAGTTTGCTTTTCTTATCTTTAAAGTTGTGAAACGGTATTTTCCTGAGGATTATAATTTGCTCATGCATGATATTTGGATAATAATATGTAGGATACGGGTGCTGGACTGTAACCCTGAATCTTTTCTTTCCTCCTGTGACTTTATTCCATATAATTTCTTCAAAAAAATTCCACCCAATCTCTTTTTTTGTCAACTCGGTAAGTAATAATGCCGGAAGAGGGAGTTTGTTTTTTCCTTCAATGATCTCGTTTCCTATCACGATACAACAAAATCCTCCTGGCTTGGTTACGCGATACACTTCAGAGAAGACGGTACGCATCTCCTCAAGCCAGTCTTCAAGCGATGTCTCAACCGTTCCACGATACCATTTTTCAGTATCCTGATGCTCTTGATAGTTTATTGCATTATGGTAAGGTGGAGACGTAACAGTTAAGGCAATTTTGTTGTCGGGTAATTCAGAAAGATCCTTAGAGTTTGATACAACAATGGAATTTAGTTTCCACACTACTTTCCTCAATCATTTTGATATTTAACAGTTGTAAAAATTAGAAAAATTCCATTTTAAAATTAAATCAAAGAAAATCACCTAAAACATGTTCACATTACATGTTTTAGACAATCATGCATTTTTTGTTACTTCTATTTCTATAGTGGACACGTTTCTTGATCTTCCATCTAATGATTGGAGTTGTTCCGATCCTATTTTGATTTGACCTATAGAATACCCGGAGTTATCAGTCCTTCGTGCAATGATTTGTGCAACATCTACTGCCCTACCTATGCTAAGTCCTCTTGCCTTTATCGAGACTCTTGGATTGTTAGCAAGTTGGATGAGCGCAGATGTTACGTATGCCATGATGGGCTTTTTTCCGATGAAGACGGTATCTTTTGTGTCGTGTTGCGTATCTGAACTCATGTGATTCTCTAGAAATGATCGTTTCATAAAAGTTTCTTCAATTATCAGGTTTTTTCCAGCCACATCACGTATACCGCATATAACACACTAGCACATGGTACGAATAGTTAGATCAGACGGATTTCAGAGATAATCAAGGGAATAATCCATGGTATCACGATTTGCCAAACATCATTTTAGATCACAGTATTTCAGTGGATAAATTGATGCTAATCTAAATATACTAGTGGAATGTAGATTGACATAATGTCCAACCAACAAATTAAGATCGGTTTGGTCGCACTAGCATTGTCAACCATAATGGTTTTTGCAGCAGCATTACCGGCTGTAAATGCACTAACACCAAGTTCAGTGTATGATAGATTCTCCCAGAAAACAGATAGATTTCCAGGAGGACAACACATTTGTGGAGAAAGTCTATGCTCACCAGATAGCTGGGCAAAAATGAAGCAAGCACTTCATGTTGCACAACGAGATCCTAACAAATGCAGTGAATTGAGAGGATGGATGTATTGTGGCGAACCAACCATAACACCAAAGAACTCAACCAAGTAAATACTGAAAACACATGGCAACCAAGGTCTGCGTAACAATTGCAGCATCTAGCCCTACAAAAGTATACAGTGAGTTAAAGAGGGCACTTGTCAAGTCAGAGTATGCAGAACTGCGTTTAGATTTTTTAAAACCCAATCAAATTCCTTTTTGTTTAACCCTAGTCAGAAAACATCTTAAAAGATGCGTATGCACACTACGTCCTATTTCAGAAGGCGGAAAATTTTCCAGTAATGAAAAGGAAAGAATATCAATTTTAAAACTTGTTTCAGAGTTTGAACCATATCTCTTAGATGTGGAATATAACACATTGAAGAAAAACAAGGAATTGGCAAAATATCTCAAAAGTAGAAAAACTAGAACGCTTGTATCATGGCATGATTTTGCAAAGACTCCAAATGAACAGATTCTAAAATCAATGTTTAGAAAAATGTCCAAGTTTTCAAGCAATATAAAAATTGTTACAACCGCAAAAACAATTGATGATACAATACGAATCCTTTCCCTTTACAAGATCAATGCAAAAGGGGTTAATCTGATCTCTTTTGCAATGGGAGATTACGGTAGAATGTCAAGAATATTGTGTGTAAAGCTTGGAAGTCCATACACATA
>DASUKX010000024.1:0-64655 GCA_036278495.1 Nitrosotalea sp.
TTACTATATAATTTTGAAAATTTTTACTTTTGACATATAAACAGCTATTACATACTATACACAATGAGTGGAATAGAACCACGCCATGTTGAAGCACACCAAAAAGAAAGTAGTTCAATAAGAGATTTCGTATTTGGATTCGGAGATGGTATAAACACATCATTAGGATTGGTAGCTGGGGTTGGAGGAGCAGAAGTATCTTCAAACATAATCATACTTGCAGCAATTGTTGCCATGTTTACAGGTGCAAAGGCAATGGCAGTTCAGAATTATCTTGCTGTAAAATCTCAAAGGCAGATTTTAGATTCAGAAATTGAACGTGAAAAGTGGGAGATGAATAATGTTCCAGAGGCAGAGAAAAAAGAAATAGAAGATGTGTACAAAGCTAAAGGATTCACAGGTCAAGATTTAGAGAGAATTGTAAACAAGATAACATCAGACAAAAAAGTTTGGCTAGACACAATGCTTACAGAGGAACTCAAATTGAATTTGGAAATAGTTGGAAGTCCGCTAAAAAGTGCATTTCGCATGTTTGGTGCTTTCCTGGTGGGCGGAATCCTTCCAATCATACCATATTTCTTTTTGAGTGGATATGTTCCACTCTTTGTAGCAATTGGAGTTAGTCTCTCCGCATCTTTCATAATTGGTGCGATAAAATCAAAAATTGCCAACATCAGTATGTTACGAGGAGGGTTGGAAATGGCAGGACTTGGTACAGGTATTGCCCTTATAGGATATGGAATAGGCTCAGAACTTGGAAGCCTTGGAATCATTAAAACTTGATTTTTTTCGTACACTTCTATTAGCAATATTAGCCGCAAATGCTCCTGCACCAATACCATTATCAATATTTACAACAGAGAGTCCCAAAGTACAACTTTGTAACATAGATGCTAACGCGGCAACACCTTTTTGCCCATAACCATATCCAACCGATGATGGAACTCCTATTACTGGTATATCCACCAATGACGAAACTACGGACGCTAAGGCTCCTTCCATCCCAGCAACCACTATTATCACATCCACATCTTCACGTATTACTTTCTTGATCACCGGGAAAAGTCTGTGAATTCCAGCTATTCCAATATCATAACTACAAATGCATTGACATCCCATGGATTCGCATACTAGTCTGGCTTCTTCTGCCACGCCGATATCAGAAGTTCCTGCTGTTAGTATGCCCACTTTTCCCCCACTAGAACTTGGTTTCTTAGAGAAAAGTATGGTCGTAGTATTCTTTCCTGTATGCATTTTTAATTTGTGCTTTCTAGAAAAAGATAGAACTTTTTCATAATGATTTTTATTTATTCTAGAGACTAGAACTGAATCTGCTTTTGATGTTACTGTGATAATTATTTTCTTGAGATCTGCAAGTTCTTTTTTTTCAGCGAATACAACCTCAGGAATTCCACGCCTTAATTTTCTACCCACATCTATTTTTGCGAAATCTTCAATTTTTTCAACAGAATAAAGAGAAAGTAATTTTTTGGCTTTAGTTACACTTATCTTTCCAAGTTCAAGCGACTTCAATATTTCAGTAAGATCCAATGATATTTGGTAATTATACTACAGTTAAAAATTTAATCAGTACTCTAAATTAGCAATGGCATTTTTGACGCTTTCTACACCCTTTTTGAACCATTCTTTCTCGTTTGAGTCAAGATCTAACTCTATTATCTTTTCAACACCGTTTTTGCCTATGACTGCAGGTACACCAATAGTCACATCAGAGTGACCATATTCCCCGTCAAGAAATGTTGCAACAGGGATAACCTGCTTTGTGTCGTTCAATACTGCTTCTACTATGGTAGAGATTGCATTACCTGGAGCATGTACTGTTGCACCTTTGAGTTCTATTACCTTTGCTGCGACTTGTCTTGTACTCTGTACAATCTCATCAATTTTTTCTTTTGGCAGAATAGAAGATAATGGTATTCCAGAAACGGTAGAAAATCTTGGTAGAGGTAACATATTTTCTCCATGCTCTCCAATAACAAGACCACGTATTGAATTTCTAGAATAACCAGTAGACTCGTGTATAAATTGTGTAAAACGTGACAAATCAAGCATACCACCCATTCCAAATACCCTGTTCTTTTGGAATCCTGAAACTTTGTACGTTAGATATGCCATAGGATCCAATGGATTGGTCACTGGAATTATCATGGCATCCTTTGCATATGTCTTGATATTTTCCACAACTCCCTTTACTATTGACGCATTTATTTTCAACAGATCCATTCTTGTCATTCCAGGTTTTCTGCCTGAACCTGCAACTACCACTACAATGTCAGAGCCTTTCATCTCAGAATAATCATTTGATCCCCTGACGTTAACATCAATTCCTTTTTCTGCTAGCATATGGTTTATGTCCATAGCCTCTCCTTGCGGAAGACCCTGAACTACATCAAGTAACAATATATCGTCTGTGACTTTCCGGAGAGCTGTGAATAGTGCTGCGGCTCCACCCACTTTTCCTGAACCAATAATTGTAATCATAAAAGGCCCTCTATGTAATCTCTAATTAAACTTGACTGTCGCTTGACAGATTTACAGTTTTTCATGTATCTCTTAAATCATGAAATCAAATTACAATTTATATGCATTCTAGTATGTCTAGAAAATTATGGTACTTGTGATCGATGCACAAATAGCTGGAATTTCAGGCGACATGTTACTTTCTTCATTAATTAACATGGGTGCAAACAAATCTAGAGTCATAAATGGCATACATTTAGCGGAAGAATATTTTACAGGATCAAAAATTGTGAAGATGGATTTTGAAAAAGTCAACAAATATGGAACATCTGCAACACATCTTGTCTTAGAAACAAATGAGAATCATCACGAAAGAAAAGGAATTGAAATTCAAGAATGTATATTGTCTACATCAGATAAAATAGGATTATCTGAAAAAGCCAAAGTGTTTGCAAAAGAAAGCATAAGATCATTGCTCCATGCAGAGTCAAACATACATGGAGAACCTCTTGAATCAGTACACTTTCATGAAGCATCAAGCATTGATACAGTCATAGACATCATTGGCTCTGCCATTGCATTAGACGATTTAAAACTATTTGAAGAGGAGATTATTTCAACCCCAGTTGCGGTAGGTGGTGGAACTTTAACATTTTCCCATGGAACTGTATCTAATCCCGCAAGCGCAATTTTAGAGATATTTCGTAATTCAAATATGATAATTTGTGGAGGACAAACAAAACAAGAACTGACCACTCCCACTGGTGCAAGTCTACTTGTAAACTTGACAAACAGGTGTTCAGAATTTTATCCAGCAATGACAATAAAATCAATAGGATATGGTGCTGGAAGTAAAGATTTTGATAGTTTCCCTAATGTTCTGAAAATTGTCAGAGGAGAATCAGCAAATGAACTTCAATTAGATGCAGTTCAAATTCTTGAGACAAACCTTGATGACATATCAGGTGAGATAATTGGACACATGATTGATAAGTTGATTGCAAATGGTGCAAAAGATGTTACCGTGACAGCAGGTATAACAAAAAAAGGAAGACCTACAAATCTTGTTTCCGTAATCTGTGATTCATCCATTACAAATAGACTAATCAATATACTTATTTTAGAAACTGGTACTTTGGGTGTGCGAATAAGATCATCTAATCGATACATAGTTCCAAGAGTAGTTGTTTCAATACCCATATCAATACAAGAAAAGAGTTTCACAGTAAGATGCAAGATTGTAAAGCACAATGAAGTGGTAAAACATTTCAAAGTAGAATCTGATGAGATCAGGACAATTGCAGATTCACTGTCATTATCATTCAAAGAGGCATCAAATATAATATCAGATGAAGTCAAACGGAGATTAAACATAAAATGAAACAGATCGAAGATTTAGTCAGTTGGTTTTATGGAAAAGAAAAAGTTTTGGTGGCACTTTCAGGCGGGGTAGATAGTGCACTTGTTGCATATGCAGCTCAAAAAGCACTAGGTAAGAAAGCTGTTGCAGTCACTGCTGATTACAAGACACTCTCTCATGAGGAGTTGGAAACTGCAAAGAATGTATGCCAGGAGATAGGAATAAGACATTTGATTATAGAATACAACGAATTAGACAATCAGGACTTTGTAAAAAATGATCAAAATAGGTGCTATCATTGCAGAACAGAATTAGCAGAACATCTTTTAACATTAGCAGAAAAAGAAAAAATCAGTCTAATTGTAGACGGTACTAATCTTGATGATCTTACAGAATATAGACCAGGATTAGTTGCACTCAAAAAAAATGGTGTGCGTAACCCACTAGTAGAAAGCGGATTCACAAAATCGGATGTAAGAAGCGTAGCAAAAAAGATAGGTCTTTCAATTCACGACAAGCCATCTAATTCTTGTTTAGCATCACGAATACCATGGGGCAGTACAGTTACATCAGAAAAGCTTGCAAGGATAGAGAAAAGTGAGATTATGATTAAACAACTTTTTGGAGTAAAACAGGTAAGAGTTAGAGACTTTGGAGATAGCGCTAGAATAGAGGTAGATAAAAATGAGATTATTTTTTTAGATGACAAAAAAAATATGGTAATCTTAGAGAGAAATATGAAAGAGTTAGGATTTCACAATATCATGATTGATCCTAACGGCTATAGACCAGGCAAACTCAATGTGATAACAGATTGATCTATCTAGATAACGCTGCATCTACACCTGTTCATGAGAAAGTCATAGAGGAGATGATACCATATTTTAGAGAACAGTATGGAAACCCCTCTTCTATACACAAACATGGTAGGCTTGCAAACACAGCTATTCAAAATGCAAGAAAACGAATTGCCGCACTCATCAATGCAGACAGTAATGAAATACTCATAACATCTGGTGGAACAGAATCAAACAATACTGCAATTCATGGCATAGCATCACAGAACAAAGGAAAACATATCATAACATCATCAATAGAACATGATGCCATATTGGAGCCATGCAAGAGTCTTGAAAAACAAGGATACAGAATATCTTTTCTGCCAGTAGACAAGTACGGTCTGATAAATCCAGAAGATCTCAGAAAAGAAATTTCAAGTGACACTTGTTTAGTTACAATAATGCATGCAAATAATGAAGTCGGGACCATCCAATCAATAAAAGAAATGTCACAGATTGCAAGGGAAAAAAATATTGTTTTTCATACAGATGCTGTTCAGTCAGTAGGAAAGATTCCCATAGACGTAAGTGAACTTGGAGTAGATTTGCTATCAATATCATCTCATAAGATAAACGGACCAAAAGGCGTAGGAGCACTATATATCAGAAAAGGAGTAAAAATATCTCCCCTGATATTAGGAGGAGGTCAAGAAAACGGGCTTAGGTCAGGTACGGAAAATGTGGCAAGCATCATAGGATTCGGAATGGCATGCAAACTTTCAAGGGACAACATGGATGCAAATACAACACACCTCAAGAAATTGGCCACAAAGTTGACCTCAAGAGTATTACATGAAATACCTGCTACTACCATCAACGGACATCCAGATATGAGAACCCCAAATAATACTCATTTTACTTTTTTTGGGGTGAATGGAGAGGATCTCATAATAAAGTTAGATGAAAATAAAATATCTGCATCCACAGGCTCAGCATGTTCCGTAAAAATACAGAAGGCTTCACATGTGTTACAAGCGATGGGTTTTTCACACGAACAAGTTACAGGTTCATTGCGTCTGACAGTAGGAATAACAAATACAGAACAAGAAATAGACGAAACTGTGGACACATTAAAAAAAGTTGTTCAGGAATTACGTGCAGTATCTCCGTATAAGAGCAAGTATAACTTTTAGGTTTATAAACTCAATTATGGTAAAACTTGAATTTTGTATTGGTTTTGATCGACAAGCGGTACTAGCGAATCCATTCCATTCCACACATAAACTTCAGCAGAATAAACACCAGACAATGTTGGCACCCAGCTTATTTCTTCGTTAGTAGTGGATAAATTCACAAGGTTGTCTTCTGACCATTTTAGAAAAACTACTTTGTTGTTGCTATCTTTTATTTGTACAATGTATGAAATTTTTTGAGAGTTTTGATAATATTTGTTTGATATCATACCCTTGAAGTTGATTGTTTGCCCAACATGTGGACTTTGCAGAAGAGGTCTTCCAGATTGATCACTAATCTGGGTTGACGTTGAGACCGCTGGTGTAACAATTTTTGGCACATATTGATTTGTAGTTGTTGTAGATTGTGTTTTTGCAGGAATTACCACAGTTGAACTGGTTATGATGGATCTACCATATTGATCTCTAAAGTCATGATACCATGCTTGAACATTTCCACCTACAGGAGATATTATAGAGGTTTTATCTTCACTGCATATCCATGAAGGCATTTTGAAAATTCCCTTGAATATTCCAGTACCCGGTCCGGTTTCAGTCAATGTAAAATCAGAAGCAGCAAGGCCTCCATATGTAACTCCATTTACGGTACAATGCTGGAATCTGAATCCTTTAATCCACACTTCTAAGAGTATGTTTCCATCATTATCCCCAACTGTATCAACAGCCTGAGAGTTAGGATCATTCACACTTGTGTATGTTACGATAGTATTAGAATCAGTAACTAGATCTGGATCATTAACAGTTATTGTAACATCAGATCCAATTCTATAATTTGGCGAATCAAGTGTGACTATACCAGTATTTGTTGGGAGATTATGTTGTGATGTTACTGTTGTTGATGAGCCTCCCTGCGTACCTAAAATTGAGAAATGTATAGCATTAGCATCTGTGAGGTCAGTACTTACAAGAAATTTAATATTACTACCAAAAGTTTGAAGTCCTTTGATTAGATTAGGATCAAATTGATTTAATTGATTTATCACTGCATATTCCATCGTTCCTGAGAATATACCTGAGTTGGCAGATGTTTCTTGTAATTCTGCCCTATAGATGGCATTGTTTACTAGCTGGTTGTTACTATTTCCAAAAGAAAAGATATCAAAAACAATTGGTTGTGTGTCACTAGGATTTGAAATTGTACCAGGAGTATTGAAATTAATTTCCAGGAATACAGGCAAGTTTGATGACATTGATTCTATAGAGGTTACGGCAGAATTACTTAGTTGGATTAGACCATTACCAGATACAATTGTTCCAGGCGAAGCAATTGTGACAGGTGATGCACCAACAGATCCAAAATACAGGGTCATACGAGTTCCAGAAAATGATGTTATTCCAAGTTGTTGAAAAGAACGTAAATCATAATTAATCCAATTAGTTCCTTGTGAGTTCGATTTACTAGTATCAATCAACAAGCTTTTGAGAGATTGTGCAGAGATTCCAAGATTCATTGTAATATTCTTAAAATTAGACATTGATTGAGATCTTGTATCCATTATCAATCTTAATGAATTTGAATCAAATACTGTAGAAGGAACCGAAATAGAACTAGATGAATTATAGAATTTAACATTTGATGAGCTACTAAGTGTTATAGGGTTTCCAATCTTCAACGTGGGTATTTTTGCTGAGCTTCTAAAATCATCAAGTTGTTCAATTGTATTTGAGTTGAGGTTTTGTGTATTATCAACCAAGGTTATAGTCTGTCTTTGACCAGGACCAAATTGGTTTTGACTACCAGATTGGCTCTGACCAGTACCAATAGTAAGACTTGCAGTAGTAGTACCAGAGACAATAGAAGCACTTTGTAGATTATAGGTAATTGAGCCAGAGTGATATCTAGGAGCATTTGATAGTGTTCCTATTGTAGATACGCCAGCGTATGAACTTTCAAAGACTCCAGTATGCGGTCCTGTTTCTACAAAAGTAACTAGTTTATTGTAGACTATACTGTTTGCAGTAAGTGTTGTACTTTTTTGAATGGAGTTAGTTTTCAAATTAACTACATCTGAAACATCCATCTTTACTTGTCCATTATCTTTGAAACCCATATTGCTTAGATATGGCAATAAATTCACCAACCCAGAACCACTTCCACCTGAACCTGATTCTGCAAAAGCTTGGTAAAATGTAGCTGCAGTAGAACCAACGTTAAAAGTCCAAGAATCTCTAGAAGTAGGATCAATACTTAGTTCAGCATCATTAATGGTTGCAAACACATCAGAAGCTGACGGGTATGCAGTTCGGTCAATACTTAGAGAAATATTTGGAATGTCAGAATAATCAAGATCAACACTTTGTGTACCGGTAGAACGATTGTATTCTATGTGAACATTATTAGTGAAAGTAAAAAGTTGGATTAGAGGCCAAACATTTTGATTTATTCCTACCTGACCAACTGGAACTGCTGGATTTGTATTCAATGATGAAGGGTATCTTACAACATTATTTTGACTTGATGGAGTTGTTGGAGTACCAGTACAAGAATTAAAACCTGCATTTCCTTGAGTTGTACCAGATAATCCAGTAGAATCTGGAATTGCCACTCCGTCAGTTTGCGATACATCTATTCCTAGAACAGAGGAAGGTGTGGAACCAGAACAAAAAACACCAAAATCAGTACTTTGACCAGCTAACCCAGAAAGAGCTGCTTGATCAGCTTGTTTTGCTTTATCAGTATTTGCAAAAAATGCATGCCAGTTACCATCAGAGCCTTGCACCATCTGAAGATGTCTACCATTTACTGAAACGTTTGGTTGTCCTATTGCCTGATCTAATTGGTTGTTATCTTCTTGTACAATAACTTGTACAACCATTGGTCCTGAAAAATGATTATCAAAGAGACTGTTTTCTGCAGAGACAAAAAGATTGGGATGATCTGAATAGGCTTGTGCACGTGCACTAGGTAAAGAAACCGGAGGTATGATCATCATTGATAAAACTAGAAGAATTACCAGAATTTTGTACAACTTTTTAACGTGAGTAGATGTACAAGATAATGTTGTCGAATAATTCATACTGAGTTTTACTTGATGTTAACACTACACCAAGTTTTAACTAGGGTCAAAAGTCAAATGAAATTATGGTAAAGTCCAAGCCAATCATAATAGCAAGTGGAATACTAGTATTAGTAGGAATTGCAATAACAGCTTATCAATCTCAGATAACTTCAGAGAATCTTTCAAATGAACAAAACACCCTTGGCATTGGAACTCAAATGATTGTTACAAAAGATATGAATCCAAACAATAATCAGAATGGAGTATATTCCATCCAGATAACAGATTTTAAAGATAATGACAATGTCAAGGCCACAGTAATTGATCCCAATGGCATTCCAATAATAACAAAGTCCATAACAAAGAGTCCCGTTCAAGAAATGTTCAAGATTACAGCATCTGGAAATTATACACTAGAGATAGGAAATCAAGGACAGAGAGAAATCCAAGTTCTTGGAATCATTGGATATTATCCTCAAGGAATAGAATGGGCAGACATATCAGGGTTCATAGTATTAATGGTAGGCCTTAGTGGACTTGCGGTTGGTATAATGTACCTCATAAAAAATCGCGTCAAATCTTAGTTAAGGAATTGATCTAACTCAGTTAGTCCATCAACTACATTTTTAAAATTATCATCATTTTCCATAATCTTGTTAAGTTTGACCAAATCTACATTGAAAGATTCTTTTCCATTGTTTTGTGTTACAATAACAAACTTGTTTTCTATCACATATGAAAGTCGATCTTTTATTTGATTTATGGATAGTTGTAATTTATCTGCCAAGTAAGTAGAATCTTTTTCTCCACCTTCAAGCTCTGCAAGAATAGATGACACGTCTGGGTCTACCAGAGTTTCCATCATTTTTTGTTTATCAAAATTTTCACTCAAGTATATCAGATATTCCTTGAATGTAGTATTTTTTTCTTGTTAGATATAAAATCACTTATCAAAACCCTATCAATTTTTTCTGGATTTATATAATATGCCCTTCCCTTCAAATGCTTTTCAAGAGCCTCAACGTAGCTAAGCAGCTCAATTTCTTCACTTACCATGATGGTATCAATTTCTATGCCTTCTTTTTTGCATTTTTTTGCCTCCTGTAATGTTTTTGCTTCCACAGTAGGATCAACTTGTTTGTATCTATAGCACAAATATACCGATTCATTGCCAATAGTCAGATTCATGTCTCTTTCATTTTTTATTTTGGCAAGAGTTACTTCATCAGGCCTGTAAAAATGCGAATACGGTTTGTCTGCAAGTATCATATTTTTTTGAGAATCATCATCTACAAAGCATGCACTAGGCTGGCCATCTGTTATCATGACGATTCTTTTATTTTGAGACCCATCTTTCTTTAGAATTTTTAATGCAAGTCTTAATGCAGCTTGATAATTTGTATAATGAAGGAAGTTATCATTTGCATCATAGGTCTTCAGGTATGGTATATCATCAGGAATGATTTGCGATGCTAGAGATCCAAAGCCTACAATATATACAGAATCATTTGGGAAAAATTTCTTATTTAATACATATAATGCCCATAAAGCCTTTTTTGCAGCCTCGATTCTAGTTCCTTCTCCAGAATTTAGAGAATATTTCATAGTAGAACTAAGATCAATGCAATAGACTACTGCAACTTTTGTTTCTTCTTTTGTTTCAAATTTTTCAAAATCATCAAATTCTATTTCAAGTGGAAATTGAAGTGATTCATTTTTGCTTTTCTTTCTCTGGATTAGATTCAGCAATGTGATTGGGATATTGAGATGTTTAATGTCATCTCCCGTCTCAAGTTTTTTAGTAGTGTCAAGTATTGTATCACCAAAACCAATATTCTTGGTTTCATGAAAGCCAGAACCGCCCTCATTAACTGCTTTTATTACATCCTTAAGCATTTTTTGTCCAATTTCAAAAAATGCTTTCTTTGTCAACCATTTTTTGTCATCTTTAAGATATCCAAGTTTTTGCAAGTATTTTGTTATGGGTTCATTATTACCATGTACTTCTGTTTCTTGTTGATCATCACTTTTTGGCTGATTTTCCGATGAATTTTTCATTGTGCCATCTAATACATTTTCAAGATCCTTAATGGAGGGCGTTTTTTCTTTTAGGATCTGTGTAGCAATGGTCTTAAGTGCTTGCTGGAGTTTTTCATCAGATATTTCTGAAGACGTGTTTTTAGATTTATTATCTTCATTTTGGAAGTAGGTAAATTTGGTAGTACTAGTTTGCAACGTACGTACCATCTTTCCTATCTAGAATTTTCGGTTCAATCCAGCAAAGACCATCAAGTACCAATTCCACAACACCAGCCTTGAGTTCATTTTGTGCATTATCTGAGATCATCAGGTTGACAGGAGAAATCTCATATTTTGCAGCTTCTTTTACAAAAGTATCCTGATCAGAAATGATTTTTTCACATATACTAGTAACCAAATTCAAGAGTGAACTAAAATTCTTTAATTGATTATCATATGACATTTGCATACTATTAGAATACAGAATTGTTTGTGATACCTGAAATGACTTACCAAGGAATTCTTTTTTTATCAAATCAAAAATGCTCGGATCCGCATCTTTTAGATATTCCAGGGATATATCTTTCATAGAATTAGAAATTAAATGTTTTAAAACCTTGGAACGATTTTCTGAAGTATCATCCAGTTCAGTAAGTTCAAATTTTACAGATTGTTCAATTGAGAAGATATCACAGGGTCGCGGTAATGCCAATATGTTATGAACAATGGTTCGTGTTCTTTCTGCTTCTCCAACAAGTAATTCCAAACTGTGTATTCCCATCCTTACACTTACACCCTTGTCTTGGTTGATCTCGTTACTGGAACGAGCCGCTTGAATAATTCTTGCCAAGATTTTCAATATAAATATTGGAATAAACGATTTTGGTATCTTTGCTTCTTGCATTACAATCAGCATTTCTTCGTCAACGGATTTTGGGTAATGAGTTTGGATGTGACTTTTCAATCTGTCATAAAGTGGCTCAATTATTTTTCCAGAGTGCGTATAATCAATAGGATTTGCAGTAGCAAAAAATACTGTCTTGGGTTCGAATATAACAGGATATGCACCTGTAGTGAATCGTCCTTCTTGTAAGACAGACAAGAGCGCCACTTGTTTTCTAGTATCAAGAACCGGTAATTCATCAATACAAAACAATCCATGTTTTGCTTGCATTAACTGACCGGGAGAATATGATTCAATTTCATACATTTCTGTGCCATTTTTTGTTATCTTGATTGCGTCGATTTGACCAACAAGATCTTTTACAGATATGTCAGGAGTTGCCAAAACATACTTGAATCTGTGTTTACCATCAACCCACTCAATGGGAGTATCAAGTTTATTATTACGAATCTTCTCCATGCTTTCTCCATCCACATAAAACTTTGGAATGGATAGTGAATTTTCTTTATCATCCAATAAGAATATCAAATCTCGAGATGGAAGATCTAAAGGACAATCATTTGTTATACTGCCCCTGATTATCGGCATTGGAGAAAGTAGCGTATCTGCGATTGTTTGTACTATCCTAGTTTTTGCTTGTCCTATGTGACCAACTAAAATCACATCATGACATGACAATATTGCACGATCTAGGGCAGGAATAACATCATCTTCAAAACCTATTATTCCAGGATATTTGATGCTCTTTGACTTGATCTTTGAAATTAAATTTCTACGAAGTTGTTCTTTTGCACCAATTATTTTATAATTAATTTCTAGAAGATCTCTTAATGTCTTGATTTGTTTGTAATCTTCTGGAACACCGGCCATAATTTCTGCATATTTTGGCTCAGAATTATAACTTCTATTAACAAAATTTTCAAATTCTTGTGCCATTATAATAAATACTCTCCAAATACGATTTAAAGTATTATTATTTTAGCATGGTTTTTATCGGGGGTGCAGGGGATTTTTCATACTTGTCTTCACAGGAATTTAGACACATAGTTAGGATTGCTGGTAAGGATATTCCAGGCGCTAAAAAGACCATCATCGGAGTTGGTCAAGTAAAAGGAATAGGATACAATTTTGCAAAATCACTTTTAGAAGTATTAAAAATTAATCCCAACAGTAACGTTGGTTTTCTAACTGAATCACAAGTAGAAGAAATAGAAAGAGCCATGAGAGATCCAGCATCAGTAAACATACCATCATGGTTCTTAAACAGACGAAAAGATATGGACACCGGAAATAATTTCCATCTTATTACTTCAGATATTGATTTTAATGTAAGAAATGACATTGAACGTGAAAAGGGCATGAATAGTTGGAGAGGATTTCGTCACACATATGGATTAAAAGTTCGAGGACAAAGTACACGTACCACCGGTAGAAAGGGTGGTGCTGTCGGAGTCAAGAAAGGAGGCAAAGTGTTGCCTGCTGGTTCACCTGGTGCTCCAGCTGAAGGCGCAGCGGCAGCAGCTCCAAAAGCTGGTGCAGCTCCTGCAGCGGCGGCAGCTCCAAAAGCTGGTGCAGCTCCTGCAAAGCCAGCTGCGGAAAAGAAAAAGTAGGTGTACTAGATGGGAGATCATCCAAAGAATTCACGAAAAATGTGGAGGAAACCAAAGCGTCCTCTCAATTACGATTTGTTAAATGAAGAGTTACATGTCTTGGGAACTTTTGGACTAAAGAACAAAAGAGAATTATGGAAAGCACATACTGAACTTTCAAGAATAAGAAATCAAGCAAGATCACTTTTAGCTTTGACTAAAGATGTCAGAGTTACAAAAGAACCAATCCTTATGAAATCACTTGCAAGAGTTGGTCTAGTCAAAGAAAATTCAACATTAGACGATGTACTCAATCTAAAAGTAACTGACTTTTTGTCTAGGAGATTACAAACATTCATTCAGAAAAAAGAATCAATCAAGAGTCCATACTTGGCAAGACAGATAGTTGTTCACGGTCATGTGATGATCGGGGACAGAATAGTCACAGTTCCATCATATACAGTAAAGGTCGAAGAAGAAGATCAAATCCACTTATCTCCAGAATTAGACCTCAACAAGGCAAAACAGCAGACACCCCAGCAAGAAGTAAAAACCGAACAGCCAGCCGAATAAAACACACACAATCATTATTTATCAAGAAAATGTATAGTGTATCATAATGTGTTCCATCATAGGGTATCTCGGAATTAGTTCTGCTGCCCCGATAATAGTCAAGGGATTAAAAAGAATGGAATATCGCGGCTACGATAGTGTAGGCGTTGCAACGTTTGCAGAACACCAAATTAATGTAAGAAAGGGAGTAGGCAAGGTCTTAGAGGTAAACAAGGCGGTAAAATTAGATGAACTTTCTGGAACCACAGGGATAGGCCATACACGATGGGCTACTCATGGAATGGTAACAGACACAAATGCTCATCCACATCCATCAAGCTCTGGAGAAGTAGCTATTGTACACAATGGAATAATTGAAAATCATGAGGAGTTAAAAAAAGAGCTCCAAGAACGCGGTTATGCTTTTAAAAGTCAGACAGACAGCGAAGTAATAGCAAATCTTCTGCAATACAATTACGACAAGACTAGAGAAATAAAAAAATCAATAGTAGATACAGTATCAGAATTAAAAGGAAATTATGCTTTTGTAGCAGTTTTTCAGGATGGTACATTAGCTGCAGCAAGACTTCATGAACCGCTAATAATTGGAGTTGGAAAAGAAGGATATTTCATTTCAAGTGATGTACTGGGATTTGTAGAATACACAGATGAAGTAATCTACCCGGATAACAAAGAGTTTGTAATCATCGACAGAGATGGATTGAAGATATTTGATTTTGATGCAAATCCAGTTCAACACCAAATAACAAAAGTATCAAAAGAATTTGCCGATGCATACAAGGGACAATATGCACATTACACCTTGAAAGAGATTTCAGAGCAGCCATCAACAGTATTGAGTGCAGGAAATAACACTAAACTGGAAATTGACTTGGCTTCAGATTTGATAAAACATGCAAGAAATGTGTACATCACAGGAAGTGGGACAAGCTATAATGCAGCACTGATTGCAAAGTTTCTTTTTTCAAAATATGCAAAGATAAAGATTGATCCATTAATTTCCAGTGAAGCACAATTCTCTCCAGACATGTTTGAAGAAAAATCAATTTTAATTGCAATATCTCAGAGCGGTGAGAGTGCAGATGTGTTAGAAGCAGTAGACATTGCAAAAAAATCAGGGTCAAAAATCATATCAATAGTTAACATGATGACATCTTCACTAGTACACCAATCATCTATTTCGATGGGATTAAACTGTGGTCCAGAAATAGGAGTGGCAGCAACTAAAAGTTTCACATCTCAACTTGTTGTACTATACAAGATGATCGATAAAATATGTAATGGTTGTACAGAATTAGATCTTACAAGAGTATCAGAAGCAATCAAGAAGATCCTCTCTAATGATTCTAAAATTAGAGATATTGCAAAGAGGCTAAAGGATGTTTCAGATATTTACGTATTAGGAAGAGGTATACACTACCCAATAGCTTCTGAAGGCTCATTAAAATTAAAAGAGCTTACCTACATACATGCAGAGGGACTTCCAGGAGGAGAACTAAAACACGGTCCATTAGCATTGATGGATTCCAATTCCTATGTTTTGATCATAAATCCAAATGATTCTACCTACAATGATACGTTAACTTCAGCTCGTGAGATAAAAGCAAGAGGTGCCAAGATAATAGGAATTTCAGACAAACCAAGTGATGTGTACGACTACTGGATAGACATTCCAAGTATCAATGAATCACTGTACCCACTTGTGGAAATAGTTCCAATACAACTTCTTGCATATTATGCTGCAATTGACAAAGACTTTGATCCAGATTATCCAAGGAATTTGGCAAAATCAGTAACAGTCAAGTAATTTTAGAATATTCTTTTTCAGTCAAGTCCAAAAGACCTTTGGCATCAATACCAGTTTTCAACATGCAGCCTATAGATGCGCCTCCAGCACCTGCACCTTCTTTGACAAATCCTTCAGCGTATGAGTTCAATCCAGAAATTTTAGATTCTCCAAGTTTGAGTCTAGCAACAAGTATAGGAATATCCAATATCTGCGATATTGTCTTTACCAGACTTGCAGATTGATCTTCTACCACATAAGAAGTAGTACCAACTGCAGTATTTTTTCCATCAAATCCCATGCTTTTTGCAAAAGCAAGCACTGCTGCCATTTGTGTTCCACCAGCTAATAGCACTTTAGAAAGTTCAGAAGCGGTGCTAAGAATTCCTGCAATTGCTGGAATCATAGGATCACCTAGTTGAGATATGATTTCAAATGGATCTTTTGATTGAAGCCTTTTCAATGCATCCTTTACTGTTTGAGTTTTTAGATCTACGGGATTGCGTGGCATGCTACTGCTAACAAATCCTGTAATTCCAAATCCTTCCAACACTCCAAGTGCTGTAGTAGTGCCACCAGGAATACTCTCACCAATTATCACACAATCAGTTGAGGCCCCAAGGAATCTTCCAATTATCCTACCATATTCTACGGCTTTTCCAACATCATCTAGACTAAGTGCTGGCTCTTTTCCAATATTTTTTCCATAATCCAAATCCATGTCAATGAATGGTAGTTTTGGCGATATCTTGCTACCCGCATTGATAACAACGCTTGGAATACTTGCTGCTTCAAGTGCTGCTTTCGTCAACAGTGCAGGAGTTGGTTTTCCGTCAGGAGTCATTGGAATTACAGATATGCTTCTACAATACCCATAGTGAATGAATTCAGCATCAGCAGGTCCTGTGAATTTTATAAGATCAGGATGTTCCCCGGCCATTGTTATTCCAGGTATTTCGGATGTTTCAGTATATGATATCACTAGAGAGAAAATGAATTTTTTTTGTTCAGTTTGTTTTATGAACTCTAGACCCTTTTGCTTATTTCCAAGTATCTCTATGTCTAGCAATAGTTAATCACTACCCATGAAATCTAAGAATTCTGATTCTGTTCTAGGCTGCAATACAAAATTTGTCTTTTTTTCTTTTCCCATAGTTGAATTTTGCGAGCTTCCATAATTGTGTCCAGGATACAACACTAGATTATCATCAAGTTTGTAAAGTGTATCAAATAGGCTATGATAGAGCTCTTTTGCAGAACCTCCAGGTAAATCAATTCTGCCGCAATTTCCTACAAAAAGCGTATCACCCGAAAAGATTTTCCCATCACCAACTAGGCAAATGCTATCTTTAGAGTGTCCAGGCGTATGTATCACAGTGAGTTCTGATTTACCAAATGTTATTTTTTCGCCATCAGATATACGTACATCATTTTTCAGGGTGGAGGATTCATGTTGTAAGATTTTAGATTCAGTATGCTTTACCATTGCATCATTACCTATAGTATGATCAAAATGATGATGTGTGTTTATGATGTATTTGACTTTGAGAGCGTTTCTTTCTATTGTTTCCAGTATCAACTCTAGATCCCACGAAGGATCAATGATGACAGATTCCTTTGTGGATTCATCTTCAAGAACATAAGTAAAATTTTGCATGTTTCCTACTTGAAGTTGATATACTTTCATGATAACACTCCAATCTCTGCTTCAGGCGGAATTCCTATTTTTTCTACCATTATCTTTCCACACATATTTTGGCCTTTTGGCATCCCAATCTTCATCTTGTGAAAAGTTACAGTAACATCTGCCTTTACGCATTTGTCATTTACCAGTCCCGTATCAGGATCAAGACCAGATGGAACGTCAACAGATAATTTGAAAGCATTTGATTGATTTATCAGATCTATTGCAGATGAATATGGTTCTCTAATTTTACCAGACATTCCGGTTCCCAGTATTCCATCTACTATTATTTCTGCATCGTTAACAATTTTACTGGTGTCAGATGCAAGTATGAGATTCACAGAATTCATTTTCTCCAAGATTTTCCAGTTTGATCGTGCCTCTTCTGTTTTTATCTTGTCCGGATGTCCTAAAAGAATAACAGTAGGTACACAACCAAATGTAGCCAAGTGTCTGGCCACTACAAAAGCATCACCTCCGTTATTTCCCAATCCAGCAAAGACTGTAACTTTTTTTGAGGTCAAATCAGGATAACGCTCAACAATATGTCTTGTAGTAATAGCACCTGCATTTTCCATCATCAATTTTCTAAAAAAACCCATTTGATGTCCATTCTCTTCAATTTGCATCATTTGTTTTACGGTAATTTCCATAACAATACAGAATTTCATGTTAAATAAGGGCTTTACCAAATAGCATTTTCATCAGTAAATCAAATTCATCATGTAATGGAACATCCTAACAAATGAAAAATAACTATTGCAGATTAGTATGGTTGTTCATTTGTCAACATCTGAAAATATTCATGTCATAAATTCAAGATATCATTGTAAAAATCATTAATGCGGGAGATGGGATTTGAACCCACGAAATCCTAAGATACTAGCCCCTCAAGCTAGCGCCTTTGACCAGGCTGGGCGACTCCCGCAATTGGTTTTACCCATGTATGGTTTTTATAAGCCTTGATTACTTTTTGTGACTGTGCTAATTCCTGTCAGATGTTTTACATGTGGAAATTTGATTGCTGACAAGTTTAAGGAATATCAAAATCGTGTTAAAAATGGCGAGGATCCAGGAAAAGTTTTAGATTCTTTTGGGTTTAAGAGATATTGTTGTAGATCAATGATATTAACATCAGTCGAGACAATTCATCAAGTTATTCCATTTTATGAAGCCATAAGAAGAAGAGAACAAGAAGTAAGATCTGAATTAGAATAGAATGCCTCGGATTACTTCCATTGAAGGCAGAATACTTTACAACAGCAGAGGAAGTCAAACCATAGAAGTTGATATCATATCAGATAACCAACACGTAGGACGAGTTTGCGCCCCATCAGGTGCAAGCGTTGGAAAACACGAAGCACAAAGTTTCCCACAGAATAAACCAGAAAAAAGTCTAGAAATTTTAAAAAAGAATGCAAAAAAATTTGTAGGTCTTGATCCATCAGATCTGAAAGTAATTCATGAAACTCTCAGAGAACTTGATTCAACCCCAAATTATTCAAAAGTAGGAGGATCACTTGCATTTGCATTAACCATTGCATCAATTGAATCCGCTTCAAAATCACTACATGTACCAATGTTCAAGTTACTTGCTAAAGATTCTACTTTTAGATATCCATTCCCTCTTGGAAACATCATAGGAGGAGGAGCACATGCAGGTCCTGGCACACCAGACATTCAAGAAATTCTAGTTTGCGCTACAGGTTCAAAAACTGTTCGTGATGCAATAGAGACAAACTTGATGGTACACAAGGAGGTAGGAAAAATTCTAGCAAAAAAAGATCCAAGTTTTACAAATGGAAGAGGCGATGAAGGAGGTTGGGCCCCCAAATTAAAAAATGAAGAAGCATTAGAGATAGCATCAAAAGCTTGTGAACAACTTGGCTTTACATTAGGAAAGGAAGTTTCACTTGGAGTGGATTTTGCTTCCTCCACACAATGGAATGAAAAGAAAAAGAAGTATGTATACGACAGAGCGGGTTTTGAAAATACCTCGGAAAAACAGATTGAATTTGCTTCAAACATAATAAAAAAATACAAACTTGTTTATGCTGAAGATGCGGTTCATGAGGAAGCCTTTGAGGACATGGCCGTATTGACTAAAAAATTTCCTCGTGTGCTCATAACTGGTGATGATTTGTTGGTAACAAATACAAAAATTCTCAGAAAAGCAGTAAAAATAAGGGCTTGCAGTGGAGCAATATTGAAAGTAAATCAGGCAGGAAGTCTTTACGATGCGCTCGAATTTGCCAAAGAAGCAAACAATAACAATGTAAAATTAATTACATCACATAGATCTGGTGAATCTACAGATTCTCACATATCACATATTGGAATTGCCACAAAATCAAAGATGCTCAAAGTCGGCATATTAGGCGGAGAAAGAATGGCCAAACTTAACGAATTGATACGACTTTCAGAGTATGATTTAATACGTGGAATGGCCGAGATTTAGAAACACAGAATGAGCAAACAAGAAGATTTTGAACACATGGAAAAATACGTATTATCTACTGGAATAAGAGTGGGTACTCAGGTAAAAACAAAATTTATGACTTCATTTGTCACCAAGGCGACAAATGAAGGACTTTACATTATTGACAGCAAGAAAACATTATCCAGAATCCAAACAGCTGCTAAATTTATCAATAGAGCAGACATCACAAAAATTCTAGTTTGCTCAGGTAGAGAATATGCCAGCACTCCTGTTGAGAAATTCTGTGAAGTTACTGGTGCAACTCCAATGCTTGGAAGATTTATGCCTGGAACCCTGACAAATCCATCACTGCCATACTATAGAGAACCAGAATTAGTTTTTGTTTCAGACCCACAAGTAGATGAACAAGCAGTTGTAGAAGCAACTAATGCAGGAATTCCAGTAATAGGCATTTCCAATACAGATAATGTTACCTCCAAAGTGGATTTAGTAATTCCAGCAAACAATAGAGGAAGAAAATCTCTAGCTGCTACTTACTGGCTTTTAGCAAGAGAGATACTTATGCAAAAAGGCAAATTAAAAAATGCAGAATCAATGAAATATCAAATAGACGATTTTGAAACTAAAATAACAGAAGAAGAGTTAGAGGAAGAGACCGAGAGGATGCCTCCTCAAAGAATGAGAACTCAGAGGCAATAATACAATGCAGGTGAGGACACCAGCTGTTGCTGGGATGTTCTATCCAAAAACAACTCAAGAACTCAAATCAAGCATAAGAAATAGTTTTTTGCACAAATATGGCCCTGGAAAATTACCACCTTCTACACAAGATAAAAAAATTATCGGCGCTATATGCCCACATGCAGGGTATGAATACTCTGGTCCAATAGCTGCAGATTCATACTATGCAGTATCATCTCAAAAACCAGATCTCGTTATAATCATAGGACCAAATCATTGGGGAATAGGGCTGAATGTTGCAGTAATGAAGGAAGGAATGTGGAGAACACCCATTGGAGACATAGAGGTAGATGATGAATCTGCAATTGAGATAAACAAGATTTTAAAATTGATAGAGTTTGATTTTTTTTCACATACAAGAGATCATTGCTTAGAAGTACAGCTACCAATGCTCCAAGAAATATTTTCTCACAAATTCAAGATTTTGCCAATAATTTTGATTGATCAAAATCGCAATACTGCAATAGAAATTGGTAAAGCTGTAGCGAGTATTGCCAAAACCAGAAAGACTCTCATAATTGGTTCTTCAGATTTTACACATTACGAACCAAATGATTTTGCACATGAACAGGACAAATCGCTCATAGATGCAATAGTTAATTTGAATATAGACAAATTTTATAGCACATTACAAGAAAAACAGATCAGTGCGTGCGGCTATGGAGCGATTGCATCAACCATGATAGCTTGTAAGGAGCTAGGAGCAACCAAAGGAACCTTGATCAAGTATGCCACTAGCGGCGACATAACAGGTGACAAGAGTTCAGTTGTAGGATATGCATCGATAGTGTTTTCATGATATCTGTTGCATCTGCACCTGGTAAAGTCATTCTTTTTGGGGAACACTTTGTAGTATATGGCATCAAGGCCATTTTATGTTCCATAGACAAGAGAATAACAGCCACATCGCAATTCATAGATGGTAAAACAGTCAGAATAAGATCCTCATTAGGAGAATTTGAGATGGACATGGATTCGTTAAATAATTTAGATAATGTACAACAAAAATTTATGAGGCCTTTCTTCTACATAGTACAAAAAGCAATAGAGAAAAATTTTACAGAGCAAGGCATAGACATAGTAATAGAATCTGAAATACCTTCAGGAGCGGGACTTGGATCGTCATCGGCTGCTTGTGTTGCAGTTACAGCTTCAGTCAATGGATTATTTCACAAATTATCAAAAGATGAAGTAATGAAGATAGCAATACAGGCTGAGCGTACTATATTTGAACAAAATTCAGGAGCTGACTCGTCAGTGTCTACATTTGGCGGATTAGTATTATACGACCTAAAGAATGGATTTCAAGATATTGCATCAAGAAATGATTTGAGTTTTGTAATATCAAACTCTGCTCAAGTTCATGATACGCAAGATGTTGTAATGCAGGTGAAGAACTTTAGAGAGAAGAACGAGGATCTGTTTAGCAAGTTATGTAATGAGGAAACAGACATAGTAAATAATGCAATAACATCATTGAAAGAGAATAACCTAAATAAATTAGGTTCATTAATGCTAAAAAATCATGATTTGTTAAAACAAATAGGAGTCTCTACAGAAAAAATAGATTTCTTGGTTAACGAGGCAAAAAAAACATCCCATGGTGCAAAGATAACAGGAGCGGGAGGAGGCGGATGTATAATTTCTCTCGTAGATGACTCCAACAGGGATAACACATTAGACAACTTGAGAAAAATTTCAGATTGTTTTATAGCAAGAATAGACTATGATGGTCTTAGATATGCATGAGAGATGCAAGGTTCATCCAAATCAGAAACTCTTCAAAACATACACGCTACAGAAATAAAATGATAGACATTTTACTGAATTAGTCAAAGACCTAGGATTTTAGTGAGATACTTTTTAAAACCGTCCATAGCATTGTTAAAAATCATGATCCTGATGAAACTGGGGGGCTCCATAATCACTAACAAGAATAAACCATTGACACCAAACAGAAATGCAATAAAAGGAATTGCTACAAGCCTCAAAAATGTAAATGAACCGCTTGTCATAGTACACGGAGGAGGATCCTTTGGACATTACTGGTCTGTAAAATATGACATGCATACAAAACCTCAAAGACACGGGGCCAAAGGAGTTTCTGCTGTTAAAAATTCAATGGTGGAATTGAACAATATTATACTCAAATCATTTTTGGAATCTGGTCTAAATCCATATTGCTTACCGCCTAGTGATTTTATCACAAGTGACAAACCATTAATCAAGAAAGTTAAAGAAATACCCAAGATTGCAAAGACTGGATTAACACCAATTTCTTATGGAGATGTAATGTGGTTTGGAAAAAATAAATTCTACATATTATCTGGAGATAGGATCATGGGAATTCTTGCCAAAATATTACGTCCTCGCCTTGCAATTTTTGTTACTAATGTGGACGGAGTATATTCAGATATGAAAAGCAAGAAACTTTTGAATGAGATCACGAAGGAAATACCAATTACCTCAAAAGTATCAATGGATGTTACTGGGGGCATGTCTCGCAAAATAAAAGAGGCTTTCACAATATCAAAGAATGGAACTGACGTCTTCTTCGTAAATGGAAACATTCCAAGAAGGATAACAAATGCAATAAATGGCAAGAGTTTTGAGGGAACGATATTCAGGGGATGACTATGGAATATCTTATTCTTGTAGACGGCACTGATAGTCAAATAGGAACAGATGAGAAAGTAACGTGTCATTTGCCAAATGGAAAACTTCACAGAGCTTTTACCATATTTTTATTCAATAAAGAAGGACAACTTTTGCTCACACAGAGAAGCATGAGCAAGATGCTATGGCCAGGAGATTGGGATGGAACTGTAGCAAGTCATCCAAGACAGTCTGAGAACTACATTTCATCTGCAGAAAGAAGACTTCCAGAGGAGTTGGGAGTTACATGCAAACTAGATTACTTGTACAAATTTGAATATCATGTTCCATACAAGAACATTGGTTCAGAGAATGAAATTTGCGGTACTTTAATGGGAATATTAGATGATCCTTCCAAAATAAAACTTGTAGAAGATGAAATTTCAAGCATCAGATGGGTTACATTAGAACAGATATTGACAGAGATTGAAAAGACGCCCCAGATTTTTTGCCCATGGATGCTAGTTGCACTATATTTCCTACCTGAATCAAGTCACAACATTAGTGACAGGCATAAGAAAATTCTCAATATGTGGAATAAAGATGGTCTTAAAAGTAAGCTAGAAGCGTCATTAAAGTATCATTTTCCGGATCACAAATGGGAGCTAAAAAAAGAATGAAGTTAGAAAAACTTGCAGAGACAGCATCCAAGATAGACGCATTTCTTACAACTAGACTTTCAGGCGAGCCAAAGGATTTGTACCATGCAGCAAGCTATTTGATCGACCATGGTGGAAAAAGGCTAAGACCATACATGGTCATAAAGAGTTGCCAACTTTTGGGAGGAACTACAAAGCAGGCAATACCGGCTGCTGCCGCAATTGAAATGGTACATAATTTTACACTGGTACATGATGACATCATGGATAATGATGAAGTCAGGCATGGCGTACCCACAGTTCACATGAGATTTGGTATGCCAATAGGGATTCTTGCAGGAGATTTGTTATTTTCAAGAGCATTTGAGACCATCTCAAAACCATACCTTCACAAATCAGAAGATGTTGGATTGCATTTGGTTGCTACATTAGCAAAGGCTTGCACGGATGTATGTGAAGGTCAAACACTTGATATCAGCATGGCAAAATCAAGTAAGATACCAAACGAAAATCAATACATAAAAATGATTGAAAAAAAGACATCTTCATTATTTATCGCATCTTGTGCTATGGGTGCAATATCTGCAAAGAAAAGTGTTTCAGATGTTACAAGACTGTCCACATTTGGAAGAAACTTGGGAATTGCTTTTCAGATAATTGATGATTTGATTGGAGTAATAGGCGATCCAAAGATTACAAAAAAACCAGTTGGAAATGACATCAGGGAAGGAAAAAAATCATTACCAATTTTGATGGCAATAAAAAAGGCTGATAATCAAGAAAGAAAGATAATCCTCAATGCATTTGGTAATGCATCTGTTTCAAAAGGAGATGTGGAGAAAGCCATCTCCACAATTTCATCATTGGGAATAGAGAACATAATAAAACAAAAAGCAATGTATCATTCCAATGCAGCTAAAAAAGCCATATCAATATACAACGGACCTGCAAGAAATGAATTACTTTCTTTGCTTGATTTCGTAGTACAGAGGAGTCTTTAATTGGATGATGAACTAAAAAGGATAATTCGCGGAATTGCCCTTCTTAATGCATCAGAACATGATGGAAAGACTAGAAATGATTCGATCATATCCAAAG
Organism: Nitrosotalea sp.; assembly: GCA_036278495.1. Classification (GTDB taxonomy): domain Archaea; phylum Thermoproteota; class Nitrososphaeria; order Nitrososphaerales; family Nitrosopumilaceae; genus Nitrosotalea. The sequence continues at coordinate 24,961 of DASUKX010000024.1, forward strand.
TCATTGGTGCAAAACCAGAACTTCGTTCTAGAATAAAGGATGTCATCCCACTTATTTCACAGGCAGTAATTGATGTCAATGAATTATCAATAGAGTCGCAAAGAGAAGAGCTTGAGAAGAAATACTCAGATCTATTGGTAGTAAAACCAAAACAGGAGAGAACTGGACTTCCCCCTCTTGAGGATGCACAGCAAGGCAATGTGATTACACGTTTTCCTCCAGAACCTAATGGGTATCCACACATTGGCCATGCAAAGGCATCAATAATTGACGAAGAGTACGCCAAGATGTATGGAGGAAAACTCATTTTAAGATTTGATGATACAAATCCAGAAAAAGAGCGTCTAGAGTATTATGCAGCAATCAAAGTAGGTCTGGACTGGCTAGATGTAAAATATGATCTCATAAAAAATACCTCAGATGACATGGAGATAATTTACAAGAAAGGAAAAGAGCTTATCGATTCAGGTTATGCATACGTGTGTACATGCGATAAGGAAACAATTAGCAAGAACAGGAGGGAGATGATATCATGTAAGTGTAGAGCAGGAGAACTCGAACAGAATAACACTCGTTGGAACAAGATGTTTGATAAATTCAAACCGGGAGAAGCCATAGTCAGATTCAGAGGAGACATGAGTTCAGAGAATACGGTTATGCGAGATCCAACTTTATTTAGAATTATAGATGAATCTCATCCAATCCACAAGGAAAAATACAGAGTTTGGCCAAACTATGACTTTGCAGTAGCCATTGAAGACAGCATAGATGGAATAACCCACGCGTTCAGAACTAAGGAATATGAGTTACGAACTGAGCTGTACTATACACTTTTAGATAAACTGAATATGCGCAAGCCAAAGATGTTAGAATTTTCAAGGTTGGAGTTTGAAGGAATGCCAGTATCCAAGAGAGTACTAAAGCCTCTGGTAGAAGAAGGAAAGGTGTCAGGATTTGACGATCCTAGACTTCCAACTCTAGAAGGATTACGTAGGAGAGGAATAGTTCCCGAGGCAATTAGGAAATTTGTTTTGTCTCTTGGTTTTACAAAATCTGACACTTTGCCTCCATTTGAGACACTAGAGTCATTCAATAGAAAAATAATTGATCCAACAAGTGTGAGATTGTTCATAGTATTTGATCCTGTAAAATTGACAGTGGTTAACAACAATCTTACTGAAATTGAGATTTCAAATCATCCACAAAACAACATGGGTAAAAGACGAGTTACAATAGATGGCAATTTTTACATATCTGGAAATGACGCAAAGTCACTGAAGATTGGTGATGAAGTAAGATTGTTAGAATTATACAACATAAAAATAACAAAGACTGGCCCAGAGATGGAAGGAGAAGTTATTGGTAGCGGATATAAATCAGAAATTCCCAAAATCCAATGGATTTCAAGAAATAATCCAGTCAACATCGAGGTTTTAGTATCAAACGTACTCTTCATCAATGACCAATTTAACGAGAACAGCTTAGAGGTGAAGCAAGCCATTACAGAACAATACTACTTAGAGTTAAATGTGGGAGCACAAATCCAGTTCGTAAGATTCGGATATTGCAGAAAAGATTCTGCAAATCAAGCGATATACACACACAAGTGAAGAAAATGAAAATTGCAAGATTGCTTAGACAAAATATGGAAACATATGCTTTTGTTAATGGAGAAAAGGTTCTGACAAGAGAGAGTATGACATCTCAGACTGGAATTCCCATACCACAGAGCATCAAAGACTTTTTGTTTGACGGGTGGTATGATGAAATAAAAAATAATGCAAAAAATCTAAACTATACCGAGAATTTATCTGATTTCAAATTTCTTCCTCCAATTCCAAATCCATCCAAAATAATTTGCCTAGCATTCAATTACAAAGATCATGCAAAAGAACAAAACTTGATCCCCCCAGATGAACCTGCCATAGTAATAAAACCAAGAACAACACTCAATGGAGCTACATCAGACATAGTTTGTCCATCATTTGTTTCAAAACTTGATTATGAGATTGAACTTGCGGTCATCATTGGCAAAGATTGTAAAAACATATCAGAAAAAGAGGCAAAAGAAGCTGTTTTCGGATATATGGTCTTAAATGATACATCTGCACGCGACATACAAGCAAAAGACAAACAATTTACCAGAGCAAAGGGTTTTGACACTTTCGCACCCTGTGGTCCTTGGATAACATCCGCAGATGAGATACCAGAGCCACAGAATCTCAAAATGCGGACCAAGGTAAATGGAGATATCAGACAAAACTCTTCAACATCAAACATGCATCTAAAAGTATACTCGATAGTATCATTACTAAGCAAAGCAATGACATTAGAAAAAGGAGATATCATATCTACTGGAACACCTGCTGGCGTTATGCTTAACAAGCCAGATGCAGTCTTTTTGAAGGATGGCGACAAGATAGAAATGGAAATAGAAAATCTCGGCAAGTTACAGAATACCGTAAAATTCGTGTAATTTAGAATCCATTCATTGTAAAACATGAACATTAAAATTATTAAGAGTTAGAGTTTGCCATCTTCCATGGGAAAGATAATTGTTGGAAAAACAAGTGATTTCACACCAGGCAAAATGCAAAAAGTTACAGTAGATGGAAAAGATGTTCTAGTAGTAAACATAGACGGTAGTTATTATGCAGTTAACGATACATGTACTCATGCCGGAGCAAGTCTGTCGGAAGGAAGTCTAGATGGGTCAATTGTTACATGTGGTTGGCATGGAGCAAAGTTTGATTGTAAAGCAGGTAAGCTTTCAGAGTTTCCAGTCAAGATAAAAGACTTGAATTCATACAAAGTAATAGTTGAATCAGAAAATATCTTTGTAGAAGTATAATGCAAACTTTATAAAATAAGCTCAATTAGCATAAGCTTGAATGGTACAATGGTCGACAAAAAGGATCCAAATATTGATACTCTGAATACGGCCATAAGCACTCTAGCTGAAATTGCATCAAATCCGTCCACTCCAAGAAACATAAAGAAGGATTTGACAGATCTTGTTGCAAACTTGAAAAAGCAAGACTCTCCTGTTTCCGTAAGAGCCGCAAATGCCATTAGTCTTCTTGATGACATATCTCAAGATCCCAACATGCCTTCGTATGTCAGGGTTACGTTGTGGCAAGCAGTCTCTGCACTTGAGAGAATAAGAGAATAAATTTAGTATAGACTGTACTTATTTAGTGAAAATCGAAGAATACCTGTCATCACTTCCAAGGTCCATAATCAATGGCGATGATGTTGAATTATCAGATGAAACAATTAGAGAGATTTTTAGATTTGCAGAACTGACTGAAAATGATGTTTTTTATCATCTAGGATGTGGTAATGGCAACAGTATTGCAATAGCATTGCAAGAATTCAAGGTAAAAAATGCAATAGGAATTGACAACAACAAGGAAAAGATACTCCAGGGACAAAAACTGCTTCAGGAAAAACACATCGTAGATGGTTCATTCATGCATCAAGACATAAGGACTGCAAACATTAGTGATGCAAGTGTAGTACTATTCTGGTTTTCAGATGAAAAGATAATTGAAGAGATGATTGTAAAATTTCAAAATCTAAAACCTGGATGCAAAATAATAACAATATGGGGACCACTTACAGGGTACATGCCAGACAAGATAGACTTTCCATACATTCTAAATATTACACCATTCAAGAAGGCAGAATCTCTCAGAGATCAGATGCTTGCAATATTCAATACAGATTGTATTGATTTTGTTGTTGCATGGGAATTTGCAGATAGGTATTCCAGGGCGGTAGGTTCAAGGAATTTTGAAAATGATAGGTTTCTTACAATTCTTCAGACTGTTGTAATATGGATAAATGCAAAAAATCTAGGAATTGCATGTGGAAACGAGATACCAGATCCTGTAAAAAGCTACATAGGAATTCTCAAGACTTTTTTCAATATAGAAGTAGAACATTTGCTAGATCAATAGTCAAGTTCTCAGTCATGTTTTTATTTACAAATGCAGTATAAAGCACATGATGCAAGAAAGGATCAACATTAACGTGTCAGCGATTGATTATGAAAACACCAGTAAAGCCATCATATCTACTCTTAGCAATGTAGAAAAGATGGTCCATGGAGAGAACGACTTCATAGTAACGGATTCAGAATTTGCCTTTGGTTGGCATTTTTATGTAGTTTGTGTCAACAAGTCACTTGTAAAGAAACTATCAGATCAGATGGGACAAGATTTTGAAAAGATAAAGGGTAAAGGATTGGAACACAAGTTTCTAACTTGGTTAAATGACAGAGTCAGTCAAAAGAATCTCAAGGTCAAATTGGCCATAAAAGAAGAAATGGAATCAAGTAAATTTGGGATATTTTGAAATTTCCATTTGATAGACATCGAATCAATATAAGATTAGAGGGCCCTTGAGGGGGACGATCATATTTTTCCGAGACCCAATGAATGGATCTCATGAAAAAAAAAGAACAGGTCGTGACTTTAAAAGATTTCCAATGGGTTTTAGATTCGGGTCCGTGGTTACCGCCAGAACTGTTGTAGCGGGCACCGTCACCACAATTCTATTTATCGTACTAATTCAGATACGATCTCTTTAGCCCATCCTCTTTTAATCAATTTTTGAGCGGTATTAGGTGACATACATGCGGGAGAACCATCTTCTGCTTTTAGTACAAGAATCGTTCCATTGATGCATCCAACGTTTTTTGCTGATATGCCGTAGTTTAATTGCTGTAGTGGCGGAACCCATGGTACTACTCCGGCTAATCTATTGTAATCTGTCACCTTCGCAGGCACCCAACCCATAGGACACGATACCAGCGGCAATGGATAACCTGTCGGTACATCGTAAGGAGAGTACTCAGTGATACGCATCACCTGTAGTTGTATGTTTAGAGTTACAATCAATGCTTTCTCATAAGAACAATCATTATGGTTCTTGTAAAGGCCATATACCAAATTATATTCTAGTGTTGCATTAGCGGTGTTTTGTGGATAGAGTTTTGGTATAATAACTGTGGCTAGAGAATAATGATCATATCCATTGACTTTTTCCTTAAACTCAGTACTGTTTTCTGCAATTGACATAAATTTTGTCACATTTATTGGAAGATTCTTTTCATCGATATTCTGAAAAGCAGATGCGAAAGAATCATCCTTTACAGCATAATTCATAATTAAAACACAAAAAACTAACAAAAATGACATTCCAAAGATTGTTGACAAGTGTGTAAATGAAACCATTTCTTTCGAGTATGTGATAGATCAGTCCTTTTATATTACTTTAGAAGAATTGTCATGTAACAAAAAAAGAGGAGATAGATTCTAGTAGCTGTCTGTTATGGTTGCAGTCGAAGTGCCTGTTGCAGTAAATGTTACTGTTATGCCGCCGCCGGTTGGCCCTGAATATGACTTCATGCCAGTACTTGAAGTGTCTGTGTTAACCTGTCCTACTCCGTATTTGTATATTGCTTCATTAGTGTAGCTGATTGGCGATGGAGGAAAGTTTCCTCCGCTTGTTGATGCACCACCTGCTTCAAGACTTGTAAGCACGTAAGGAAGGTCAGTAGATACACCTGCAGTACTGAACGGTATAGTGAACATATTGGAGCTAGGATATGTGTTATCCTGAACATATGCAACCCATTGACTATGAGTGTTATCTGCGTAATCTGTTATGTACAGATTATCGTTTGCATGCACTGCATTAAGAGTTCCGCAGAATTGAGTACTGCAGTTAGTTGTACCGTAATAGAAGTTACCAACTATTTCTGTGAACATGTTCGGGGTTGTTCCACTAGATGATTGATAGTTCCATCCAGACTGGACTAGAAGAGGTGGGCTTGCGGTACAAGACTGTAAACAATTGGTGAGACCACCCCACCATCCAAATTTCGTTGGAACGGTTTGCGGTGCAGTGTCAACCTTAGAGTTGGCGGTTACCTGCGTATAAGGTCCATTGTTATAGAACTCTCCACCTGTAAAACAGCTGCTGGAGCAATCCAGATTACTTGCAGTATATGAATAATCAGCTATTTTATGAGCTGGTGATCCATTCTTCATTGATCCATATACTGGATTTCCAGGATGTGAACATGAGATCTCTTTTGACGTATGGTTTGCGAGATCAAAATGCACACATCCAAAGAAATGAGGATGACCATCCAACCACTGTGTCACTTCTGGCGGCGGCATGTGTTGGCTTGGGACAGCGTTGACATTAGGGATCATCATAGTTGGCGACAATAGGACCAATCCTATTACTAATGCGCCTAGAATTGTTGTTGTAGTTTTTGTTTTGTTGTTTTGTATTTTCATGTTATTGTTACAGAAATTATTTTTGTGATTAATAAGATGGTAGGATTAAAGTGGTGACAAGTGATTCATTGTGAGCACAAGTGAACACAGATGTTTTATTGAGAAATTGTTTCACATCAGAAAATCTTTTTAAAAAATCATTTTTGATCAAGTTCATAATGAATCAAAATGAATCATAGTGAGCCATTTGTCACCACAATAATCCTACTATTTTATTTACTATTCAGAGATGGAAATAACAATGATGAATATCAGAAACAGAAAACACAAGACTGGAATTGTTGCAATCTTCGCTGCAATAGTTGCAGTGATAGCAATATCAGTGTCACCAGCTGCGTTTGCAAACCTGCCTGGCAATCCCACAATGTGGACAGATGCTGAAAATGCAGGACAGGTCAACACCTACAACTATAATGTTGCAGGAGGAACTGCCAACCTTTACGTGGCACTGATGGTTGACAATGCAAATTCCAAGCCAGTAATGGGTCTGGCAGTTACAAGTCCTTTAGGAGTTGTTACACCATGTCCGGTAGTACCTGGCACACTACCTGTCGCCGAATGTAACATTGTAGGTCCTGTTGCAGGAACCTGGACATTAACGGTATCAGCAGGCGCATTGCCACCAGGAACCCAGCCTACAGAATACGCATTGGCTGCACACACAACCTAAAAGAGATGAAACACTCCTTTTTCCCTTTTTCTTTGGTAATGTTTCGTCCTATACGTGGATTAACCACTAGAAATCAACATACGATATAACTTGCTTTTTGCCCTTTTGTATTCGGAAAAGTATGACCCCCGGATTTATCAAATAATCCCTCTGAAGGTAGATCTGATCTTTTCACTTTTGTTCATTTTTTATGAGTACATAATTTTGCTTCCTTAAAACAAGCTACTTTTGGAACAAGTCGGTTAATTCATGACAGTCTTGCCCAACCACGTTCAATCAGGACTTTTGCCGTATCAGGTTTTACACATGCAGGAGAGCCATCCTCCATTTTCATAACTAGTTGTAAAGTATTCTTGCACGTTACATCTTTTGGTTCAACTCCAGATCTGATTTGCTGTAATGGCGTTACAAAATGAATTGTCACCGCATTACCATAACCACCAAAATAGAAATGCATCTTTTGATCACTTGAACCATATTGAGCCAATACAGTATAGTTTCCCGGTACACTCCAAGATGAGTTTTCGGTGGAAACTATCCAAGTTCCATTTTCCATAGCAGGAAAAGTCTTGTTGACTATCAAACTACCAAGTGAGTTGAGTATATGAATTGACAGTTTGGTGTCATTAAAAAGATATGCAACATGGTACGTGACAGTGATGTTTTGTCCATACGCATAGTGATCAAGATTGGTATGTATTGTTAAATTCGAAGATTTGTTATCATTTTGATCATATGTTGTTTGGCCTTGAACATTATTACCAATGTTAAAACTTATCAGAAGAATTACAAGTAATACTAGTTTCATTTAAAATCAATTTGTCTACCTCATAGATAGAGATTACGCACATCCAATACTCTAATCATTTGCAAATAAAGCATATTGAAAATAAAATAATAAATTAGACTTTTACATTGAAATTGTAAATAAGCAGTCATTAGTATCAGGATCTATTCAATCTACACGTGCTATATTTACCATAAGGATTTACCGTCTAATACACCACTAGGATTGTTGGCATTATATTTCCAAGTCACAGTACCTGTTGATGAAGTCTCATCAGAATAATCAAATATTTGTCCACCAATATTGCCGAAACTTCCACTACTGTCCCACGTAATAGGTGAGTTATCTCCTTCATCAACGTTAGCATGTAGACTGCTCAAGTTTACGGTACCTCCAGTGAGGTCAGTGAAACCCATATTATTTTGTGTAATCTGCCAATTTGGTTCATAATCTCCTGAATAGAATCCTTCCACACCAAATTGGAGAAAATAAACAGGAAAACTACTGTGTGTTCCAGTACCTGCCATAAAGTAGGTACTAGGATCACTATAGCTTGATGGAGTGTATTGAAATCCGTATAATGTAGATGGATGAAATTTTTATTTCCAATTTCACTACAAAATAACATTAATTTAATAACTGTTTTAGAAGATATTATTTCAAACGTTCTGATAGTAATGGTGCTGGTCTGACCAAAAATTCCTTGTACGTGGTGAGATTTTCAATTTTATCTTTTATCTTGTAATTGAATGTAATTGTAGCATTTGCCATTCCATCATATGTTGAATTATACACAAGTCCTATGGGTGAACTACTTATTGTAATTGTAGAATTGGGTTCTATTGTGTACAATAATTGTTTAGTGCAACTTTCTCCTGGATATGTTTGTAGATCATTATCAAAGTGTACTGATATTGGAGAAGAACAGTCTTTGCTGTATGTAATTTCATCAGATCCATTATTTATTATCGTAGCATAAATCTGAAAAGATTTTCCAGTTACTATCGGATATGGTATGGATGTCACATTGATCAATTCTAAAGGATATTTGGAAATTGGATTAGAGAGATTATTTCCTACAGCCAGAAAAAACCATCCTGCTATAAGTAGTGCAATTCCTACGATCATAACTATAACAACATGTAAGATCTTCATTTATAATAAAAAACTAAAGAACGTCTTCTTAAAAAAGTGTTGTAACTTTATTCTACTTTTCATAATATCTCACAAGTGTATGAATAAAAAAAGGGGGTTTGAAGATTAGCAGTCGTAGTTTTTCATATAGGTCATGTCCCAATATGGCGTTCCACCATTTAGTAGATCGCCGACAATCACCTGATTCGGATAACTGTAGGTATAATTTTGTCCGCTACAGTCCATGTCAAACCTTGTGCTTCCATCCCAATTGTGTACACTGCCACTACTATCGAAATAGTAAGCGCTTGCAGATGGATTTGATGAAAACTCTTGATACCAATTTGAACCAAGAGTGCTGTTGTTTTGATTCTCAAACCACACTGATGTTGCTTCATTACCAGTAGTTACAGTGCTAGACATCATTCCAGTTTCAGGTTGTGAAAAGAATGCAGATCCACTGGTTACATCATGCCCATAGATTAACCAGTTTGGACTACCACTAACAACACGACTGATTATTTTGAAGATGAGTGTGTCGCCTCCTGAATAGGTATTCCCATATAGTGCCAGAGGATGACAACCAGAATTTGGACCTGTGCCACTGCCAGTGCTTGTATCAGACCAAGTAGCAAAGGTACTCTGATCTTTAAACACTAACCCTGCTTGTGCCCAATAACTATCATAGACATGGGATCTATCACAACTATTAGCATAATTCGCTCCTGATTCCAAGGCATTTACTACAAAACCTGAAAAATAGTTTGTTCCACTATTTGTGAAGGTTGGTGCAGTTACTGTTTCATAGAGACCATAGATTTGTGATTGACTTCCACTATAGTAATCTATGGCAAAGGCAGCACCAGAGGTTCCGAGGTTTTTGGATGTTGATGTGGTTTTAGGATGTACTGTTTGATCAATCATAGGAAATATTCCTACATTCCTGACCGACGTAATTTTTGGATCAAATACTACTGCAATTTGAGTATTATTATCAACATTTATGTGGATTTCTGGATACCATATTCCAGGTTCTGTTTTGACATTGCCGATAAAATCATATGCCATAAATTCATATGGTTTTCCATTTATCATGTCATGCACCTCGCTATTTGTTAATGCTAGTTGTCTCCCATTTTGAAGTTCAATACCAGAGAGTGGAATTGGAATAGGCACGTTATCTATTGTAACAGCAGTTTTGACTGTTGCATTAACGCTTGGCAAAACAGTTGTTGGTGATAACAACACTAATCCAATTATCAGTGCTGAAATGATTGTTGTCGTAGTTTTTGTTTTGTTGTTTTGTATTTTCATGTTATTGTTTCAGAAATTATTTTTGTGATTAATAAGATGGTAGGATTAAAGTGGTGACAAGTGATTCATTGTGAGCACAAGTGAGCACAGATGTTTTTATGAAATAATTATTTCATTATAGAAAATGTTACTACACGTGAAGTTGATTGAACCTTTGTGGATTCGTTTATTGTTGATTCCACAAATGATGTGATGAATTTTTTCATAAATATAGAATATTTTTCATTGATGTCATGCGGGATTGAAAAACTGTGTACATTATCATCATTTTTGTGTTCATAGCCATGAAATCTGCGGCCCCACAGATCAAGAAACTGCAATATAGCATCTTTGTCAATATCATGATACAGCATCCCAACATAGTCTACGGCATTATTAGACCCAAGTTTTTCAGCCAGTTTGATCAGTTGTTTGTCATTTGCCATATCAAAAACCCCTCTTGCTACATCCTTGCACATTAGTACTGATCCGATCTTTTCAAAATTTTTCTTCATGACATATTCTCTTGTCATATGGTTTAACAGATTGTTCATGGAGATGCTCTTTTGTCCTGCCTCATCTGCAAGAAACCTGTAGATCTCGGTATCCAACCTGCAAGAATAATGAATTGATCTAGAGTCTCCGTCCATCATGTTAATTATTTCGTTTTTAATCACAGTACCAATTCATTCCTATATCATTACTATATTTGCTAATAATGGTTACTCGTATAAAATAATTGCGCAGAATTGCAACTTGTGGAACTTTTTTCCAGCACGATGCTAGCAATAACTTATCAACATTGCACCACAGAAAAAGATTGTGCCAAAACAGGGCCTCAGGACATTTACTATACACGAGGATGTTGCAAACAGGCTCATCAAGATTGCAAAAGAATACAAGAAGATAGATTTTTCAATCGGGATATCAGAGTGTGTAGAACTGCTGCTTGATCTACGGGACAAGGCACTAGAGCATGGAATCAGATTTCAGCCGCTTGCATATAATGAGGATCATGTCATACTGATGGATTACAAATTAAAAAAACCAGTAAAAGTGTACTATAAGAAAGGTAGAATAGAATGCTCTATTCACAAAAATGATGAATGTTCTCATGCAGGGTTTGCTTATTCCCTTGAAACTGTACAAGGAATCATATCGTTTTGAATTTGTATATCAAAACTTGACACCAACGTTTTTGAGATTAATTATACTCAATCCTCATTTAATTGTCAGGTGTCCATTATTTGTCGTATTAATAAAAAAATTAATGCTTTTGCAAGAAGAATCATAAGTGTACTGATGATTACTGTTCCATTTGTGATTTTGTACATCTACCTGATCAGTTGCTGATAATTTACATTTACAAATGTTAATCTTTAATTATTTTTTGAATTAATAATAAAAAAAATAAGAAGGGAATTTTCTATTGTGTAATGCTTTTTGCAACATTCATCAATTGATTCAAAGTGAAGTTTCCTCCCATGGTATATACTACTTGATCTTTGTCGTTTAGGAACATGATTGCTCCATTTCCATGATATGGTTCTTTATTCACTATCGTTCCACTTTTAGTTACTACACTAAACGTGTCGTATGGATCCCAACCAACTCCATTGTATCCGTTTATGTTTATTGGTTGTACATTGGCTACCATATGGAAGTTAGGATCTTTAGATTGATTGATGATAGCTTGCTGGAATGCAAGGCTTGTCATTGGTGGGAGTTGTGTCTGATTGTATCCTTGGATTTTGCCATCTGCCGAATATATGGCATGACCCTCTAGATTCAACTCTTTGACCACTCCTATTGTCAATTGACTTCCACTAGTATCAAAGTATGGAAATTTACATAGAGAATGATCTGCATAGTAGAAGGTCACACTTCTGTTTGGATCATTTACTTGTATCCCCTGTAAGGAATATCCATTAGGTAGTGCAGATGGTGTCTTTATAGGAAATCCTACTTTTACTTGAGCCATGTCAGTAGGTAAGCAAGAACTTGGAGTATTGGCAATCTGTGCTTCAGATGTTAAGACGAATGTACCTACAAGTATGACAGCCAGGATAGGTGAAAATATCAAGTATTTTTTGCTTATTTTCATGGTTTTCCAGCTCCCCCTGATTCTCCTGTGACTTGGTATACAGAGCTCACATATCCTGCAGAGCAACTGTCTGACGTATACACATCAGGGCCAGTTCCCACCTCGTCAATATTATGGCCTCCGCCACTCCTAGTTGCGAGCCAATCAAGTATCCAACCTCCAGATGCACCTGCCGCAGTGTTTGACCAGCACTTGTAGTTTCCAATTGCTTGACTAAAGTATTCCCAATTGAGGGTACCTGTATTTGTATCGTAGTAGAGGTCTTGTGTATAGTCAAACAAGCCTGGCATGGTGTTAGTACCACTAGAATATGCACTAAATGTTCTTGCTGTTACACCAACATTTGATGCGGTTCCATCATTGACAGAAGTTATACATTTTATTTCATCGGTACTATACGTATAGGCGTGCCAGCACTGCTGAGTAGGTGTAAAACTATTCAGCACTACATCATAATCAAACGTGTTACCTGCCGGGATGGAAGTAAAGATATCATGTCCAGGATAACCACCTGCCGATTCAAGATATATCAAATCCATTGGTGATCCTGTAGTAGCTATGTACCATCCTGCACCAACACTTGAATCTACTGAACAAGTACCACATGATGCATCGTTTGCATACGCCATGTAATCCCTATGATTTGAAAATCCACTAGGACTTACCTTAGTAGATTCTACAGTAAGATAACTATTGACTCCTCGAGTAGGACCATGTCCACTTGTAACCCCTTCATATGATTCGTATGGAGTAGCATATGCCATAGGTAATCCAATACTCATTACGGTTACCACCGATAAGAATATTGCTTCACTTTTTTTGATAATGTTTTGTCTCATTGTAATGTCTCCTTTTGCTTTTTGTGTGTATAAAGTGGCCTAGTCTTCATACCGCATGGTCTCCCAGCCATGACGTACATTTTGTACGACATACCACGGTTATGGTAAAGCATGTACAGTACACTCAAAATATCATTAATAAAATGGTAGGATTAAAGTGGTGACAAGTGATTCATTGTGAGCACAAGTGGACACAGATATTTTAATAGAATGATTATCTCGTAAGAGAAATTGCCAGTGTTAGAAAAACAGTTTGTAAACTGGTTACATAGTTTTCAAGTTTCTACAAATAATTTATCAACTACCAAATACAACTTGAATTATTGCCACGTGAAGATTACAGGGCACTCACATTAAGAACAGAGACATACGAAAGGATTCTCAAGACAGTACACAAGGAAAAGATGAAAGATCGCAGAATGTACACAAGCGAGTTTTTAGAGATGCTGCTTGACATGTATGAAAAGAAATAAGTTAGATTGCAACTAGTACTGTAAATTCTGATCTATGCATGTGCTGAAACTCTGCTGGTAGAATTTTCTCACATATTGTTACAGGATGAAAATATACGATCGTCTTATCTAGTTTGGTAGGATATACGGAAACACATTGCCTGGATATGATCAGTTTCCGAAAAGATACATTACGCTAGATGATGATGTCGCATTGCTTTTAGATGAGGAAGCAGAAAGAAGCGGAATTTCACCAGACAAGCTCCTTGAGGATATAATAACAAAAGCAGCAACATTTGACATTCCCCTGTCAAAAATTGGTATGATAGAGACTCCATTGCCAGAACTTTACGGCATTCTGGAGTGTCTTTCAGAGGAGGACATTAAAAATATAGCAAGAAACGAGGCTGAAAGAAACTTCGATGATATACTATCCCTACTCTCTGTGAATCAGGATTATTTTGGTTCCGTGATAGAGCAATTCTATGAAAGGTTTAGCAAATATTCTGGATGGTTTACTTTTGGATATACCGTTACTGGAACAAGTGGGCTGAGGCTCTCGTTCAAGCACACATATGGAATCAAGTGGTCGATATTTCTATCAGGGTACAACCAGGTTGTACTGGATAGGTTCTGCAGCAATGTAATAATGCAGACTCTGGACGACGAGGTTGTCTGTGATGTGAATTTAAACCAGTGTAACAGTAACAAGACAGTACAAAACTTGTAAGAGATGACAAATTCCAAATTGTATCTGATTTGTGATTTCTGTTTACTGTAGTCAAGCTTCTTACGTCAGGGTTTTTGCAACTGATGAATTAGTTTATTTTCAATAACATCATGGTAACACAGTGATCTGAATTGGTTTTGACCAGAGTTGCTGTGTAAGACCTGTCGGTTCTTTATGCCCTTGACTATCAGTAGTCATATTGAATGTAAATAATGCCACTGATACTATGATATACTTTCCAGGCACATGCGAGTACACAAACGTGCCCCTTGAGAGTCCTTGAAAATGTATATCACAGAGGCAAATATCGTGGGACGCCAAATTTGTTTACAGTTATAGAATCAAAAAAATTCTGTAGATCCGATGATTTGGATCTGTAATCATTATACAAATCAGGAAAAGCAGTTCCTGGAAGATAATTATGGAGCCAATTATGAAAACAATTTTTTCTATTTGGATCAAATCCTGTCATTATTTGATTTTGTTATGTTTAAAAAACTAGTGTATCTTTCTTCTAATTTCAAAAATTCAAGTAACCACTGGTTCAATTTGTTTACACGAGAATTTGGTTTCAATGGCTGGCTTTTTTGTGAGATAAAATCATTCATACGAGTTATGATTTAACAGACAGCATAAATTTACTTTTAATGACCATGTACAAACCCCCTACAAGAATGCCGACTCCCATAAGTAACAAAATTTGTTGTGGTGCTAAGTTTCTATCATGCATATTTTGATCCACATACCATAAAGCATAACTCCCAAATACAGACGTCGAACTCACTACCACAATCATACCCAACATAATAGTCATAAAACCGATAATGAAAACAATTTTTTGAATCTGGATCAAGTATTAGTATATTCACAATACTAAGATAAAATTCTATACACGCAAAATCATATTTTAATCATTTGTATGAAGTGATATAAAAAATAAAAAGAGGAAATTATTTTGCTTTATTCTCCCACATCTATGTGTAGATAGGTCGTACTTTGGCTCGTCATTCCGTTTCCAAGATCTCTGCTTAATACTAATGAAAGTGGATATGTTCCAACTTTAGCATCAGGACTCACTGTTATAGTCACATTTACAGAATCTCTTTGTGCAATACCTTTTTCAGTAGTTGCTTGGAGATTGACAATTTTCTTGTCTATCGAGGCAGAAATACCTTTTGGCATATTTGCCTTATCTGCAATTGCAAGCATTGTTTCATTACCAGTTGATGTAATTCCAACTTTTAGATCATAGGCTTTTTCCTTTGGAGACATTATACTTACAGGAATGACAATTGTGTGACCTTTCTGTATCATGATTTTACTTTCTTTAACATCTCCAGTATAGTCTATTACATCAGTGGTGTGCAAGTTAGCTGTAGCAAATTGTCCATTGAAAACAATTGAACATACGGCAACCGTAGCTATCAATGTGATAGCACTCACATAGATCTGTTTTCTTTTCAGATTCATCTTATCACCTAACATGTGTCACATATTTGCAGACGAGTTGTATCTGCATAATATGAGCCGGTATAGAAATCAACGTCTGTGTTACCAGTGACGAAGTTATTTTGTGCAGAGACCAGATGCGATCCTCCAAGCCTATATGTGTTAGTACCACTGTTTGTGTAATAACCCGTTACTGTGGAAGATACAGATACAGGACCTGGACCAGACTGCGTCAAAGCAAAACTTTTCACTAATGTGTATGTACCACCAGATAATTGCCAAACATCGCCACCATAACTATAGAAAGCTATTTGTTGTCCGCCCGATCCGGCATCTGTGATATAACCACTTGATAATATATCAACTGCAAATGACACTGTACCTGCAGAAGTTGTTAACTGTGGTGGACTAGCTGTTGAATCAGGACTGACAGTTTCCTGGTTTCTGGTATATGCGTTATGAGTATCTACTCCTAACGAATAATAGGATTTAGCAAAGAGATAGTTTATACCAGAATTATCCGCATATGCGCAACTTTTACTCGAAGCATCACATGAGCCGGAATCGTGATCTCTCTGTGTTTGATATAGACTCCAATTTGGATAACCTGTAGAGCTTGCTGCAAATGCAGGAGTTATTGCCAATCCTGAAATAGTTAGCATCATAACAGGTAGTACATAGGCTAGTATTTTTTTGGTTTGCATTTTCAATTTGATCTCTCCTTTTGCTTTTTGTGTGTATAAAGTGGCCTAGTCTTCATACCGCACGATGGATAAGCCATGTTGTGTGTTTTACACAACATATCGCGGTTATGGTAAAGCATGTACAGTACACTCAAAACATCGTTAATAATATAGTAGGATTAAAGTGGTGACAAGCGATTCATTGTGAGTACAAGTGAGCACAAATATTTTGCCATAATATAGCTAAATCGCAAGAGAGAACATCAATGTTAAAAAAAATAGATTTGTAAACTGGTGACATAGTTTTCAAATTTCTACAAATAATTTATCAACTACCAAATACAATTTGAATTGTTGCCACTAAAAGGATGATAGGGTTATTGGATAGTAAGTGATACCTCGAGAATTTGTCCATGGGTATTAACAATATACCGGACAGCAAATGATGAGAACCTAAAGATGCACAACTTAAGTATAACAAACGGTAAAAACCAAGAGTATACGATGGAACCCAGACTTGGTCCAGACAAGTGTCTCAAGAGATGGTGTAGGATATGCGGAAAGGAGATGGAACTAGAGTACGACTTTAATCCCGATAACAGGGTGTACGACTTTTCTTGTACAAGATGCGGCACGACTGTCCGCATATTTGAGGATACATTCAAGGAGATGAGAGATGCCTTTAGGAGTGACGGCAGGCTTCTAGAACCGCTCACAGAAGAGGAAGAAGCAAAGCAAGTCTCTGACATGGAGGCAAGCAAGATATTCTTCAAAGAATATCTTGGCAATACAAGAAAGAGTTGGAAGGAAAAGGAAGGTATTGCAAACAGGAAGAGATACAAGCTTGATGATAACGAGGCTGAAAAACTGAGATGAGGATCAAAAATTAAATCCTAAAACTAAAAGAAAGTAAATGAAGATGAAAAATGTATCAAACAAGTTCTGATAAAAAATACAACGAAATTCAAATGTTAAAACCAACAGAAAATGGTTAATCTGAAAACTATAGGGTTTTCAAGCGAAAGAAAACTAGATAGAAAGCAAGATGCTAAACTGCACAAAGAAAACAAAAGAAAAAAAGAATATATGTATAATATGGGGAGAAACTGCTTTTTGGCCAGAAACAAGGAAATTTTTGCGCATGGCCTGTTCGTAGATATCAGATTTCCTTACTTTTTCTTGGCTGCACACTGTAGTTTTGTTTCAAAAGATACATGCATCCAGTCAGTTAGATGTTAAAATCAACCAAGAAAACCATATGGTTTTTCATTTTTAATTTTTCATCATTGTATCATTATACCATGATATCAAAAATCTATGCAAGAAGTGTAATTAAGATGGGCCGAGAACCTGAGCACTCGTTTATGGTTACAATACCAAAAAAGATCTGTGAAAAATTACAGATAGAAAAAGGCACAAGACTCTACTTTAAGTTTGAGGACTATAGGTTTGTTGTATCAAAAAATATCAAATCTCTTGAGAATAATGACATCAACAACAATGACAACATCACAATGATTGAATCTATAAAACAAGAAAACCAAGAATACAAAAAAGAAGAAAAAGAAATTATTATGGATGGTGTGTCACTTGCTGACCTCCAGTACTAGATGATATCATCAGGCCGAGCTTGTAGAGTCCTGTTGCGTTTGAGTATACAGGATCTTTTACTATTCCAAGATTGCATGACACCTTTCCCAACAAAGACTCGTACAACCCATCGATGAGAATTCCTCCACCGGATACATAGATATCATACTCTTTGTTTAATTTGGTCTTAAAGGCTGCAAGTTTGTTTGCAAGAATTGTAGTTAGTGCATCTATCTTCTTTTTATCTACGGCATTTTTCTCGTAATCCAGATAGGAAAGGTCATCTTCATACAGATAGTCACAAGCTTGCGGAATTGATATGCCGGTAACTGGCTTGAGGTTCTCAAATAATACAAGCTCCGTAGTGCCCTGGCCTATTGACAGTACAATTCCTGTTCTTGCATCTTCAGATAATAAAGTGCCAATTGATTGCGGGATAACAAGCACTTGCCTTGGCCTCAAGTTCCGTTCCACAAGCTTTTCAAGATATTGCTTTTGCAGTGCAGCGCCATATGGAAGGCCCATCACAACTAAAAGTGATCCTATATCCCTCTCACATCCAAGCTCCCTTACTGCCTCCTTGATTATAGACACAAAGGCCTTCTTCTCTGCTACTTTTCCCTCAAGTACTGCCCGTATCAGAACTGTATCAGGGTAGGTTGACATCTTCACAGCCTCGTATCCCACTGCATCTACTGTGCCTTCCTTGGAATCCTCCCACCGAATCAGCCTCCTGGTTCCATAGATGGATGGAAATGATACTCGTAGGTGTGTGGAGACACACTTGACAAAGCCTGTTCCTGCATCTATTGCTATTATGTTGTTTTTAGTCTCATATGCCATGATATTACATGCAACAGTACGAAATTAAAAAAAGTAAATCAGTCGTCTGGATTATCAAGATTATTCTCATTGTATGCATCATAATCATTGGACATATTATCATGATATGAATCTGGATCGTCAAGCTTGTTCTCATTGTATGCATCATAATCAAATCCATGTCTTCTGCCCGGTCTGACAAGATCTTGTCTGTAACGCCACGTTGCCCTGATACCATATCTTTTTTGCATGAACTGGCGCCTCTTTCTTTTCTTCTCTCTTTCCATCTCGGACCTGAGCTTTACAAAGTCACTATATGATATAGCAACAAGATTTGTCTCAAATAATTTGTTCCATGTTATTTTGTGTACCTGTTTTCTGATCTTCTGTATCCTCTCCATTATTTCGTAAAATCGATAGTTGGTGCGTGAAGCCCAGTACGCATCGCTCTCCTGTCTTGCAAGATCTTCCTTTTTCTTGTCAAGTCTTATCCTGTAGATATTCTCCATGTCCTGGTATCTTTGAAATTTTATGACACAGACCTGTGGCTGTTGCTCATTGTTTGTTATATTATTTTCATAGATAGTATCATACACAAACTTGTCTACACTATAATCCAGCCCTATTACAAGCTCGGTTCTTGCAGTCCACCCGTACTTGTAACATACTTTCTTTGGTATGATAACATACCTGCTTGTCCTCCCACTTCTTTGTATCGTTGTACTTATTTTCTTGTTATGATTTGGCAGCTCATTGCTCCATAGACTCAACAGAAAACATCTTGATCCTTCTATATCATCACAGGAATAACGAAACCGTACAAAATTATCAAACCGTTTTGATATCTCTCTATTTTTTGACTCAATCTTTCTTTGTAGCTTTTTTGGAAGGGATATGATAAACGAGCTCTTGCTTGTACGCTTTTTTGTCTTTCTTACTTTTCTGATAAAATACATTATGGTTCCAATTTAGGAAACAATTTGCCAGAAATTAAAAAAAGTAAACGCTTGAAAACCTGAATCATAAAATGTTTGCTATCGGATACTATCAAATCAGAACACATCCGTTTTACTGCAATTATGATTAAAAGATGGTGAAAAAAAGTGCAAATTTCTAACAACTATAGTTAGAAACATACCCTAAAGCTCCGTTCAGTGAGAAAAAGATTTAAGATCTAACTACCATAGTTATATTATGGTCTTAAAATTCTCCACAAGACCACTCAGCCACGTAGAGCAAAGGCTCTACCTTTACCTAGAGAGCATTGACAAGAACACATTCAAGGTCTCCGACATTGACATCAAGAAGGTAGGTATCACTCCAAGCTATCTCTACGTGCTGGTGGACAGGCTTGAGAAGAAGGGATGGCTAACCAGGGTGGGCAAGGGCGTGTACCTTCGCCTGCCTGCATCTACTGCGATGACAGGCAAAGTCTATCTTGAAGATCCGATGGAGGTGGCACTAAAGATGTTCAATGGATACCTTGCGTTCCAAACAGCGCTAAAGGTCCACGGTCTGAGTGAGTATGAGCCTTTCACGATCTATGTTGCAACGAAAGGAAAATCCGAGACACTGCCTCTGCTACAGCATTATGAAATTAAGGCAGTAAAATTCGGTAGGCGATATACTGGATTTGAAAAAAAGGGAAAGTACACAGTCTCCACAGTTGCAAAGACATTCTTTGACTGCTTTTACCATCCACACTATGCGGGTGGATATCCGGAGGTCCTCAAATCCCTCCACACCGCAGAAAAGATGGACTGGAAGGAGATGGAGAAACATCTTGAAAAGTTTGGCTCTTCAAGCTTGTGCCAGAAGATTGGATACATGATAACACTTCTCAAGGAGACCGAATTTGATCATCCTGTTGATTTTATGGATTATTTGAAAAATCGCATAGGCAACAAGACAAAGCTCGACTTTACCCAGAGCGGTGGCACGTATGACAAAGAATGGATGATTGTTGACAACATTGGAAAAAAGAAACTTCTCTCATGGTGGTACAATGGTTAGTAAGAGAGAAGCGCAACAGGCCGCAGCAAAAACAGGAATAGGCCTCCAGTACGTCATGAAAGAATCCCGGGTCTTTGACATCTGGAGTAAGATATGTCCTGCATTTCTTTCTGATGAAATCAAGAATCATACGACGGTCATCTGCAAGGGCGGCACACCGCTCAACAAGATTTTCCTTGGAAATGTCCAGAGATTTTCAGAGGACATTGACATGGATATCTTTTTCAAAAAGAAACTTGAAAGAGAAGAGAAGATACAGTTCATCAAAGACAACGTCATATCTCTTCTTCAAAGCTCTTACACCATCCCAAAGGAAGCAAGAAGGAAGAACATCATACTGTTCTTCTGCAAGTTTCAAAACGAATTGGGTATGTGGGACAACATCCAGCTTGAATTCAACCTAAGCGAAGCCAGGACAGGAGATGACATTGTGTCAAACGCAAGAAGCGAGATACTTCCATTGAGACTGGATGGAATACCTGTCTACTCGTTTGACACGCTTGTAGCAAAAAAGCTCAAGGCATTCTATGAGAGGGATGAGGGCAAGGACGTATATGACATCTATTACAGCCTGAAACTCAACAATAACTTGCCTGCAATCATCAGAATATTAAAGGAGGTCCTAAAGTCTGCAAGGATCGACTATGACGATTTTGTAAAGGAGATACCCAGGAAACTTGCTGATGCAAAACTGATGAAGAGTCTACGACTGTCAGCCAACCCATACATACCAAAAAACCTGAGGTTGGATTTTGCAAAGGCGGCAGATGATATATCAAAGAAGATTGTGCCACATCTCAAATAATCAGCCTAATCAGTTTATGACTCTGGCACTGTAACTCATCATATCTTCTACGACTTGCAAAAATTTGTTAGCGTCTTCGTCATTTAGAGAAAAGTTATCTTTCAGATATCTTTCCTTCAACCTCTCTTATGATTACAAGGGAGTTATCCTCAAGGCTCCATTGGTAATAATCTTCAAGTATATACCTGTCCACCTCGGCTACAAAAGACTTGAAGATCTTTTGTTGTGTCATCATGTTTGACATATCTAAATCCATCTGGAAGTTTGGGTAGGTTTGTAGTCAATCCCTAAGCTTGAGCAAAATTGCTTTTAAGTTGATCCATTGTCAATTAAATAAAATCATTTTTTAATCCAGTATAGTTTCAGTGATAGACTAATCCTGGAATATTTATGTAATGAAGTGAACAGATCTTCTTTTCTACAGATATTTTTTATTTCATCTGATGCGTTGGCGTCATAACTTTTGTTATAATTGAATTTGTGGTCTTTACAAACAGGTTCATCATGGTCTGCCCATGTAGCGGCTATTACCATTTCATCTTTTAGATGTACATCAACTGAGTTCATGTAGATCTTTTTTATATTCTGAAGGATTGTTCTTGTTTTTCTGTCAATATGTAATAGATCTGTCATGCCTGTAAACATTGAGACATATGCCGATGATCTTTTCAATACGGCATCGCGAAAATTATATGCGTTGTATACAATGTTGTCAATTCGTCTTGATTCTTGCTCCTGATATTTTTTCACATATTGTTCAACGTATTCTTTACCCTTCTCTGTAGTTTTGTAAGTTCCACGCTCTGTTTTTTCTAAAAAGTTCTTGTCCATTAGGCGTCTAATTACAGTACCTGTTGCACCTTCCTTCCATCCCATGATCCTTGAGATCTCATACTGCTTCCGTCCCTGAATGCATTCTATAAGGACTTGGGCGACCTTCTCCATGTCTGTTTTATAATATACATGTATATTAATACTTATATAGAATATACATGTATATTATTATACAATGCTAAAACAATCCTCTACAAAATCCATCATGCCACTATCAATCCAGGATACAAAAATTACACACGATGATTCAGGGTTTCATGATACACCATTTGGTACCATAACTTCTAGATCTGAGATAAGATGAAAAATGATACTTTCTGATCTTTATACCAAATGTCCAAACTGTGGCATTGGCAGTATGATAGAAGATTTCATCAATGAAGAGCGAATCTGCAACAGATGTGGTTTTGCACTAGAAGGAATCATGGAACAATATACAGTCAAGCATGATGATAAAATGCATAACACGCCAACTTACAAGCTTGGCACTGACAGAAAGTTTGCCTTCTCAAAGACAGACTATACAGGAAATAGAATAGACGACAAGGTCAGGGTAGACCTCATGACTGCCTCAAAGTATGACAGAGAAGAGCAGGATCATCAGAAAGCTGCGATATCACACATAACCGATCTTTATGATACCATGACATATCCCACATATGATGATGGTTTAAAGAAAGGAGATCTTGAGATTCTAAGGCAACGTGCCAAAAACATGGTAGAGGCCACAGGTGATAGGCAGTCAGAACTTGATTTAATGAAAATAATCCGCAAGTTTGTTCGTATCAAGCTAGAAAAAGATTCCAAGTTAAAACAACATTTCAAGCTTGAACTGTTGCACATGAAGATACGTCACAAAATAGAGTTGCCACGAAATCTTGCAGGACGTGGAAATCAGGTTGGTAAGAACAGAAAAGAAGGTAGGATTGCATACTGCAATCTGTGCAAGATCGAAATTCTAAATTACAAAGTGAAAAAACACCATACTGAAAATCACTTTCATATTCCATATCATCAATACATCAATAAAAAAAATCAATACGTAAGACGGTCTGCAAGCTTGACAGATATCATAGTTGACTGCTCATCTGCAAAAGAGGAAGAATTAAAGAATGAAGAGAAAGGACAGTGTACCAACTGTAATGTGATTGACGCAACAATTCGGAGATATCCACGAATTGAGATTACAAAAAAAGAAAGAATTGACATTGTGTCACGTCTGGTAGCGCGACACAAGGACGAAAAAACAGGAAGATGGAAGGCGTGCATCTTACAGCAAAGCAAGATTGATGAAAAAAGCAACTAGTCTTTGTGACTTGAATAATAATGCCTTTTCAATTTCAGACTTTTGTAACCGTGTTCACTGGAAGATGAGACACCTGTGACAAATTATGTGTTACATATGATTAAGGATTAACCATTTGTGATTAGTATTCGCAAATTTATATCGTACAAATCTGCAATAATTGGCATATGACATTTCTTGATACCCAACGAAGCCGAGAATCTTATCTTGACAGGATACCAAAAGACTGTGGGAAGTTTAGCTCAAGAAAAAGCTGCGCCATCCAACTTTAACGTCAATCTTCTGTATGCCATCATCTTGCCATTGAAGTGGTGATTATGTTATAGCTGGATCAGTGATCTGCGGTGCAGCTGTAGCGGCAGATGCATGCGCTACCAGTCCAGTTGTAAGTGGTACTGGAATCTGTTTTCCAAACGGCAAGTCTGTGTTTCCCTGGAATTTCTTTTCCATGAATGAAACTGTCACTACCATCTTTTCTTTACTGGGTATGAGTTATTGTTCCTGTTTGTCCTGGTTTTAACCTGAAAAACACTAAGGAAACAATACCAATTACAAGAATAGAGACATTTGGACACACTTGCATTTGTTTGTATATGTCGAATTTCTATTTTGGAAATTCATCAGATCAGACTGAAATCAAGATGTCCACATTAAGGAAGTGATGGCTTGATTATAGGCCCTACATTAACTCCAGCTACACTGAGTACAGGCGTTGTGGATGATGCAGTGTTTGAGGGAGAGCTTGTCCCTACACCGTTAATTGCGGATACAGTGTATGTGTACGTGGTGTTTGGAGATAATCCAGTATCAGAATATGTTGTGTCAGCATTGCTAGTATTTGACACAATAGTAGACCAGGTATTACCCCCATCAGTTGACCTTTCAACCGCATATCCTGTAATTGTCATTCCTCCATCATCGCTTGGGAGATTCCATTTCAGATTTATTTGCGAGGACGATGTGACCGTAGCTACAAGTCCAGTAGGTGGTGTTGGCACAGTATTAAGAGTGATTGCTGATGCAACATTTGATGGAAAGCTTGTTCCAATTCCATTTATAGCTGATGCCCTGTATGTGTAGGTTGTACTGTGTACAAGTCCAGTATCAAGATATGTTGTACCAGCATTATCAGTATTTGTTACAATAGTACTCCACGTAGAACCATTATCTATTGATCTTTCGATCATGTAACCAGTAATTGGTAAACCACCATTGTCAGATGGTGCAGTCCAAGCAAGACTAATTTGTGATGGAGCTATTGCGTTTGCTACAAGATTTTGTGGTGCAGATGGAGCAGTATTTGATGTATTACTATCAATTACAGATACAGTATTGTCACCAGAATTTGCAACATAGATTTTATTTGTATTTTGGTTAACACTAATATCAAAAGGGCTTGTCCCAACGGTAATTTTATTCACAACACTGTTTGTCTTACCATCGATTATGTTTACTACATTGTTTTTAGAATCCGCAACATAGATCATGTTCGTATTGGAGTTTACTGCAATAGCTGGTTTTCCACCTATCACACCAGATATAGTAGTCGTAATCTGATTTGTACTACCATCAATTACATACACATCATTTCCACTAGCAGCATAGATCTTGTTTGTAACAGGATTTACACCAAGAGATTGCCAGACAAATGGAATCGCTATTTTTGATACCACGTTGTTAGTTGCACCGTCAATTACTAACACTGAAGTATTTTTTCCACACCCAACACAAACAGTTGATGCATAGATCATGTTCGTGTTAGGATTTACAGCTATGCTTCCCGATAGACTCATTTCTACAGATATACTTGTAACTGCATTAGTAGAACCATCTATTACAGATACTATACTTTTACCACAACAGCTTGCTTCATAGATCTTATTTGTGTTGACATTAACTGCGCCCCCACCAACTGGTATTTGTATCGTAGCGGTAATATTGTTAGTACTACCATCAATTACAGCAACATTACTATCACTATCATCAACATAGATTTCATTCGTAACTGGATTTACTGCCACTAGAGAATATCCTATTGGTATTGTTTTTACAACAGCATTTGTTGAACCGTCAATAACTGATACTGTGTTACTGTCATGATTAGTGACATAAATCATATCAGTATTTGGATTTACGCCAACACCGACAGGCCTAGTGCCAACATATATTGTTGTTATAGTTGAATCTGCAAATACATTTTGTATCAAAATACCAAATGAAGACAATAATACTGAAGCAAAGAATATTGTGAGAAAATGATTACTAAACTTATTTTTCTCTCTTACAAACAAGACTTTTCAAATTATCCTATTGTTGAATACATATTTGGATATGCTAAAAATATTCTATAACATCAATACAGAGGAAATGTGTAATCTTTTCAATTCCCCCCAAGTTAAACCTTGTAGGGATTTGACATTTTTGACCAAATCCCTTCGTTGGCGCCCTTTTGTATTCAAGACATCATATAATGAAGATCATCGACAATTTGAAATCAAGTCAAAGTAACTAAAATAATTGAGATTAATCAGGCATAGAATTTATTTTTTAACCCATAATTGACCAATCGTAATGACAGTAGAGTTATTTCTCATGGACAACTAGCACCAACTTTGTAGGTTGCTGTATAAGTCAGACTTTGAGTAGGCGCTATTGTTCTGACTGGATTTGTACTACTATCATCCCAATTACAAAAAGCATACCCAGAGAGCGATGTTGCATTAAGTACAAACTGCCATCCTGAAGTTTCATTATAGGTAAAAGCAGTGGTGTTAGTTACTCCAGTACGTACAAGATTACCGCTTTGATGTATTGTAATAGTAGCATTAAGTGGATTATTTGATGTATCTTTGGCTGTAAATGTTGACAGTACTGACGGATTATCAAGATAGGATGCAAGGGTTGTCAAGTATGATGAAATTGAATTCCATGGGTTTCCATCAGCAGCAGTATCATCAGTGAAATACATAAAGCCAACATAAACTGATGCATTTTGAACTGTCTTCTGAGTTATGCTTGCTTTTTTGTATTGAAGGAATGAATAAGTTCCCTTATCGTACAAGGTATGCCAGTTAGACGGATTTCCTGGTACATTATTTCCTTGAAGTGTTGAATTGGTTAGCTTAGCAGCATTAGGATCAGTATCACCAACAAAGTCTTCGTATATATCCAGTACATCTAGTTTACCCTGATAGCTTTTCAGTAGATCGTTCCCAGGATTTCCAAAGGAAAAAGTAAGATGTGCAGTATTATGAATATAGTCAGTAATGTGTTTGTAATGATCTTGAGATCCAGAAGTGGTATAACTTGGCATATCATCAAGAAATATACCCTTGATACCAGGATAGCATTGTGTCCATACAGTCACATTACCTTCAACATTTGCTTCAGATAGAGCTGGAGGAGCATCCACATAACCTAATACAACTACGCCTTGATTTGTGAGATTACCTATTCCATTTTCATAATCCCTAGTTCTATTACCAGGGTAAGTGTGTTCAAATGCACAAGGTGCCGTAGGATCATTTGGCGGAGATCCAGGACCACCATTGGTAAAAATATCATTACCAGGATTAGCTACTACAAATAACGGCACAAGTGAATGGTTAACTTTTGTAGCATTAATAGAATTCCAAGCAAAACAAGAGTGATTATTACATGGAGTAGAAGAATATGGATCCAAATACATTGGTACCAAAATTCCAGTACTAGATTTCCCTTGTGATACACCAGAAGTAGTGGCAGATGCGGTACTGGAGGGCGAGCTTGCACCACCACTATTGAGTGCAGATACACGATAAGTGTAGGTGGTACCTGATCCAAGTCCAGTATTAGAATAAGTGGTCCCAGTATTGGTGGTATTGGCAACAAGGGTAGACCAAGTACTGCCCCCATTAGTTGACCTCTCGATCTTGTACCCTGTCAAAGTACCATTACCGCCACTTGGTGCGGTCCAGCTTAGATTTATCTGGCTAGATGAAATCGTGGTGGCTGTAAGATTAGTAGGAGAAGTAGGTAGTGTGTATCCCGTCACATTTGACGAATACGTACCAAGTCCAACATGGTTCCAAGCAGCAATATGGAATTGGTAAACATTGTTTGCTGCAAGTGAGGTTACATTGTAATTAGTAAGAGTGTTTCCAGTATTGTTGGCCACATCAACCCATGTTGTACTTGCTCGTTGGATTTTATATCCTGTAATAGACGAACCGCCGTTGTCAGACGGTGAAGTCCATCTTAGATTTAGCTGAGTCGTGGAGGTTGCAGTTGATGTTGGATTTATTGGTGCACCAGAGACAGTAGATGCTTTTACCTCAATTGCAACGTCATCCCACAATTCACCACTGCTTGCAGTCCAACTACAAGTGACAGAACCTGCTGTTGTTTTAATTGTTGAACTTGATGCCCCAGTAATTCCACCATTAAGCGCATTTGGTACATTGATATTCCATCTCTGTGTACAAGTCGAGCTGTTCAGTGTTACAATGCCATTGATTGCAGTTGAATCCAAAACCCAGCTGTTTGAATATGAAGTCGTTAAGGATACGGTAGGACTGCTTGCAACAGTATTGTGGTTTGTGGCATTAGTAGGTATTGGGTTTGCCTGGCTTACTCCAAAGAAGGAATACGCACCAACTACAACCTGGGCAGGGGCGCTCAGTGTAACAACAATATTTGCGGTCCCATTAGGGTTTTTCAGATACCATAATTCAGCATCATTGTTAGTAAAGGAAGATACTGCTTTTGTAAGGGAAATTCCACCAAATGTAATTGAGTTTACTGATGCAGTGTTTGCCTCTACACCAACTATCAGTACACGATCACTACCTGTACCAACGTTAAAGTTAGAAAGTGTAATCTGGAATAATGGCAAAACCACTGATCCAGATGTCGTTTTTGTACCGTTCAAGACAATTCCACTTGTTGCACTTGCAGTTTGTGGTTGGAAAAGATTTGACGGAAATATTTGCAAGACAGGTACAAGAACCAATAATACAATAACTAGACTACAGAAGAATTTCATTCTAGATTTATCTGGCATTAGATGCTGAATTAATCTTCTAGAATAAAAGAATGTGCTAAGATTCGTATAGTATATTCTTCTATAACAATATCTTAATTCAATTCAGAAGTAATTTTTGAATTTTTTTAATAAAATGATTCGTTTCTTAAAATGATCCCATATGAAAAGATTTTCTATCATCTGTGATCACAATAACACGGTATCATGAGTTAATTACTGACACAATAATAATCACAAAAAAACAAAATTAAAAACATGGTTTTACACAAATCACAAAACTGCTTGTATACCATCATGGAAAAATTTCTTTTAATTTTGATGTACCGTAATATAGTATATGAATGAGGAAACAATAACAATTCCAAAGCAGGTTTTGCTCAGGTTAGCTGAAAACAACAAAATAATTTCAGACAAGCTTGAGAAGATCTCAAAACAACTAAACTCAAAATAGTAATTCTTTTATCCTTTTTGTTGATTGCTGATAAATTCTTGTATCATCTTCTGTTGTTGCAATACCATTTGGCGTAATTCTTCGATCTCTTTTTTTGTCTTCTTGTTGTTCTTGTGTGAGTAGCTCTCTCTGGCTTGTCCGAATTTGAGTGCAATAGATATATCCAAGAAAGAACCACATCTAGAACAGCGTACAGATGTAGGATCTTCCATTCTATCACATTTGACACATCTTTTCATCTGTATTTTTTCATCTTCATTTTTCTTTTCAGGTTTTAGACCCCGGTCAATCATCACGGCATCAACTACGTCAGTATTAATGATTGAAGCGTATATCCTAACAGTCTCTAACCTCTTGTGCCCTGATATCTTTTGGACAATTGGCATTGGAGTTCTGGATAAAAGTAGGTTGGTGATGCGAGAGTGTCTAAGCTTGTAGAGATTTCTTTTTGGCAGTCCTGCCTTTACACAAGCCCTATGAATCAACGTGGATGCACTTTTGTAAGAAAGCCTGTGATCTACTGCATGTTTTGAATAAAATAGATAGGCTTCTGGATTTGCTTTTAATGGATGATTGGCAATAAAATCTACCAGTTTTCTAAATGACAGTATCAAAGGTATCTTTCTTGCTGAACCCTTGCCCGATTTTACTATGACGTATACGATATTATTTTTCTCGTCAATGTCTATGTCTTTAAGTTTGAGGAGCATTAGTTCGGCCACCCTAAGGCCTGCCTCATAGCCTATGATAATGAAAAGATAATCACGTTGGTAATTAATTGAGACTTCGTGTATGACAGACAAGATCTTCAAAATTTCAGACTCGGAGAATCCTTTCCTGTTTTCAAGCGTAGAATCATCATTTTTTATCCGGTATTTTTTTGGATGCAACCATGTTACTTCAGGGCTATACTCTTGGTCATTTCTCTTTTCAACTATGATTCCCTGTTTTGCAAAGCTAACAAATCGCTTTAGTACAAAGATGAACCTTTCCCTGGTCTCTGACTTCCAATCTTTTTTCTGAAACTCTCGTACTATTGTTTCGATATCTTCTTTGGTCCAATATCTTAGTTCAGTATCATCCTTGATCCTAAGAATTGAAATTACATGAAAAGCAATTGATGCCACCCTTATTGGAGATAAACCCATTAGGATCATCTTGTCCAAGAACTCTACTGCACACCTTCCGTTTTTGAAGGCTGCAAGAGTCTGCTTTCTTTGCTCTAACCGTCCTGCAGAGTTGTAAATGTCATCGTGCATGCTATCTATGACTCTCCTGAAAATTAAAAGGGGAAAGAAAAATTACCTGATTTCGTGAATGAGGTCTCGGAATAAGATAAGAGGGCCCTTGAGGGGAATCGAACTCCTGTCCGGGGATCCACAGTCCCCTATACTAACCACTATACTACAAGGGCCACATAAGGAAAATCTTTCCAGTCCAGTATTAATCTTAACTCAACTATACCATATGTCTGCCTTTCAGAGTGCATGAAACTTATTTTTATTATAATTAGGAAAATATTTTATGGGTTTATTATTCCCCTGCCGATTATCTTTCCTTCTTTTAGCATTGTCAATGCCTCTGTTGCTTGATTGAGTTTGAATCTGTTTGAGATCATTGGTTTTATTACATCTCTTCTAGCAAGCGAAATTAACTCAATCATATCAGTCATAGAACCCGTGTATGACCCCATAATCTTGTATGCACGCGTAGGCATGGTTACAAGATTTAATTGTAGAGAGCCACCAAACAGCCCTACAAGTACAACTCGCGCCCTACGTCGGAGTATTTGCATATCGGTTTCTACAGATTTTGTAGCATTGACAAAATCAATTACAGCGTCTGCACCCAGATTACCTGTCAATTCCATAATAGCTTTCACAGGATCTTCTTTTGCAGAATTTATGGTAATGTCTGCACCACTTTGTTTTGCTACTTTTAATTTTTCATCATTTACATCCAGTGATATTATTTTTGCACCACTAATTGCTTTGGCCAGTTGAATACCCATCAGACCCAAACCCCCCGCTCCTACTATGACCACATTGTCGTTTGGATTTAGTTTGGCAGTCTTGATTGCACCATAAGCCGTAAGAGCAGAACAGGACAATGGGGCACAGATATCAGTTTCCATATCATTAATTTTTGCTAGATATTTGTAACTTGGAACAAGAACATACTCTGCATAACCTCCATCATTATACACACCCAAAGACCTTGGCTTGTCGCAGAGGTTTTCTTCTCCCACCCTGCAAGCAGGACATAGACCCTCTCCTATCCAAGGAAATACCAAAACTTTTTCATTTTTTACAAATCCCTCTACTTCTTCACCCATACTTTCAACCACTCCAGCAACCTCATGTCCAGGAGTTAGCGGGTATTTTACACCCCTATCAGTTGTTTTCATGAATGAACCTGCAGGACCCTCATATCCGCCATCCCAGAGGTGTATATCACTATGACATACACCAGCAGATTCTACTTTAATGAGAACTTGTGATCCTCTAGGTTTTGGAGTTTCAAGAGATTGAACTTCTAAAGGTTCTTTTACTTTAATTATTCTTGCAGCATTCATGTTCATTGGTACCAACATGTCATATAAGATAGTTTTGTGGACAAGACAATAACCAATACAAGCAGTGGATCTAAAACAAGAACTCTAGATCATATTGTGATAATTTTTACCAATTATTTTCTGAAAATCAAGGTTAGGTTTATTAGCAACAAAAAAACTAATCGCAAATATGAAGTTGAGAATGTGGTGGGTTTCAATGGGATTAGCTGCAGGAGTAGTCTTTTACGCCATGTTGTATCTAGGTACAGTTCTCTGTGTTCCAATGGAGAATGCTCCATGTGTGTCATTTTTGAAATAGATACCTAGATTTAATTAAAACCAGCGCAAAAAGATAGTTCATGAGTTGTTCTGGAGAGACTGTTGAAGTTGAAAATGAGTTTATTCAGATCAAACCGATGATTCTAAACCAACTAAAAAAAGCAAAGTATGGGGTTTCAGATCACGCAACAGTAGAATTATGTCATTGGACAAAAAAATCATTCAAGGATGACGGTCAATGTTACAAACACAAGTTTTACGGCATTTCAACTCACAGGTGCATGGAATTTTCACCAGCTGGAATGTTTTGTGAAAATAGATGCGTATACTGTTGGAGGCCAATGGAATTTTACAGTGCATTGAAGATGCCAACCGACAAGGTTGCTCCTCCCGAGACCATCATGGCCAACTTGATGGAAGAGAGAAGAAAATTGATCATGGGTCATTATGGAGATCCAAAAAGTAACAAAGAGAAACTTGATGAATCATTGTTTCCAAGTCATTATGCAATCTCACTATCAGGAGAACCTACCATGTATCCGCAATTGCCGGATCTCATAAAATACCTGAGGAATTTATCCAATACAAAATCAATTTTTCTTGTAACTAACGGTCAAGAGCCAGAGATGTTACAGAGGCTAAGCGATGAGGATGCATTACCAACACAACTATACCTTTCAACAAATGCTCCAGATTCTGAAATATTTACTCTAGTAAACAGACCAAAATACAATGATGCATGGGAAAGATGGAATACGAGTCTTGAGCTACTTTCAAAATTAGATACAAGAACTGTACTGCGCTTTACTTTAATCAAAGGTTATAACGCTGATGAAAAATTAATTCCAAAATATGCAGAGATGATAAATCATGCTGATGCACACTTTGTAGAAATAAAATCATACATGCATGTGGGCAGATCAACTAATAGGTTAGAGTATTCAAATTCTCTAGACATTGCAGAGATAAGGCATTTTGCAAGTGAGCTTGCAAAACAGAGCAAGAATTATTCCATCATGGACGAAAGCGACATGTCACGAATTGTTGTTCTCCAGAATCAGCGACGGTTCACAGACCGTTGGATCTCTTCTTATTTAGATACCAATTAACAAATTTTTTTAGTGCCATGTACCTATGTGAGATTTGATTTTTTTCTGCAAGTTGAGAATATGTTTTATTTTTTCCAGATGGAATGAAGATTGGATCAAAGCCCCATTTTTTTCCCTGTTCATTTTTTGATATTGTTCCATGAACATCTGCACTAAATAGATGCACATCATCAGGTCCTTGACAGTATGCGATAATTGATCTAAATATGGCACATCGTTGGAAGGATACAAGTCTTAGAATTCCTTTGTTGCCAATAGTATCAAACACAAATGATGAATATGGTCCTGGAAATCCATTTAGTGATTTTATGAAAAGGCCAGCATCTTCTACAATTACGGGTCTTGAACAGATAGAAAATGCTTGAATGGCCTTGTGTCTTGCAACATCTTCCAAAGTATCTGCCTGGATTTCTTGCAGACATAATTTACGGAATCGTAATTTTAGGCCAAATTTTGATGTGATGTTTTTTGCTTCGTCAAACTTGTTTTTGTTTGAGCTTACAAAAAGGACGTCATATGACATTTGCATACCTCCCTCTTTTTTCTATCACTGAAACCTGATTGATGATTTTTTCTGTGAGAATTTTTCCCATTATGCTCTGATATCCTAATACAAACAAAACCCAAGCATCATCTACAATTTGAGCATGTGCACTGTTTATGACCTCCTTGAATAGACGCAGATCAATTGCATAATCATCAATTGCATCAGTTTTTTGTGAAAGTCCAAAGTCAAGTATGACCAGTCCATTTTTGGAGAGGATGAAATTCGAGGTGGTAAGATCTCCATGCATTATACCATTTCTATGAAGGGTGCCAACTATTTTTCCTATTTCTTTACATGCTTTGACAATTTGTTTTAGGGGAAGATCCCGAACCAATTTTCCCTTGATAAACTGGAGATAAATTTCACATTTTTTCTCGTCTACAAAATAAACAAGAGGTGTACAAATTCCAAAAGATTTGGATTCAGATATCATTTTTGCTTCTCGGATCGTTCTCAGGGTTCGTATCCTCATATCAAGAGAAGAAACACGATAATCTTTCTTTTTTCGTATTTTTAAAATAGAAATTTGTCCATTCCATGATGTAACATAGATATCTGCCTCTGCACCTTTTTTGACAAGTCTCAACGAAAGCCAAGAGAGTCAAACATAATTTAAGTTACAATCATGTCTAGTTCATAAAATTAATTTTGAAAGACAATATACAATTATAACATAGGATAAAAGAGAAGCTGTATGGAACCAGATGAGAAGCGAATATCACAAGAAGACTGTTCCGAAGACTCTCTAGGTCCAGGCATTCTCACACTAACAAACAAGAGAATTGCATTTGATAAGACAGAAGGAAGAATAATTGATTTTTCAAAAAAATTTGGAAAAACGGTTATGGAAACACATCTCAATAACATCACAGAAGTGGCAAAAGAAGGCAGGATAATAAAAAAAATCAGGATAACAATAAAAACAGATGAAAACGAAAAAACCTACAAGTTCGGTGTATACAACACTGGCAAATGGGAAAAGGACGTAAAGGAAGCTATTTCCAAATACTCTACCTAGTAGAGAACCTCAACAGTATCTAACCGCCAGGACTGTTTTACAAAAGTATTGTCAAGGCTTACTCCAGGTTTTGTTGATGACTCCAAGAGTCCAATCCAAGATATTTGAGAGCCACAGTCTCCAGCATATTCCTTTGGCGCTACAAAAAACTTGCAGTTGTGTCTTTTACAGATACTTGAAAGAATGTCGGACAATCTCTTGTTTGCAGCAACCCCGCCAACAACTAAAAGTTCTTTTTTTCCGGTAAATGCAAGAGCCCTTTCTACAGCCTCTCCCATCATTGAGAATGCAGTTTCTTGCAGTGAGAAAAATGCAGATTCCATTCCCTTTGGGATTATTCTTTTTGTTGCTGACAATAGACCTGAAAATGACACATCATTTCCCTTTACAACATAAGGCAGTGGTACATACTCTTTTGATTGTAATGCAAGCTCTTCAATCCTGGGCCCACAGGGTGATGCAAATCCTGCATGGCGTCCAATCTGATCTAATAGTTGACCTACAGTAATATCCAATGTTTCACCAAAAACTCTCCATTTCTTTGAAAGAAATGCCAAGATCATTGTATGACCTCCTGAAACAAGCAGCACTAAAGGATCTTTTGCTCCGGTCAGCATTTTTCCAAGTTCAATATGGCCTAATGCGTGATTTACAGGATATATCGGGATATCATAGTATGAAGATAGGGATCTTGCCACAACCGCACCAATTCTCAAACATGGTCCTAGACCTGGACCTGCGGCATACGATATCATATCAAGATCATTAATTTTTACATTAGCTTTTCTGATACATTCTGAAAGAACTTCTGGAGAATGTTCAGCGTGGTGACGTGATGCCTCACGTGGATGTATTCCCTCTCCTTCGGGAGGTCTGTAAATTTTTCTAACATCGGCAAGAATTTTTCCGTGTCTACCGTTTTTTTCTACAATTGCACAAGAAAATGTATGAGCCGTACTTTCAATCCCAAGACTAAGCATTTTATCCCCTACTCATGGATGATACGATTTTCAAGACATCACCATTTTTGAGTTGATGTTCTGCGCCTACTCTTTGTTTTGTTTTGGCATCTATTGCAAAAAGAAATCCCTTTGCAAGATCCTGGTGTATAGATTTTGCCAAGTCTCTAGCAGTAGCACCTTGGCGTAAGAGTTTTGCATCAGGCAGTATTTCTCCATTTTTATTAGATAGTTTTGTCTCATCTTCTACTGGAAATACAGTAATCAATTTTAAAAGATCAAAACATGCATAATCAAGGGTCTGCTGCACTCCAGTTCCACCCAGTTTTGAGACAACTTTTTCTGCCAGTTCAAGTGCCTTTTGTTGCGGAGGATTTAGACTTGTTACATTTTTTATCTGAAAGGACTTTGCTCCTGGCAAGTACTCTATTATCCCGTTCTTTGCTGCTTTTCTGAGAAGGAGTTCTGTTTCTGCACTACATGCAACTGTGGGATGTGTTTTTTTCAATTCATCCAATATAGCAAGATCATGGCATAGATCGGATTTGTTTGCAGCTATTACGATTGGTTTTGTCCGTTTTCTAAGAGTTGTAACAAATAGAGAAAGATCATCATCATTCCAGTCATGAGGTTTCTTGGAGTGTAGATTCAAATTATGCAATACAGATTCCACGTCATACTCATCGATACCAAGTCCGCTAAATCTCTGGGCAATTGCCTGTATTACTTTTCCACTTTTACTTTCTAATTCTCTTGCAAGTTTTTGCCACTCTCTTTGGAGTATCTGTTTCATCCATTGATCAAACTCTTCCTCAACAAATTTTACATCCTCAAGCGGATCATGAGTTCCCATTGGAACTGACTGGCCTTGTATATCAGTAGAGCCAGATGCATCAACAACATGAATTAAAACCTCGGATACTCTTGCATCATCTAGAAATTTGTTACCAAGCCCCTTACCTTCATGGGCACCAGGTACAAGACCTGCAACATCAATCAACTTGATCGCAATGTACCTAGTTCCATTCACGCACATTGGATGAGTATGAGGTATGGCAAAATGTTTGCATGCGCAATCAGTCTTCACATAAGCAATTCCCATGTTTGGCTCAATAGTAGTAAATGGGTAATTTCCAATTTGAGCAGTTGTTTGAGTGGCAGCTGAGAAAAATGTTGACTTGCCCACATTGGTTTTCCCTAACAGGCCAATTTGCATGAAAGAGATTCTTGCATATGCTCTTATTAGTATTCCAAAAGTGTTTAATTTCAATCCATTTTAGGACAGTTGTTGAAAGTAATAACCGGAAATCCAGGAACAGGAAAGCACACCATAGCAAAACGAATTTCCAAGATACTAGATCTGGATACAATTGACATAAGCAAGATTGTAATGGATTATGGACTGTTCGAAAAAAATAATGGAGTTTTTGAGGTAGATGTGAACAAGCTAAAGAAGATAATTGATAAAAAATCAGAATCCATATTGGTCGGACACCTTGCACCATATGTAATATCATCAAAGAATGTAGAGACGGCAGTGGTACTAAGAAAAAGCCCGTACAAATTACAATCAATATACAAGAAAAGAAGATATTCGAAAAAAAAATCGCTTGAGAATCTCGGCAGCGAGATACTTGGCATTACATACTATGATTCAGTCCATCAATTTGGCCAGAAAAAGACTTTACAAATTGATACAAGTGAAAGAACAATTTCAGATACTGTAAGGAAGGTTGAATCTGTTTTCAAAGGAACTAGAGCAAAAGATGACAAAATAGATTGGCTGCAACTGGTTCTCAAAAAAGTAGACATGCAGAAATTCTTTCCATACTAGATTCAAATTACGCCATAAATTGGTATAATGTAAAATGTTTGAGATAAAAAAATCAGAACTTGCTGGAAGGATAGGAATACTGCATACAAACCACGGCAAAATTGAAACGCCAGCATTTGTTCCGGTTATTCATCCAGTCAAACAAAAAATTCCTGCTAGAAAATTAAGAGAGATGGGATTTGATCTGGTCATAACAAATGCATACATCACACTGAAGAGATATGGTGATGAGGCAATAAAGCAAGGAATTCACAAGATAATTGATTACGATGGTGCGATCATGACCGACTCTGGCGGATATCAGGTCTTGGAATATGGAGACATTGATGTTGACTATAAAAAAATTGCAGATTTTGAAAAGGGAATAAAAACAGACATTGCAATTCCTCTGGACCGTCCAACAGGACTTGGCCTGTCAAAAAAGAAGGCAATTGAATATGTACAACACACACTCAAGGTCTCAAAGGAGACTCTAGATGCAAGAGATGACAATGGCCAGATATGGGTCGGGCCAATACAGGGAAGTGAACATTCTGATCTTGTGAAAAAATCAACAAGAGCACTTCTTGATTCTGGTTTTCAGATGCTAGCACTGGGAAGCCCAGTGGAATTCATGGAATCATACGAATACAGACTTCTTGCCAAAATGATAATAACAGCAAAGAAAAACATTCCAGATTCTGTTCCATTACACCTGTTTGGGGCAGGGCACCCGCTTACCATACCACTTGCAGTAGCCCTGGGTTGTGATACATTTGATTCTGCATCATACATGTTATATGCAAAACATGACAGGTACATCATGGAAGATGGCACTGCACACCTGTCAGAAGTAGCATATTTTTCATGCAATTGCGAAGTCTGTGTCAAACTAAAACCAAAGGAGATGCTATCACTTGACAAGGAGGAGAGAATCAACAGGATAGCACTCCATAATCTGTATGCAATAAAGGCTGAGGTGGACAGGGTAAAAGAGGCAATCCACGAGGGACGATTATGGGAATACACCATAAGAAAAGCAAGGGCTCATCCCAAGTTATTTGAAAGCATATCCATTTTCACCAAAAATACAGCATTTTTCACAGAGACCACTCCACGATACAAGGAAAATGCAGTGTTTTTGTTTTCTAAAGAGGATCAATTCAGACCTGAACTTTGGAGATTCCATTCACTTGTACGCAAATTCAAAACAAAGAAGAAGACACTCGTAATTGTACCAGACGGGAGCATAAGACCATTTTATACGTCATCAGAGTACAACAGCCTAAAAAAGAAATTTGCCTCCAAACTAGATGACATACAATTCTGTCAGTACAATCCATATCTTGGAATAATTCCATTAGAGTTATCAGATATTTATCCTGCTGCGCACTATGTGATATCTGATGCAGAATACAATCACAACGAGTTTTCTGAATTTGCCAAAACATGGAATATGTTTCTCAAGAATAATAAATTCAAAAACATCTATGCCACAAATGACGAGTTCCTAAAATTCCATTCCAAGGGAATGAAAAGAAAGATCAAATTTTTCAATATCAAAAAATAATAAAAAAGAAAGATAGATTCCGCTTTTATAGTGCGGCGTCTTCTGCCCAGCCTTTTACGAATATACCGTTCTTGTGAAGAGGTACTGGTTGGCCTGGAGTGTAAGTCATTGGTCTCATCCAGAAGATTGCTTTTGTTGGGCAAACTCCAATACATGCTCCGTCTGAGATGCATCTCTCTGGATAAAATACAAATGCTTTACCTCTCTTCCAACCATCTACTGGTTTTACACGAAGAACGTCTGGGCCAAGAGAAGTACAGATTTCTACACATAGTGCACAACCTATACATCTCTGCTCATCAACGTCTGGAAGAATTGCGATTGGCATTCTGTTTTTGATCTTCATCGTTTGCTATTTAAATGATCTGCAAAATCCATAACGGAGTTATAGAATTATTTCAATTTTAAAAAGAAAAGAAAAACAAAAAGAAAGTATAAATGATATTTTTACTTCTTTATTTGGCGCATTGCTTCAATCTGGCCTGATGTTACCCAGTCAAGCAATTCCGCAGATGTAGGATTTAGATCTCCTTTCTGATTCATCATA